>NZ_BCVI01000005.1 GCF_001591665.1 Neobacillus soli NBRC 102451 | reverse complement strand
GAACAAATTCAGTTCAATCTACCAATCTATCGACCAGCGACATTCATTATATTAACATAATGAATATTCTGTGTCAACCTCATTCGAAATGTCTTTCAATCAATGCTTAATTAATAGGTCTTTCGTTTCAGCGACAAGGATTATTATACTATCTTAAACCAGATTCGTCAAACATTACTTTTTCTACTTATTAACGATAATAAAAACACTCCCTTCTCTTTATCCTCTTAAAATAGCAAAGCCTCTATACTATACTTCTTTTATGTCACAAGTTTTTTTCTAGTCATAAAAAAGAGGTTTAGAAATTTTCTTGTGGGAAAAAATACTTAAGTAAATCGTTATTTAAGGAGATGGTCCTATCGTGAGTTTTTACCATGAGAAAAAAGAAGAGGACAAAGGATTAGTTAATCCGGTTGACCAAGACCAACTAGAGAATTCGAACCAAAATGAGAAATCACCTGAATTCGATGAAATGGGAACCGCACTTAACGGCATCTAATTTTCTTTAAAAAAACCCTTTGCAATAAGAGATTTTTCTCTTCTTGCAAAGGGTTTTTTTTACTTTTTCACGGCCCTCAAAACGACAGCTTCTCCTTGAAAGGAAATAATTTGATTTCCCTCAATAACAACCCTAAACTTATCTTTAACTTTTTGAGATGCATCCAAGATGTATTGAACTAATTTGTTTTTTTCACTTTGAGGTAAATTCATGCGATTGCACCAAGACACGAAACGGAAGGTTTTATCAAATCGATGCCATTCATGAATTTCAAAGCCCGCGGCTTCAAGCATACGGAGCCATTCACTCTTCTTCCAGGCCCGAAAATGACTGTAATCCCGCCATTTTTCGATTGTATTGTAAAATTGATCGAAATCATCCTCTTCTGGAACGACGTTATCATCAAGTAAAAATTGTCCATTTGGTTTCAGCACCCGATATACCTCTTCAATAAACCGGCGCACATCCGGGAAGTGGTGCGGGGCAATCCTGCATGTCGCAAGTTCAAATGCCTCATTGGTAAAAGGAAGATTTTCAGCATCCCCCTGAATAAAGTTAACATTTTGATGTCCATTCCCATGGATGAATTTTTCCGCTGCCAGTAACATTTCAGCTGTCAAATCCACGGCGGTCACATTTTTCACAAAAGGAGCAAACGCGTTCGTGGTATGTCCGCCGCCAGTAGCAATGTCGAGCAGCTTTTCCCCGCCAGTAATCGCCGCCAATTGCAGCATTTTTTGCAGGTCCTTCCCATCTTTATGAATGGCGCTACTAACATACGAATCTGCACTTTTCCCAAATTGCTGTTGTACATCTTTTTTCAAATCCATGATTCATCCCCCCCGAATTTCTTCATGAATTAACTTTAAAATAGAAACTCCATAAAGAAAATGACGAGTATTTTATAATAAGCCATAAGAAAAAGTTATCGTAACAAATTATTGAATTTCAAGGAGGATTGGGCAATGATCACTGCCCATCACATTGCAATGAATATCCGCATTGATTAACCGTTCACGTAACCGTTCAGAAACGATAAAATAATCAATCCGCCAGCCAATATTCCTTTCGCGAACCTTGGCCATATACGACCACCAGGTATAAGAACCTACCTGATTCGGATAAAAATGACGATAGCTGTCCACAAATCCTGCGGCAAGCAATGAAGTCATTTTCCCCCGTTCTTCTTCTGTAAATCCAGAGTTGCCAAGATTGGATTTGGGATTTCGCAAATCCATTTCTTGATGGGCGACATTCAAATCCCCGCAAAGGATAATTGGCTTTACTTTATCCAGTCCTTTCAAGTGGTCAAGAATTTGATCCTCCCATTCAAGGCGATAGCCAATTCTCGCTAAATCACGCTGTGAGTTTGGGGTATAGACATTGACCAAGAAAAAGTCATCAAACTCCAGGGTAAGGATTCTTCCCTCATCTTGAGAATCATCCGTTCCTAGCCCATATCTGACAGAAAGCGGTTCTTTCTTCGTGAAAACCGCAGTGCCGGAATACCCTTTCTTTATGGCATAGTTCCAATATTGGTGATAGCCATCCAACTCTAGACTAATTTGCCCTTCTTGTAATTTCGTCTCCTGCACACAGAAGATATCTGCGTCCACTTCCTGAAAATAATCCAAAAACCCTTTTTTGACACACGCCCTTAGGCCATTTACATTCCATGATATTAGTTTCATATTACAGTTTCCTCTCCATTAATGATGGCATTTATTTTTATCTAATCGATTATTTTTTTATATTATAGCTGACATTTTAACAGCTAGGGACAATTAGGAAAAGTAATTCGTTTGATGAAATTCGGTTATTTCATTGTTATCCACACATAAATTATTTTATGATTTCCTGGTATTCAACAAAAAAAGGCAACACATGGTTGCCTTTAAAAAGGAACAAAATTCTTTTTAGTCAACTTTCCTGAAAATAGCTTTGAAACAGGAACAATTTTTATATTCCGTTCCTTAAACTCCGCCATTGATTCAAAAACTCCAACAGAACATACCTTACCCGTCACGCCTACATGACCAATTGCAATTCCTTTGCCATTAAATTCTGTTACTCTTGCCAGTCGAGCCATTTGTTTTCGAACATAGGAAGAGGATGAAATGTCATCAAGAAATACATCTCTTTTTAAAAGAGGTACACCCAGTTCCTTTGCGATTTCCGGAAATTTTGTTCCTGGACTTGTGCCGCTATCAATGATAAATAGGTTTCTTTCCTTAGCGACCTCAACGATAACTCGGACAATTTCTTCATCTTCAACAGCAAGTGAACCCATATGGTTATTCAAACCAATCGCGTAAGGAACGCTTTTTATTGCTTCCTCTACCCGTTGCCTCACTTCTTTAGGGGAAAGATCAACCGTAATTGGCTTTGGTCCGAGCCATGACCTTTTTCCACGCTTTGGCTCCATCGGCAGGTGAAGCATCACTTCAAAACCGTTTTTATGGGCCCACTCGGCATGTTCTTTTGAGTTTTCTGTAAATGGCATGACAGCTGCAGTAATCGGAATATCTCCATCTAGAAAATCCCGTACGCCACCCGTTCCACCGCCAAAATCATCGATGATAATGGCTGCCATTAGTTCCTTGGTATGACTATTTTCAGCTGAAGCAGAACCATGAAACGAAAAAAATAAAAATGGGATAATTAATTTAGCAAACTTTTTCATATTGACCCCCAAAAGTGAACTTTTGAGGTTATTTTCCCCTATGAATTAATAAACATTCTAAAATAAAAAAAGAGAGCTAAAAATTAGCCCCCCTGCCTTACTTATTCCTCATCGAACACCTTAACTTCTTGCATTTTGTCACCATTTCTCATTGCTTTTGCGGCTTCTAGACCAGAAGTTACCTGACCAAAAACAGTATGCACACCGTTTAGGTGCGGCTGTGATTCATGGACGATGAAGAATTGGCTTCCGCCCGTGTTTTTTCCTGCATGGGCCATTGATAATGAGCCTGGAACATGCTTGTGTGGATTTCCTTCAGTTTCACAGTTGATTGTGTAGCCAGGCCCACCAGTTCCAGTGCCAGTCGGGCAGCCTCCCTGACTAACAAAACCTGGGATTACACGATGAAAGGTTAATCCATCGTAGTAGCCCTTTTTAGCTAATGTTTCAAAATTTTCTACGGTTCCTGGTGCTTCGTTCGGGAACAAATCAAACTCAATCTTGTTGCCATTTTCCATTAATATGTATCCTTTTTTAGCCATTTCAAAACACTCCTTTATGTAAAAATCATTATTATCATACACTTTTTCAAAAGGAAAAGAAAGTTTGGGAACCTAAATTACAAGTTTCCATTATATTTCCACTACTGTTGTGGTATAATAAAGCTACCCCTTCCGAACATTCGCTTGTTGCGGGACACTTAACCACTGTACGGACGGAAGGGGCTGATGTCACAACGATGGCATCAAGGAAGCCGAGACGCTTGTCTCGGCTTTTTGTGTTAAATTGTCCTTTTTTCCAGCCACTTATTAAACAGATAAATAATCGTCAGGAATAATAAATAACCAAAAAAGGTATAAAAATGTTGCCACCCATCGGAATGGGCAAACCAGCCAAGTTGTTCAGCAAATTTTTCAAAAATAGGCATTAATAAACTAACAAACAGGATGACACCCATTTCCCCCCATATATTCACCCTCGAAATAAAGCTCAGAAAAATCATCACAAGGATGGGTAGCCCCAGTAATGTGAACGTGATATTAATCGAGAAAAGCTCGGGCAGCGGCCTCA
This sequence comes from Neobacillus soli NBRC 102451, assembly GCF_001591665.1. Taxonomy (GTDB): domain Bacteria; phylum Bacillota; class Bacilli; order Bacillales; family Cytobacillaceae; genus Neobacillus; species Neobacillus soli. Next base: position 199,688 of record NZ_BCVI01000005.1, on the reverse strand, counting down.
TTGGAAACTGGTAGAGCTGTTTCCCGACAAAATAAAGGTCTAAATACGTCCCAAGCAAGGAGGCGAGCAGGATACTTGCAAGATAATTTTTATTCCTAAAAGGTAATCGCTTTTTTGGCAAGGGCTGCAAGCTCGAGCCGTTCAAGTGTTTTACAGTATTCATTTTTAATCTCCCCGTCAATGTTTTCATCATCATCCGTTAAATACTCAACCACCCGCCAGTCTTCAAACCAGTCCCCTTTTTCGGCTTCTTTCTGGCTGACATTTTTCCAGGCATTTTCTAAGGTAGGACTATAAATTTTCCTTGCCCCTTCCCTAAGCTGGCAGGATTTTAAACGAAGCTGATACGCAAAGCCCGGTATTCCTTCATTTACATTATTAAATAGATGCGGCCAATAATCTTTTCTTGATCCAGTATGCGGATGGCTTTTCGCCCACTTAACCGACTCATTAAAAACCTCCTTATTTTTAAAAAGAACGGTATATAACCTTTTCCCGAGTAAAATTCGTTCCTTCAGCGATTCAAACTGGTGGAGTGTCTGCCCTACCAGATTTCTTGATCCAAAGGGAAAGAGAATATGGTTAAAAGATAGCCAGTCTTGAAGGATAAATTCAAATTTGTACAGTACTTCTTTTTGATAAAGCGGATTTTGAATCACTCTCTTTTCCAGATACCATTGCTCATTGATAACCATGGCAATGGTAAGAATATAGATATCTTGATTTCTCCAAAAATGGTTCCAAATTGTTTCCATGAAGGTTGAGATGTTTAAATCAGAAAATAAGTGAAATAACGGCTTCTGTTGTTTCAGGCTTTCTTCATAAATTAAAAATTGTGGGTAAACGTCTTGAAAAATCAACCAGTTCCCACGCTCTAAAAAGGAAAAAAATAAATTCCTTTCTTTTTTCGGTACCAACCGGGTTAGAAATTCACCCTTTAGATCGGTCATGTTCCAGCCGCCATTACGGGAGACCATATGGCCTAGAAACGCCCACTGAACTTCAGGATGACGCAGGTAAAATTCAAGATAGGCCTTTGTTCTTGTTACATTATTAAGATTATGTTCCCGCGTTTTGCTGGTAATTTGTCCTACTAGCATTCTTTCAATCTTTGAAGGTTTGGGGACCACTGTTGGAAATTTACTTTTCTTCTTTAATTCTTCCGTTATACTTTCGAGCGGCGTTTTCTCTCGGTTTCTCGTAAAAAACATGGCTCAGGACCTCCCGTACGAATTCTACTGCCTCTATGGGAATATGTATAAAAGAGAATATTTTTAGTGGAGAGGAATGAACCGTTACTATGATTGATTCAAATGCAGGCATTGATTGGATTGTTGATAAGCTTCGAAAAGACCAATCTCCCGATGGATCATGGGCTTACCCATTTGACACTGGCATTTCAACAGATGCCTATATGATTATTTTATTACGGACATTGGAATTAAATGATGAGGAATTAATCCAGGGGCTTGTAAAAAGGATTTTAAGTAGACAAGAGAAAAATGGAGCCTGGAAACTTTTTTATGATGAAGGAGACGGGAACCTGTCTGCTACTGTTGAAGCCTATTATGCGCTGCTTTATTCGGGTTACCTTCAGAAAGAAGATAAACGGCTCAGGACAGCCAAAAAGTTTATTTTAGCCAATGGCGGCTTAGAGGAAATTAGTATGTTTACGAAGGTCATGCTCTCTTTAACAGGGCAACATAAGTGGCCGCCATTTTCTCCGCTGCCCGTCGAATTGATGCTCTTACCTCATACCTTCCCGATTAACTTTTATTCGTTTTCTGTTTTCGGCAGGGCCAACCTTGCCCCGATGATGATTTTGGCAGATAAGAAATTTACGATTAAGACTCAGAAAAGTCCTGATCTATCTCATTTACATTTACATCGGGATGAAGATAACCACTGGATCCGCTCTAATGAATATCGTTCCTTGCATGCTTTTATTGAGGATGGTGTTAAAAATTTACTTGGTTTACCCGATCAGCTCCATCAATTGGCCATCGAACGCGCCAAAAAGTATATGCTTGGCCGGATTGAGCCGGACGGTACCTTTTGTAGTTATTACAGCTGTACCTTTTTAATGATATTTGCCCTTTTATCGCTTGGTTATAAAAAAACGGATCCCCTCATTACAAATGCTGTAGCCGGAATTAAATCGATGAAGTCCGAGATAAATGGCTTGCCCCATATGCAATATACAACCGCCAACCTGTGGAACACCTCATTGATTGGCTTTAGTTTGCAATCGGCAGGGCTTCATGCTGAAGACTCTACGGTCAGTAAGGCCAATCAATACCTGCTGGAGCGGCAGCACCATAAATTCGGAGATTGGGTGATTCATAATCCGAAAACGATGCCGGGCGGCTGGGGTTTTTCCGATGTGAATACAATTTTGCCTGATGTAGATGATACGACCGCTGTCTTACGTTCCATTTCGAGAATGGTCCCGGCCGAGCTGCAGGCTTGGGAACGTGCCTTGACCTGGCTAATGTCCATGCAAAATGATGATGGCGGCTGGGCGGCTTTTGAAAAAAACGTCAATTCAAAACTATTGCAGTTCCTCCCTATCGAAAAAGGAGAATTTTTTCTTGCCGACCCTTCTTGCGCCGATCTGACCGGAAGAACGCTTGAATTTTTCGGTAATTATACCAATTTATCAAGGGACCATTCTGCCATCAAAAAAGCGGTTAATTGGCTGTTGAAACATCAAGAAAAGGATGGCTCTTGGTACGGCAGATGGGGGATTTGTTATCTTTACGGAACGTGGGCAGCCATTCCAGGCTTATTGGCAGTTGGAGTTCCATCAAGCCATCCGTCGATTCAAAAAGCAGTTAACTGGCTGCGCGCCATTCAAAACAAGGATGGCGGCTGGGGCGAATCTTGCCACAGTGATAGTAAGAAAACGTATGTCCCATTGCAGTCAAGTACATTGACACATACGGCTTGGGCACTTGATGCCTTGATTACCGCAACTGAAAAACCTACGCCTGAGATTCGGAAAGGGATTACCTTTTTATTAGGTTCACTTGAAAAAGACGATTGGACCACCGACTACCCAAAAGGACAAGGAATGGCAGGCGCTTTCTATATCCAATATCACAGTTACCGTTATATCTTTCCGTTATTGGCATTGTCCCATTATCAGAAAAAATTTGAGTCTTAAAAACATCGACGGTTCTAACCTACCCGTCGATGTTTTTTATTCGGATACTAATAATGCAAGCCCTTTATAAATTCCCACAATTTCCTCCAGTTTCATTCTAACCAGCCCGCTTGAAGATGGCGCAACAAAATCAACAACCCCTGGTACCACTGCTTCGGTTTGCCTGCCCCAAGGACTGGTCTTAATGCCACTATATTGCTGATAAACGCCTTTCCCCACAAAACAGACTACTTGCGGTTTCAACTGTTTAATTTTCTTTTTTAAAATTTCTTTTCCTTCCTTATACTCCTCCTTCGTAATTTCATCTGCTGCCTTTGTTGGTCGTTGAACGATATTAGTAAAACCATACCCTAATTCTAAAAGTTTACCATCTTCTGAAGCGTCATATTTCCGCGGCGTTAACCCTGCTTCGAATAAAATTTTCCAAAAACGGTTATTAGGATTGGCATAATGATGCCCAAGCTCACTAGAGCGAATGCTTGGATTAAAGCCGACAAATAAAACCCTTAAATTTTCCTTTACATGATCATTGATTGGTTTCATAATTTTTCTCCTGTTTCTGCATGGCCTTCATACTCCTCCAGATAAATGATATTTTTTTATTTTACCATACCGTTTTCAGTTTTTTTTCAGAGTGTTGGACTAAACTGCTGTTAAAAGAGTCAAGGAGGCAATAAATGTGAACAAGAAGTGGAAAAAATTAATGGCGTTGTTTGCCATCAGCTTAACGGTATTTCCACTTGGAACAAGTGTCATCGCCGATGATGGTCACGACCATGACGATGATGATGACGAAAAACATGAGTATTATCAAAAGTCCAGCGATGACGATGTTTGGGACTTACCACAAAATCAACTCACCTACCCAAAACCACCGGAATATTGGAATATTTGGTCAAGGGAAACACGGAATAACCCAGATAACCCTTTGCCAATTGCCGAACCGGAGGAACTGACTGTTATCCTGGATAAGAATGAATCAAGCGTTTATTTTATTCCGCAAGAGGGGCAATTACTTGTTTCCGTAGAGGTGATTGCCGAAGTCTTAGGGGCTCAAGTCCAGGTCTTTCCACTAAGCAAAATAGCCGTTTTAACTAAAGATAATCTGGAATTAATTATTAAAGCTGGATCAAATGCCGTCTTTGAAAACAGGGTAAAAACCCCAATGCCGATTCAAGCGGCATCCTATGAAAAATCGGTTTATCTTCCTGTTTCAGTCGCAGCAAATACACTTGGATACCGCGTTTTATGGGACAGCAATAAAAAAGCAATAGTATTTCAATCAATCTAAAAAGGGGCGTGAATTTCGATGGCAAAATCCAATAAATCGAAGTGGATGATTGGCCTAACGGGCACGGCGCTGACTGCTTTTGTGATTGGCCAAATTGGTACAAATCAACCCAATCAGGGTAGTCAAAACTTCGAGACAGTAATCACCAAGTCAATGAGCAAGCAGGAAAAAAAGTTCGTTCAGCTTGATTGGTCTAATTATCTGATTAATGGGGTTGTCGACTCGGAAGGTGTTGGACAAAGTGATAGGAAAACTCGAAGGTCTTAATATGTTAGACACCTTATCCTTTGACGCAATGAATACTACCTTTTATTTCTCTGTTACTAGTTGTAAAATCACAAATTGGAAAGAAGTCATGCAGGGCTGGGTCCGGTATGTAGAAACCGAATGGTCACGGTTTCGAGCTAACAATGAACTGGGACAATTAAACCAATTGGAAGTAGGAGAAAAGGTTAACATCTCCCCTCCACTTTTTGATGTTCTCCAAAGAGCTGAGGATTATAGACGGAAAACACATAACTTATTTTCACCGTATTTATTACCACAAATGCAGTTTCATGGCTACAAAGACACCTTTCCGTTCGAGCAAAGTCAATTCATTGAAAGGGCTGCACCGCCTATGTACAACAAAGAAACCTCCCCTTTCCTCTTTGCGCAGAACACGAGTACCGTAACACGGGCAGCTGAAGGACAAATTGATCTCGGAGGGATTGGGAAAGGGTACACAGTCCAAGCAGCTGCTCGATGGTTAAAGGATATTGGAGAGGTAGCAGCTGGAATGGTCGATGGCGGCGGTGACATAACAGTATGGTCGAATGGATGCAAAGAATGGAAGATTGGCGTCGCCCATCCCTTTCAAAATAAGATAGATATTGCTAAGCTCCATTTGAAAAATGGAAGTATTGCCACCTCCAATATCATCTACCGTAGCTGGATGCATGGTGATGAAAAAAAACATCATATTATAAATGGAAGAACCGGCTTACCCGCCAATAACAACATGATTCAGGCCACCGTCATTTCAGATAATTGCCTCGATGCCGAGGTGGGTGCAAAGCTTTGTCTGATAGAGACAGAGATGAATTTTCAAAACCAATTACAAAACCTAAGTCCAACTTGTTCCTTTCTTCTGGTTAATGATCAGGGAAAGGTCTTGGTTGGCTGAATGGAGGAAAATAATCGATGAGCGACTATTTTTCTGTTTGGACCTTGATCCGTGCTTCCGGTTTTTTAGCGTTTTACTTTATGACCCTATCCCTTTTTCTAGGGTTATTTAGTTCATTTTCAATCATGAAAAAAAGGAAAGGCCGTCTTCTCCAGTCGTTACACCAGAAAAGTGGCTGGTATGGATTGCTGACGATTATCTTTCATATCATCTTAATTGGCCGGGATCAGTACGCCCCCTATTCATCAGGCGAGCTTTTCCTCCCTTTTTTTGCAAAAAATGAACCCGTCTATTCAGCGCTTGGCACCCTTTCGTTTTACTTATTTTTCCTGGTGATTGGTTCCTCCGACTTTTTTATCAGGAGATTGGGACGGACGGCCTGGAAAAAGATACACTTTGTGGTTATCCCTGCCTGGGTGTTCATGCTCATTCATGGGCTTGGGAATGGATCGGATTCATCTGAACCGTGGGCATTATTTATTTACCTTTTCGCCACCGCCTTTATGATCGTTCTCCTGTTTATTAGAATCATCGAATCCCTTATGAAGCGTCAATCATCAGGACAACGCAATCTAAAAAGTTAAAAACGACAGCTGCTGCTGCCGTTTTATTTTTTCTTTTCAAAAATTACGGTGAAAACACTCCCCTTCCCCTCGTTACTTCTGGCGAAAATCTTTCCGTTATGTGCCGTAACAATGGTTTTCGCGATGGACAATCCTAGACCCGAACCACCCTTTTCTCGAGACAAGTCCGCCCGGTAAAAGCGATCGAAAATAAATGGAAGGTCATTCGGAGCGATGCCGCAGCCAGTATCCGCAACGGTTATCATTTTTTTACCTTCTTCTGTTTTTAACGATAGAGTGACTTTTCCTTCCTTCGTGTAATGAAAGGCATTATCTAATAATATATAAAGTAACTGCTGGATTCTTACTTCATCACAGGTAAGGCTAATCCCGGTTTGGATATTTTGCTCAAATTGAACGGAAGTCGTTATTTTTCTAGAGAACCTTATATAAATGGACGTAAGGAGGTCAGATAAATTCACCTCTTTCCAATCCAACGTTAATTGGTTTTTGTCACTTCTAGCCAAAAATAAGAGATTATTAATGAGACTGCTCATGAGACCCGCTTCTGTTTTTACATCATGAAGGACCTCTTGCCCGTATGGACTTAGATTTTCTCTTTCCTCCCTCGTCAATAAATCTATAGAACTATAAAAAATGCTCAGCGGTGTCCTTAGTTCATGCGAAGCATCGGAAACAAATTTCTCTTGTTTATGGAAAGCACTTTTAATTGGTTTCATTGCTTGCCCGGCGAAATAATAACCTAGGAAGGCAAATAAAAGGCTAAAAAGTAGCGTTAAGGCAAAGAGAGCCCAAGTAATATTTTGAATGAGGTGCTTTTCACTTGTTATATTCTTACCAAGAATGACAAACCCGTGCAAATTCCCATTACCCTCAAGGGGTTTTTTAACTATAAGGAGATGATATTGTTCCCATTCAGCCCTCTTTATAAATTCATCTTCATTGGCATTGGCGTCTTTTTCAACCCATCCTGAGAGAGATTGAATCGTTTCCTCCCCATAAACCAATTCACCCTTTTGATTGTACACATAATAAAAAATTGTTCGATTTGGATCAAATTCTAGACGATGATGGTCATTTTCATAAAGGTCCTCAATAAAATCTGCTTTTTCCTTATCAAAATAAACTTGGATATCCTCCAATTCTTTTACACTTATTTCATGTGAAATCAATAAATAAAGCACACCAATGAAGGAAATAAGCAAACAAACTAATGATAATGTAAAAATAACCGTTAACTTTGCTTTCACTTGGTTAAACATCAGTATGTCTCACTTTATACCCAATGCCACGGACATTTTGAATAAATGAAGGCGTACCAGGGAGATCAATCTTTTTTCGGACAAGTTTCACTAAGGCGTCCAAGGCATTTTCCGATACTTCAGTATCAAATCCCCAAAGTTTTTCAAACAACATCTCTCTTGTGATCACTTGATTGTGGTTGCGCATTAATATTTCAAGGAACTGGTATTCCTTTTTTGTTAGATCAATGAGGGAATCTTTTCCAATCAGTTCATGGGTGTTTAAGTGGAGGGTAAAGTTTCCAATCGTGATGACTTCTTCTAGGGGCTTTTCTTTTCTACGGCTAACCGCCCGAATACGCGCTAATAACTCTTTAAATTCAAAGGGTTTGACAATATAATCATCCGCGCCTGAGTCCAGACCGGAAATAATGTCTTCATTGGCATCTTTAGCGGTTACAAATAAAATTCCGCTTTGAACCCCTTTGTCACGAAGTCTTTTACAAACCGAAAGTCCGTTTTCTCTTGGTAGCATCCAGTCCAAGATAATGACATCATAGGTATAGATGCGGGCATTGTCGTATGCATCTCGTCCATTTTTAACCCAGTCCACACGATGAAATTCCTTTTGCAGTAAGTGAGTCACCAGCTTCCCGAGCCGAACATCGTCCTCAGCCAGTAATATATTCACCTTCGCCACTCCATTTCAAAAAAATACCTTTTATATTATCATAGCAAGCTTTTCTAAAAAAGGAGTGAAAATTGTGTGAACATATCATCTATTGGAAAATATGAAAGTAATCTATTCGATATAAATTTTTACACTGCGAAAAGAAGTAATGATTGTTGCAAGCAGCCCAACAATCGAAACAATTAGTAACGAATATAACAGCCTTGCATCCTGAAGGAGCATGAGCCCGGTTAAAATGATGACCGCATCAATAGCCACCATGATCACACCAACATTCACTTTTGACCATTTCGAGATTAAGAGAGCAAGTAAGTCCATTCCGCCGGGGCTGATATGATTTTTTAGCATGATGCCAACCCCAATTCCAATAATGACAGCACCCAGAATCACGCTGCTCATAATCGGTAAATGAAACGATCCATTTAATGGCATTAACAACTCAATCATCACTCCAGAAATGATCGCTCCAATCAACCCATTGAAAAAATAGATGGGATCTGATTTATAGGCAAACATATAAACTGGAATATTTAAGATAATAAACGTAAGCCCGGCTTTAAAACCCCATATATATTTAACCAAAAGGCTAATCCCAAAAATCCCGCCATTAATTAAATGAAAAGGTAGAATAAAACCGTTAATACCAATTCCAATCATCGTGCTCCCGAACCCGATAATTGCCACTTTTTTCAACATAAAATCATCCCTTGTCCAAAGTTCTTTATTACTACATATATGATGGAATAATAGACTTCATTCAAAGGGATTAGATAAGGTTGGATAGGTACCAAAAAAACGGAGTCATCTAAGACTCCGTTTTTAAGCGGCTGCGGTGCGCTTTCCCCTTGATTTCCGGAATTGGTTTAGCAGGGAAACGAAAACGGTTAAAAACGGGAGTATCCATAAAAATAGCGCATAGGGCAGGTACTCCAGTAAGGGAATACCGACAATGGTACTGCACATGATTGCAAGCACACTCCACGGGACTAACCCAGGAAATAGCATCGTCGTATCGCCCATCACTCTAGCTAACTCTTCTTTTCCATATTTACTAGACCAACGCGGAAGGAAGGATCTGCCCGTTAAAATGATTGGCAAGGTTTGATTGGCCGCAATCAAGCTGATAATTAACGTGGCAACTAGGGTTTTCAGGGTATCACCTGTTAGGGAACGGGATGATTGCAGCCACTTATCTAAATAGGGCTGAATGACATTCATCTCCTCGAGCAACCCATTATAGGCACCCGCCAACGCTAGAAACAGCAGCAATTGATACATATGGATGAATCCACCGCCAAGACCGTCAATGCCATGCCAAAACGCCCCAGCTATTTTTGAAAAAGAGGTCCCTTCGGACAAGGCAATTACTGCAGCTGAGAGAGTACTAGAAAGAAAGGCATAAATAATACTAAGCCGACAAACAACAATTATGATTAGCACAATAGGCGGAAAAAATTTTATCCATGAAAGTTCACTCCATGCAAAATGCGTAGGGGTTATGGCGGTCTTGTAAGAGATAAGAACATCAATTATCCCATAAAAACAAAAACAAATCGTGACAGCGGCTATCGTAGTCAAAAACATCGCTTTCCACTGCCTTTTCACTGGTACTTCAACGGTGTGGGACAATAGTTGATGGGCACTGGAGAACGGCGAGGTTCTATCCCCAACAAACGCCCCGGAGACCAACGCTCCAGCCACCACTTCCACAGGGAGATGAAGCAAAAGCGAAGTTCCTAATATCGGTACACCAATCGCACTCAATGTGCCAACTGTGGTACCCAGGAGCATCGAAAAAATCATCGCAACGAGGAAGGATAGAACAAAGAAATGGCGGGGGCTAATAAAATATAGGGCTACCTTCACCATTTGATCAATCGTCCCCGCCAAATACCAGGAGGGAAGCAAAAAACTGACAAGCAACAAAATAATGATGACAATTCTTGTTTTATGTATCCCGATAAAACTAATCTGTAATGACTTTATTAAAGAAATATTCTTCGTCAATGAAAGCAAAAATAGAACAAGATAACCGGGAAAAAAGCCAATGACCAGTGGATGATGAAAAACAACTGACCAGATCACACCTGATATTGTCATGATCAGCAGGAAAAGAACTTGATTGAACGAAGATTTTAAATTCATAAATAAACCACCTTAAGTGAAGAAACCATTCCTAATTATAAGGAAAACTACATATTTCGAAAAGCCTTCGATAACCTCAATTCAAAAAAATTGAGCCGAAAATTCTGCCTGCCCACAAAAGGTAATATAGAAATAAAACACACACTCCCCAAGGATGAATTCCTTGGGGAGAAATATGCAGGATTCAAACCACCTCATCCAGTTGAGAGTATAGCTGGTCCCTTTCGTTTTCCCTCAGCTCTATTTCATGATAAATTCTTTGGAGCAATTCCAGTTCACTTTCCGTTTCAAGCCTTTGTTTAAGATTGCTAATATCTAATTCCAGCTGTTCGATTTTCTGTTCAATATCATCCGCTTTTCTTAGTTTGTTTTCCTTAGTCACTTTGGGCGGAGTTATTTTGTTGAGGGCGGGCTTTTCAGCTTGTTTTATCTCAAAAACATTCAACTTCCCCTTCGCCCAATCATAGTTTCCATCGAAATAGTGAACAGTCCCGCCTTGGAGCCAATAAATTTTCTGAAACAATTTATTAAGAAAATAACGGTCATGACTAACAGCTAAAATCGTGCCATTAAACTGTTCAAGTGCTTCCTCCAACACTTCACAGGAATCAATATCAAGGTGATTGGTTGGTTCATCCAGGATAAGGAGATTGATATCTTGGTACATCAGCTGAGCCAGTCGAAGCCGCATCCGCTCTCCGCCGCTAAGCTGGTTTACCTTGCGAAATACCGCTGGTCCGTAAAATAAGAATCGTGCCAGTATATGCCTAGCCTCCCCCTCATTTACAATCACCTCCGACCGGAAAACGTCGATTAGTTGCTCATCGCCAATGTCGCCAAATACATGCTGGGATAAATAGCCAACTTTCACATTACTGCCAACCTTAACGGTCCCCTGATCAGCTACCATCTCGTTAAGAATCATTTTTAAAAGAGTCGATTTGCCCGTGCCATTTTCACCAACAATTGCCGTCCGATCCCTATACTGGACGAGCATATTAACTTGGTCAAAAAGAGTCCGACTTCCAAAACGCTTTGTTACGTCCTTTAAGACGATAACATCTTTACCGCTTCGGTCATTCGCTTCAAAATCAATCGCCATTTTTTTGACATCTATTTTTGGACGATCCACTTTTTCAATCCGGTCCAGCGCCCGCTGCATATTGGTTGCCCGTTTATGGAGGGCGGCACTTGGCGGTGTCGCCCGGTTTGCCCAATCGCGCAGCCGTTTAATGGCTTCCTTCATCTTCTTAATTTTCCGCTGCTGCTCTTGATACTCCTGAAATTCTCTTAATAGACGTTCCTCTTTTTCTTTTATATAGCCGCTAAAATTCGTATGGTACAAATCTATTTCTCCATCTTCCAGCTCCAATACTTTTGTGACGACCTCGTCTAAAAAGTAACGGTCATGGGAAATGAGAATAATTGTCCCCTTATACTCTGTTAAGAAGGACCCCAGCCATTCGATTGCCTTCAGGTCTAAATGGTTGGTCGGTTCATCCAGCAAAAGAAGCTCTGGATTTCGTAATAAGCTGAGCCCAAGACCGACTTTAGTTTTCTCCCCGCCGCTTAATGTAGAAAATCCTTTTTCAAGCAGGTCAGTGATATTCAGCCCATTTGCAATCCGGTCCAACTGCGCCTCCATTTCATAGCCGCCATTTAAGATAAAATCATCCTGAAGCTTTCCATACTGATCCATTAATCGATTTAGGTTTTTATGAGCGATTTCCAGCCCCATTTCAACCTCTAATTGCTGAAGCTTTGTTTCGGTCGCTGTTAACTGTTCAAACGCTGTTTTTAATACTTCCTTAACGGTTAGCTCTTTAAAATCTGGAATCTGTGCGAGATAGCCAATTTTCAGTCCCTTTTTCCAATGAATAACTCCTTCATCCAACGTTTCCTGGTTTGCCAGTAACTTTAGTAACGTTGTTTTACCGCCGCCATTGCGCCCGACCAAGCCGATGCGGCTTCCTTCCTGTACTTCAAAGGACAGGTCTTTAAAAATAATATTTCCGCCAAAGGATTTGGCGATATGATTTATGCTGCAAATAATCATGTTCATTCTCCTTTTATTAAAAAATTCGATGAACACCCTCATTACTGATAAAAATGCCCTGGCATCTGTTATGACCTGCGGCAATTAAAAATAGGCATGAAAAAAGAGTGCGCGCGACGCACTCTCTAACTACCTATCTATAGCGGGTAAAGAGATGTGTTATCGTTCTAAATTCGCTATGCAGTTTCTGAAAAAGGGCAGACTCCTCCCTTGGAAAACCACATCATGAAAAATCGCGCGACATAAATATAGCGCTTCAAGCCATTGCACGCGAACCAAAATAGAACGTTTCATCTCTTCTCCACCTCCGTTTCCAATCAAGTTATTCCCATTGTAATTTTTTCCTCCAGTGATTGCAAGTTTATTTTTTCTGATTAATCTAAAGGTTGGCAATACAAAGCCGTGGAATGGTTGATTCATCCCACGGCTTTTCAAGTTATTTCTGCTAGTTCAAGATGGAATTTCGGGGACTTTGAATGAATTCCAATCCTAGTTCAACTCTAATTACTCCCCCTTATTAGCTGCTAATTTCCCTGTTAACGTCATGAGCTTTCCGTCACGGTAAACCTCAAATTTGATGACGTCGCCGGTCTTCACCTTGCTATATAAATACTTTCTTAATTCTGTTGAATTAGCGATCGAAGTACCATTCATTGATACAATCACATCTTTTGGCTGGAAACCAGCTTTTGCAGCAGTAGAATTTGGGTCAATGTTCATAACGAGAACACCTTTTTTCACATTGCTAGGCAGGCTTTGCCAGTACATTTGTGGAACTTGATCTAAGTCGGCCAGGCCAATACCAAGATACGGCCGCTCAATTTTTCCATTCTTAATTAATTGATTTACGATTGGAATGAAATCATTGCTCGGAATCGCAAAACCTAATCCTTCGACACCGCTTTCGGAAATTTTCAAGCTATTGATACCGATTACCTGCCCTTGTGGATTAATTAAGGCACCGCCGCTATTTCCTGGATTTATCGCCGCATCTGTCTGAATGACATTTGTGTCCCAATTACCTGCTGAGGTTGATATGGCAATGCTCCGGTTCGTTGCACTGACAATACCCTGAGTTACCGTCCTAGAAAGATCGAGCCCAAGTGGGTTCCCAATTGCATAAACCTGGTCTCCGGGACGAAGTTTCGAGGAATCCCCAAAATTCGCTGTCGAAGTCACGTATTTTGCATCAATTTTTAAGACAGCCAGATCGGTTAAAGCATCCGTCCCGACCACTTCAGCCGTTGTTTTTTCTCCATTAAATAGGGAAATCTCCAGCTTTGATGCCCCTTCGACCACATGATTATTGGTGACAATGTAGGCGATATCATTATTTTTTTGAAAAATAACCCCTGAGCCAGATCCAGCTTGCACACTTTGCTGTGAGCTAGAATTTCCCCATACATCATTATTTTGCTGCTGCTGATAATTGACAACACCTACAATAGCTTTTGAGATTTTTTCAACGGTGTCAGCAATGGAATTTGCAGATGCTAATGTTGGTTGGGCAGATACAGCCTTTACCGGCCCAGTGTCAGCAGTGTTGCTTGTCACCTGATTTTCCATATTTGGATTAAAGTTTTTTATATAGTCCGTATGTGGAAGAATAGCTAGTGTCAATACTGACCCAATCACCCCTGCAGCAAGTGTGGAGGTAAAGCCTTTTACAAATCGCTTTTTACTATTTTTTTGATCAAACTGGTTGGTTTCCCTAGTTTGTCCGGTTTCCGGAGGCATTGTTACCTCAACTGGAGCTTCGGATTCTGTTGTTTTCTCATTTTCCTGATTTTTCACGGAATCGTTAGTCTCCACTGTAAACGTAGCATCCACTGCATTCGCATTTTCTTCAGCGATTGCCACTTCTTCTCTATTTGTATTTTCAGTAAGCTCAGATGAATTGGATTGGTCTTCTTTAAATTCATTTTCATTTTTATTTTCCATCTTAATTATCTCCTTTTGAGCTTGTTTTGTCTTTCCTTTATGTCTTTACTTTAACCGACAATTATTAAGAAATTATTAACAAACTTTAAAGGCTTTGGGAAATAATAAGAAATTTATCGTAAAAATAGCCGCAGGCTCAGCCCGCAGCTTGTCTATTCTTGGTTCTTTAACACAATGACGAATTTCGTTCCTTTTCCTTCTTCACTAAAAACCTCGATGTCCCCGTTATGGAGGAGAACTAATTGCTTTACTATCGAAAGACCTAGACCAAATTCACCATATGGATTACTAGTCCTGGAAATATCGGCTTTATAGAAACGACGCCAGATGTTCTCTATCTCCTTTGGGTCGATTCCAATTCCTGTGTCTTCCACCTCAATAATCGTCGAGTTCTGCTCGGTTCTCCCGCGCAGCCAGATGGTCCCGTTAGAGGTAAATTGAATGCTATTTTTGGTAATGTTAATTAAAATTTGCACAAGGCGGTCGTAATCCGCATTTACCATTACATCAGGTGAGGAATCAACAACAATACGATTATTTTTCTCTTCTGCCTGGAGCAATAATTGTTCATGAATGATTTCGAGCACTTCCAATAGCTGAATATCTTCCCGGAATAACTGGATTTGATTCGAGCGGATTTTATCATAATCTAAGTTTTCATTTACAAGGCGGATTAGCCTTTTTGCCTCTTGACTTACTAAGTTGATCCCCCGCTCCTTATCCTCTTCAGGAATCATATCATTTTTCAAACCTTCAACTACGCCGCTAATCGTCGTTAATGGTGTCCGCATCTCATGGGAAACATCAGCAAGGAACTGCCTTCGTCTATTTTCGAGACTGTCTATTTCCTCCATCGAGACATTGATTTTATCGACCATGTGGTTAAAGTCGTTTGCCAATTCCCCGATTTCATCGAAATTGGAAGAATGAACATTTACCTGGTAATTCCCAGCGGATACAAGCGAAGTAGCTTCGCGGAGCCGTTTAATCCTGTTCACATGAATTCGCGATAAAAACCAGCTTTGTAAAAAGGAAACACCAAAAGCGATGAGAATCGTAAACAGTAAAAATTTATTGATTTGTTGAATCATAATACTCGAACCGCTAATGGGAGAAGTTAACAGTAAGCCTCCAAAAAATCTTCCATTCTCTAAGTAGGGCAGGACGACAAACGTTACCCCTTCCTGTCCAAACCTTGTATCACTTTTTACAATGAGTTTTCCTCCATGTGTGATTTTATCCCATTCTTTTGCAGACAGGTTCTTTATTGCTGGTCCATGGTTGTTCACCAAATACAGATTGCGATCACGGTCGAACATACTGAAGCTCATTTTTCTTGCCGCCAAAACATTACTGTATTGATTTAGAATCTGGTCAGATGCTATCGGGGACTCTTTCATATCTTTTAAAATGGCATCACCGTATGAGATTAGTTCCTCGGCCTTGTTCTCATAGATCAAATTTTCAACATAATGGGAAAACAACAGACTTAACAATAAAAACGCCACAATAATGATACTAATATGACTAAAAAACTGCTGGTAAATATATTTAAACTTCATCTGGTTTGAAGGAGTCATCAAACTTATAACCTACTCCCCATACGGTGTGGAAGTATGGATGCGCCGTTGTCTCAACTTTTTTCCGCAGGCGCTTAATGTGAACATCTACGGTCCGCTCGTCACCATAAAACTGATAGCCCCATACCCGTTCAAGTAATTGCTCCCTTGAGAACACTTGGCGGGGATGCTCCACCATATAGTATAGTAAATCGAACTCTTTTGGCGTTAAGTTTGTTATCGCTGTCCCGTCGACAATCACTTCTCTTGTGATTTTATTTACCTTAAAATGTTCTGTCTGCAGGAAATCTTTTCGCTCATTAGGCACCTGAGTTTGAAAACGGCGGGTAACTGCCTTAATCCTGGCCATCAATGTTAGCGGACTGAACGGCTTCGTCACATAATCATCCGCCCCCATTTCAAGTCCGAGAACCTGGTCAGACTCACTATCCTTTGCTGTTAACATAATAATCGGCACAGTAAACTGTTCCTGCCTTATTTTCCGGCAAATCGATACGCCGTCCAATCCCGGAAGCATCCAATCGATAATCAGTGCATCCCATGTCCCGCTTTTAAAGCGGTTATAGCCTTCTAAGCCGTCATTAACAAACTCACCATCAATTCCTTCTTTTGCAAAAAACATCTCAATCATCGAGCAAACACTTTTATTATCTTCAATCACTAATATTTTCAAAATATGGTCAGCTCCTAATGCAACATAAATGGTTCTATTTATTTAGTTTATCGCAATTTTTCAGCATATCAACAATATAGACCATTCTTCCCTACTAATTAATACTTTGTTCATAGTTTTTTAATATTTGGCTGTTAAATTGGCATGTTGATTTCCGCTCCAGGCGCTTCGGATAAATCTTTAATATAGTCCTAATAAATGTACCAAAAAGGGCCTTGAATGATTTTAAGACCTTGTTCCTAACAACCTATGGCACTAAAATCAGTTTCCCTTGTGTTTTCCGCGATTGCAGCAGAGTATGAACTTTTGCTGCTTCTTCTAATGGGAATACTCCGCCGATGGTGAGCTTTAATTTCCCGGCACTAAGGTAAGTAAGTAACTCTACTAAACTTGGCTGGAGCAATTCTGGTTTTTTCATAATTTGCGGCAGGAAAAAGCCAATGACGGATTGATTTCTTGCCATAAGTGAAAACGGATAGAATCTGCTTTGTTCACCGCTTGCCGCTCCAAAAATGACGAGTCGGCCAAATGTGGCCAAACATTTTACTGTTTTATTGAATACATCCCCGCCGACCATTTCAAGCGCAACATTTACGCCTCTGCCGCCGGTCGCCTCAAGAACCTGCTGTTCCCAATCAGACTCTGTATAATTGATTAGTTCGTCCGCACCCATATCACGTGCCAATGCTAGTTTTTCATCTGAACTTGCGGTCGCAATAACCTTTCCAGCACCCATCAATTTGGCAAGCTGAACAGCAATCGTCCCTACTCCGCCTGCAGCCGCATGAACCAGGACACTTTCACCCTTTTCCAAACGACCCATTGTTTTTAAAATATGGTAGGCACTTAGGCCTTGAAGCGGCAGGGCAACAGCATGATGGAAATCCAATTGTTGAGGGATTGGAATCAGCGAACGCTCATCGGCAAGTGCAAATTCAGCGTACCCCCCTGATTCAATTAGAGTGACAATTCTTGTTCCAGGCTTTACTATTGTCACTTGATCGCCCACAGCGGCGACCACCCCGGCAATTTCAGCACCCGGTATAAACGGAAGAGGTGTTTTTACGACATATTGCCCTTCCCTTCGCGCTGTATCTGCATAATTAACACCAATCGCTTTAATCTCGATTAACACTTCATGACCGCTTGGAACCGGTCTTTCAATTTCAACAAGTTTTAAAACCTCTGGTCCACCGAATTCGTTAAGCTGTACCGCTTTTATAATAATCGCCTACTTTCCTTTAAATACTGGTCTTCTTTTTTCCTTAAAGGCAGCAATGCCTTCTCTGTGGTCAGCCGTTTGTACCATTAATGTTTGGATGAGCCGTTCCTGCACAAGGATTTCCTCAAGTGAGGATGTAAATGATTGGTCAATTAATTTCTTCTGTTTTCCAAATGCCTTGCCAGGACCATGCGCTAGTTTTAAGGCCAATTTTGTCGTTTCCTCTTGAAGGTTTTCTAAAGGAATAAGATAATTAACCACACCTAACCTGGCCCATCGTTTTAACATCACCGCCAGCACTAATGGAACGGCCAGAACCAGACAAGACAATCACCTGGACATCATCATTAATCTGAGCCTCATGTAGGGCACCTTTTAAACCGATGATCATACCAGGTCTAAACGCATTTAGACTTTCGTCTCCCTTTTTCTTCAATTTACTTGAATCCCCTTTAAAATCATTTCGACAAAAATCTCTGCCACTTCTCGGTCAGAAACTTTTCCTTTTGGATTGAACCATTGGTAGCTCCAATTGGTTATGCCAAGGATTGCCATTGTAATGATGGGCGCATTTAATTCAGGTCTAAACTCACCCTTTTCAACGCCGGCCTTGATAAGACCTTCAATGTTTAGACGGAATTGATCCCGCTTTGGAATAATTAGTGCAAGGCGCTCTGCACTTAAATTTTTCATTTCTCGAAAGAAAATTTTCGCTGCTGCTCCTTGGGTGGTAATATTGGTAATCAACATATTAACAATCTCGAACAACTTTTCTTTACAACACTTCGCCGTATCTTTTAATATTTGTTCTTGGTGAACAAGCAATTCATCTATATAACCTAAGTGGATATCCATGAGCAACTCTTCTTTACTTGAAAAATAATAGTAGAATGTACCCTTTGTCACACCAAGAGAATCAACGATGTCCTGAATCGATGTTTCGCTAAATCCCTTTTTTTCAAATAAACGAATGCTTTGTCCTGTAATTTTTTCCTTCACCATTATGTCCCCGCAATCTGTAAAAATGTCTAGTGAAAATTATAGCGGCACAAGAATCATTGATTGTTATTCATGACGGTTAGCATTTGGATTCGTTTTTCCCATAAAAATCGCAATTTTTTTCTTGCAATTCTTTCACTCTTTCTGAATATGAAAAATCCAACACATCCACTCCTCTTCTCTTTCATACTAACCAGTTGGTATGTTATATGTACAATTATACTCCCCAAAATTAAATATTCAAATAATTTTCTAAATATTCGAATAAGTTAATTTCTTATTAATATCTTTTAAAGGATTTCTTCTGCTTATTCATTACTTCATACGACTTCTCGATAATATCCGTTAAGACATCCCCTTTATAGATTCTGCCAAGTTTAATCCCTTGTTGATAATATTCGACAATTTCATCAAGCATCGCAGAGGTTTCCTTTGTGATTCTAACATTTAATTGGATTCTTTCATTTTCAGTCATCTGAGCACTCCTATTCATCCACTAGCAGACTGCTAGCAATTATCTACTTCATTGTTATTCATTGCTACTATACTATATTTCTACAAAGTTTTCATTAACTTCAAAAAAAATTGACCATCCTATTGATAGCCAACATTCGAATTAAATATTTTCTTTAAATGACAACTGTCTGGTCTGAGGAAATGTCTGCAAAGCGACTTTGAAGCCAATTTTCGAGTAGCTTTTCTAATTCTGGGTGCAGTGGCAAATTTCCTTCCGCGACAATATCTTTTTTCATTGTGAACATTGTCGAGGTATAGGTAATAAATTTACAAGAATGCCCCATATTTTCGACAATATTAAATTGTACATCTCCTTTGACATACTGCGGCAAATCTTTAAGTACCGCAGGATTTGCTTGAAGATCCCTTGCCCCAGTAATCGCAAGGATCGGGCAGGTTACTTTGGCTAAATCCGCTCTCACATCGTAAGCAAAATGCTCGCGCATCCATTTCGCATTTGTTTTAACGAAACTGACTTTGATCACATCCTTTGTTGAGCTGTTAACCTTATCAATAAATTTTTGTGCTTGTTTTTCTACTTTGTTCTGTACCCCTAATAAGCGAAGGTAAAATCCCAGAAAGCCCTTGGCATTGATAATATCTTCTGTTGCAAGATCCCTTTGCCGCTTTAAGGCTTCACTTAACCTTTCGCCTGCTCCTGAAAGCAAGATTAATCCCCCAAGCTCCTCCCTTGCCGCAACCGCGGCCCCAATGGTAGCTCCTTCACTATGACCTAAAACGATTACCTTTTCAGAGTCCACTTCTGGTAGGTTTTTTAAAAAGTGGACGGCCGCTTGGGCATCATCGACTAAATCCCAAACCCCAGTTGTTAAATAATCCCCTTCACTTTCTGCCACACCACGCTTATCATACCTGAGATTAATAAAACCAATTGAGGTTAGATATTCAGCTAATTGACGATATAGCTTTACATCAAGCTTTTTATTTACCTTTCCATTTCGGTCTAATTTCCCCGACCCTGAAATGATTAGAATCGCCGGGCCTTTTTCAGCCCGAACCTCAGGCATAGATAAAGTCCCCTTAAGAGCTACTTGGCTTTGAATCGTTACTTCTTTCTCCCTTAATCCCATCTTTAATTCCCCCTATTGTTCTTTCTTATGATCAGGAATAATGATCGTGGCAATTGTCCTTCTTCGCCTGCCCTTTTGCTGCTTGTTTTGGGTAAACCTTGCAAAAACAGCAGTCAATTCCTTGAAAAATTCTTTAGATTCTTCTTCGCTTAAATACATCGATGTTTGCCGAAAAGCTACCCCATCTCTGACTAAATCAATGTTATCTTGATCTAGATACCTTTCGTATTCACCCATTAAATTGGCCATGAATTTAATAAATAAACCCATATGCTCATCCGGTGAAAGCAAATTTAATTCTTCAGGCCCAATGGATGCCTTCCTCGGATTATGGATGGAATACACTTTTTCAACAGTGCCCCGGTTTGGTATCTCATCAACAATATGAATGACTTCTGCTTCCACTAGTTTTTTAATATGACGGTACAAGGATGCTTGTGGGATATCAGGAAGTAATTCTTTAAGTTGCTGGGCTGTAAATTGTTGGTTGATTAAATACTGAATAATTCTCATTCGAACAGGGTGCAAGATCACGTCAACAGTAGATTCTTTCATCATTAACAAAGGCTCCTATTTTTTATTATCATTATCAATAATGATAATATTATAACTTTTGATTTTTGTAAAGATAAAATTGGAAATTTATACAAACTTTTTCTTCCCCTTTTTTATTCCAATGGTTACATGAAATGGCGTGCTTCTACCAATATTATAATGAGAAGGGAGACGGGATATGATTTTATCTTTTGTATTCGGATTGTTATTAATGACCACTCAACAAGTTAATACTCAAGATCATTTAGAAATTACGAAGGATGGCCATACCGTTACGAACATTAATCGGTTGGATTTTTCCTTTCCCTATACTGATTTACCGATAATTGATTCGAATAAATACAATCAATTTTTGGACAAATTAGACAAGCAATTTTCGGTAGAACCTAAAAATGCCAGCTTTGATCAGCACGGACAGATTATCGCTGAACAGGCTGGTTACCGAATCCATCGCCAGTCCTTTACGGAACAATATTATGCCTATTATTTTTCTCAGCAACAATCCAAATTGGAAATTCCGATGCTTTCCGTTTATCCTAAGGTGGATAGTGAATTACTTGGTGCTATTCGAAGCATAAGAATCGGACGCTATGTTACTACTTTTAATTCGCACAATAAAAAACGCTCCACCAATATTCAACTCGCAGCAGAGGCGATTAACAATTATGTTGTATTTCCAGGTGAAGGGTTTTCTTTTAACAAAGTAGTTGGTAAACGAACCACTGCGAAAGGTTATTTACGTGCTCCGGTTATTGTTAAAGGGGAGTTTTCTGAAGACATTGGCGGAGGAATTTGCCAGGTTTCATCTACTCTTTATAACGCAGTTGATAATGCTGGGCTAAAGATTGTCCAGCGGTTTTCTCATAGCAGGAAGGTTCCTTATATTCCACCTGGCCGTGACGCCACTGTAAGCTGGTATGGACCTGATTTTGAATTCAAAAATATGTATAACCAGCCAGTTTTAATCCAAGCTAAAACGCTGGGTAATTTGTTAATTATAAAGGTTTATTCATCGGACAGTATCGAATACATACCGAGAAAAATTCCCTCCTTTTGAAAAATAGTCCGCAAGAATATTGCGGACTTTTTCTTAGCGTTTATTTTTCAACGCACTTGATAAAAGTTCCTCAGAAAACTCAGTCAAAGCGGCGTTATCCAT
Source organism: Neobacillus soli NBRC 102451 (assembly GCF_001591665.1). Taxonomy (GTDB): domain Bacteria; phylum Bacillota; class Bacilli; order Bacillales; family Cytobacillaceae; genus Neobacillus; species Neobacillus soli. Next base: position 177,613 of record NZ_BCVI01000005.1, on the reverse strand, counting down.
TAGATTAAGGTTTGCTTTTTGTGAAAAGTTTTTTACCACGTTTTGAAAAGGAAGTGCAAAATCTTTACGCTTTCCTCTTGTTACACCAAAAACAGCGGCACCTAATCCGATGCCTAAGAGAGATGCAGATGCCCACATTGTCCCTCTTCTTTTCCGTTTTTTTGCGGACAAATTGAAAAACGGTTGAATGTTTATTTTTCGCATGGATAGCACTCCTTCAAATTGTAATGGAAAGGGATATGACCCTTCCATTCCCTTAATTTGCGCGTAATCAATAAGAATATTAGATGGAAACCCTTCATAATTTGTTATTTTCTGGAGGGCTCCCGTCCATATTTATCATAAAGCTTTTCTTTAGATAAGAATAAATAAGTAAGGCTATTTTTCCTAAAGTTTGTAAAGGATGAGCTTGAAAGAAGCGATATCGGCATCTGTCCAAGTTTTTTAAAAGAACAATACCATCGATTGGAGGGAGAAAAACATTCGAAACCTAACGATTTTGCGCCCTTATTTACGGTAGTGATGCCAATGATTCCCTTTACTTTGCCTTCATCCGGGTGGCTTTTCAAATAGTCAGCCAATGCAGGCATTGACCTTAAAACTAACTTATAAATGAGTCTTCCCCGATTTGTATCATTTTTGACCTTCACATACTCACTCAATAATCGGACATTGTGTAAATGAATTTTCAAAAGGAAATCATTCCTATCAATAGTAGTACCATCGGAAAGAATAAAATTTTTCCCCTTATATTTTGTAATTCGCACTCGAAAAACGGAACGGCTTTTGGGGTCATCGTTTACGTAATGCAAACGTGAACACAAATAAAATAAAGGATCAATTAGCCTCCATAACCATAAAATTGTTAGGCGCAAATTCATTCATCTACACTCCCTTCACGGCCCTCATCCATAGGATGATAAAGATGTTCCGTTTATAGTATGGTAATGTAAGGATATGAAAGAAAATTAAAAAAAAGCCAGGGATTTTAGTCCGGCTTTAAGAAATTTGGTGAAATGTGATTTCTGGTCGACTTCCGATTCGAATATTTACGCCTGTTTGGCCAAGACCTTCACTAATATAAAAGGGCTTGCCGTTATGATAATGTAATCCTTTAATAATATTCATCCGAACGAGCTTCCCCATCTTCAGCAAATGGTATGGTTTTGGCCAATTAATTTGCCCGCCATGAAAATGACCCGATAAAAGATAATCAAACGAATAGTTTTCCATTTGAAGAACAATGTTTGGATCATGCGTCAGCACGAGGTTATAACCCTTAGGCAAGTTTTGATAAGATGCTTCAACATTGCTGTGGCCTGAATGGTTATCATCAATACCGATAATATTAAGTATATCGCCATTCACATTAAGGGTTACATGTTGGTTTTGAAGGGTGACGCAGCCGTTTTCCTCTAATGTTTGTTGCAAGTGAATAAAATTTTCGCCTTTTAGGTAATAATCATGATTGCCAAAAACAGCATAGATGCCTAACCTAGGATTCATTTGATTTAGGACTTTTAAATACGGAATCAATTTTGGAATGCTCTTTTTTCGGTCCAAAAAATCCCCCGTTAAAGCAATTATATCAATGTGCTGTTTGGAAATAGTCTGATACAGTTCCTCTGGTGTAATCGAAATATTCTCAAGATGAATATCTGAAAGATGAAGAATATTTAAATCAAGATCTGTTAATTTCGAGTGTGACACGTTGATGGTATTAATGGCTACTTTCTTGGTATTCTTATGAGCTTGATAAAAAACCACAAGCAGAAAGATTATTCCTGTTAAATATAGCATATAATCCCCTCCCCCATCTAAGTATAGTAGGCAAAGGAGATTCATCATAGTGGTAGTTGATGGGAGATTCTTTTCTAATCTTGTTTACATAATATAATTATGGACCTCGGATAATTAAGGGCACTTATAGAAAAAAAGAACCTCTCTCCCCTTCTTATCATACAATGCAAAAAAGATAATGAGGTGGTGTCTATGGGAAGCCCAACTTATTTTGATTTCTTGGCTAAGTTTGGTATTGGCGGAGCCCATCCCGGTGGAATCCTATTAACAAAAGACATTCTGACAGGAGAAAAAATTACAAGCAAATCCAAGATTTTGGATGCAGGCTGCGGCACTGGTCAAACTGCAGCTTATTTAAGCCAGCAGTATAATGCGAATGTAACCTGTTTGGAGATTAATCCGATTATGATTGAAAAAGCAAGGGAACGATTTAAGAAACTAAAACTCCCTATTCAGTTACTTCAGGGGTCCATTGAAAAGCTTCCATTCGAAAACAATACTTTTGACTATATTTTGTCCGAATCTGTTTTAGCTTTTGTTAACAAACCAAAAGCACTAAAGGAATTCTACAGAGTGTTAAAAAAAGGCGGCCGCCTTATTGCAAATGAAATGACGATTAACACGAGGCTTAGTCTAAAAGAAGAAACTGAAATTATGAAATTTTACGCGGTTGATTCCTTATTATTAGAGGGCGATTGGAACAGATTATTAGCGGATACAGAATTTCAAAATATAGAGCTGCAAATTCAGAAACAATCCCTTGATCATGGTAATCACGCACAGGAGTTTAACTTTTCAAGTAACTTTGAGCCAGAGCTTTTTCATATTTTGAATGAACATGGGAATATTGTCCTTAAGTATCAGAATATTTTAAGCTACCGAATTATTACATGCACAAAATAATAATCTATTTAAGGCCCCTTATTCCTTAATCGAATAAAATGGGGCCTTTCTCAATAAAAAAACACTGGTTGTTAACCCCAAAACGATGACCATTATCCAGATTTCAAAAAAAAAAGGACAAGATATAGTACTTTTGCCTTTGCAACTAATGTCTCCCTTACATATTTTATAGCAAGTACAGGCAAAAGGAGGAATATCGAGTGAATCTAAATTATGAACAAGCACGTGACCTAGAAGGAAAAGTCATTAAGGTTCAAAATAATGAAGGCAAATGGGTAATGGCGCGAGTTGTCAAGGTAAGAAAAGAAGGCCTTGAGATGGAAGAAGTAGATTCTTCTGTATCTAACGAGGGTTTCGGATACGGTTTCTGGGGTCGTAGACCGTTTATTAGACCATTTTTTGTCCCATTTGTTGCTTTTCCGTTCTTCTTTTGGTGAGGCAAGTATGTTTTTCATACTTGCTTTTTTTTTTGCCTAAAATTCCTTCCTGGCCTATCTAGATGAATATTATTAAGCTTTCGTCGAAAAATAAATGCTGAAAGGTTAGGTGAAAAAAGATGGATAAAACATTAGGATACCTTAGGGAAATTTTATCAAATTATACAGACGAGCACTCGGTGGGCAGGCATATATACCGGAAGATTTCAAAAGGGACCTTTACTTCCGAAGAATCCTTTATTCGAGATTTAAACCAAGAAGAAATTAACTTTTTAAATCACATGCTTCCTAGAGAAATTAACTACGCGAAAGAGGAACAAGACGAAAAAAGGGCACATGAACTTAATGAAGTATATGAACTATTGGTTTAAAAGAATGAAAAAGATGACAGAATTATCTGCCATCTTTTTCGGAAATATCTTATCTTTCGGAAAACTATTTCCTAGGTAAGCGCAAAGTACGACAAAACATCTTTCAAATGAATGCGTCTTTCCCTTATTAAACGACATAAAATGTGCAATATTTACAAAAATATCAATGACCTTTTCGTAAATCAACCCAATATCGACAAATACTTATTTTCGCTTTTATTTCATTCGAAAGAATTTCTGCAGGTTTTCCGACTTTAATGAATGTCTTTTTTCTTAAATCTCCCACCGCGAACTTCAGCAATATCTGCAACGGCCAAAAAGGCACTGTCGTCATTTTCGGTAACGATTTCCTTCAATTTTGCTTCTTCAAGACGATTGATGACGCAAAAAATAACCTTTTTATCATCACCTGAATAGGCACCTTCTCCGTTGATATATGTGACACCACGGCCGAGGCGATTCATAATGGCATCACCTATTTGTCTCGCATTGTCACTAATTATCCAAACAGATTTGGATTCATCTAGGCCGGTTATAGTGATATCAATCGTTTTGTAAGCAACAAAATAAGCAATAAGCGAATACATCGCCCGATCCCATGTAAACACAAACCCTGCACACCCAAGAATAAAGAGATTAAAGAACATGATAATTTCGCCAACCGAAAAAGGAAGTTTGTTATTAAAGAGAATGGCGAGTATTTCGGTACCGTCTAATGACCCACCGTACCTAATGACCATACCAACTCCAATACCTAGTACGATTCCACCGAAAACGGTCGCGAGAAGAATATCTTGGGTAAACGCCGGTACTGGATGAAGTAAAGTAGTTCCGATCGAAAGAACGATTATTCCATAAAGAGTGGAGAATGCGAAGGTTTTACCAATTTGTTTGTAGCCAATAAAGATAAAAGGAATATTAAAGATAAAAAGGAATATTCCTAATTTCCAGCCTGTAAGATAGGAAAGCATGATGGAAATTCCAGTGATTCCACCATCAATAACATTATTGGGAACAAGGAATATCTCAAGCCCCACTGCCATCAAGGCGGCCCCAATTGTTATTAATACTATTCGTTGAAAAATCTTTCTTTTCGTCAATCTTCGATGCTGAATCTTCGCCATAATTTCTTCCTGCTGTTGAATTAAATTGATTTCTTGCGTTCCTGACATTATCTTGCCCCTTTCAAAAAGTTTTCTAATTATAGTATATCGAATCTTGGCGCCTATTTATATTTATATGCTCTTATTCCTCTAACAACTTCTTTGCAAAATGAAAACTGCCTATGTTTTCAGGCAGTCTTATAACCCTAGCTAGGGTCAACCTCATCGAAGGAGAGTGTTGTGACACTCGTATACTCCCCTCTCTCTACTTCCTTTTCTGAAGCACTTTGTTCTAATTCTTCCTGGTCATCCAGACCGGGTGCAAGTGTTGGTTCTTTTTTCTTATTGTTTTTACCCATGGTGTCAACTCCTTTCCAAAAATTATTTTTCCAAAAACATTGGTTAATATACAAAGCCTATTCATCCATACCATGCTATTTTTTGAATTCATCAAAAAATATGATAATATTATGAATACTTGGGATCATTTGTATTTTAAAAATAGGGATTGTTTGGGCGAACTGTATTATGGAATAGGGAAAAGGTCTTCCAGCTAAAGGGAAGACCTACCGTTAATCAACAATTGGATTTTTATAATTATCTTTCATGGGAATATTGTTTTCTTTAAGTTTTTCCTCAAGCTGCCATTTATGTTCAGACAGCTTATCATTGAAGGGAATCGTTACTTTCCCGCTGTCACCTATCTCAAAGTTGTATTGAAGTAATGAAGTTGTGCCCTGGTGGTTTCTGTAGACTTTCTGGGCCTTGGTGATTTCTTCCCATTTATACTCCGTTTCCTTTAAGCCCATTAAAGAATTATAGTGGATGCCATCCTCATCCAAATAATAATAATTGGTTAGGCTAAAGATAAAAGCAGGGATACTAGCAATTATTAGAATACCTGTTATCCATTTAAACCTTGGCCCTTCCCAGCGCTCCCTAAAAATTAAATAGATAGTCAGTATTACCGCAATAAAAAGCATGCCACCCATAAAAGTTATATACGCCGAAAATGGTGTTGAAAAAAACCATTGTGCACGTGAAAAATAAAACGTGCTCTGATAGGATGCAATTACGACAAATGGTACAAACAGACTGCTCAGGTACAAAACGATTGTATAGACAACTAACATTACATGATTTTCTTCTGCCGATTCTTTTCTCTTAACTAAAATCAAAATGGTTCCCCCCTTTTTCCTCTATGTATTTTTTCCTTTACTCTTTCTAAATTTTACCTTATAAATACCAATTACTGAAACATTTGACGTAATTTCTCCAAAAAAGTTTCTTAAACAATTAGAATAGTCAAAAAGGCATGTATTAAAATTACTGGAAAAAAGTTTCAGACAAAATAGATGGATAATCATACATAAGCAACTGAATTATCCACATACTATTTTTGTAATTTCATTCTTAAAACGAAAGTAGGAATTTTTAATGACAGTAGGAACACAGGTAAAACAAGCAGTAGCCGGATTAAAAAGTGCTCAAGCAAGCTTTGAAGGTTTTGCACTAGCCACAGATAACCAAAATGCTAAAACGCTTTATCAACAAGCAGCCCAACAAACTCAATCTGTTCTTGATAGCCTTGAACCTCGCCTCCAAGAAATTTTAGCCGAAGAACCGCAATACAATCAATAAAGCAATTATAGGTTGGCGATTCTGCCAACCCCTTTTTCATTTTAGAAAAAAAAGCGGAAAGGAAGTATTCGTGTGACAATCGCTTCAAACGTCAAGCAATGTCTATCATCAATTAAAGGAATCGAAGCACAGCTCGCTTCCCTTGCGTTAAATTCACTCGATAAGGAATCAAAAGTTATTTTCCATGAAACAATGTTAACAATAGAAGATGTAAAAAAAGATCTTCAATACCGAGTTTTAGAACTTGAACGACAAGAACCACAATTTAAAGCTTGATTATATTTTGAGGTGAGAAACAATGCCAGGATGGACTTATATCATAATGAGGTCATTAATCTTCTTACTGCTTTTATTTATTACCACGAAAATACTCGGAAAGAAACAAATTTCAGAGCTTTCTTTCTTTGAGTACATTGGTGGCATTACAATTGGAAGTATAGCAGGTGAAGTGGTTACAGGGCTGGAAAGTAATATGTTTCATGGTGGATTGGCTATAGCTGTATTTGGAGCGGTTACTTATTTTGTTAATTATTTTTCAATGCAAAGTAAAAAATTCCGCGATGTGGTCGAAGGGAAAGGAACCGTTATCATTAAAGACGGTAAGGTATTAGAGGAAAATTTAAAGAAAGAAAGATATACAATCGATGAGTTATCAGCCTTGCTTCGGCAAAAAGATATTTTTAGAATAGCGGACGTTGAATTTGCCGTAATGGAAACTCGAGGAAATGTGAGTGCATTATTAAAAAAGGAAAATCGCCCACTTACACCAAAAGATTTACAAATGAAAATGGCGAATGAGAAAGAACCGCAAACGATTATTATGGATGGAAATATCATCGATGAAGCATTAAGGTGGTCTGGAAAGGGCAGAGGCTGGCTATATACTGAATTAGAAAAACTAGGTGTTACACTTGATAATGTTTTTCTCGGTCAAGTGGATTCATATGGAGAGATCACAGTTGACCTTTACGATGATCAAATTCAGGTACCAACACCCGCACAACGACCGCTTTTATTGGCAACACTTAAAAAGACTCAGGCGGATTTAGAGATATTTTCACTTGAGACAGATTGTGTAAAATCAAAGGCAATGTATAAGAAAAATGCTGCACTCATACAAGAAGCAATCGACAAACTTACTCCATTTCTAATTGGATAATAACTTTAAGGAAAAAAATCCTTATCAATGGAGATTGATAAGGATCACGTTTTTTTGCTAGGCACCTACTTTTCTCCCATTTGGAATCTCTCTTTTATGTGAAATATAACTGTGAAGTAACATCCCAGACATCACCAAAAACATACCGCTCCACGATACAGCAGTCGGGAATGCCGAATTTAACAAGGCTAACTCCCCTATTAGGGCAAATAAAACTTCCATTGATTGTGTTGCCTCAACAGCGGCGAGTTTTTGCATGTTTCCTCTGACAAGATCTGTGGCTTTAAAGAAAAGAATCGTTGCTATCACTCCAGATGTAATGGCAACAAGGCCCGACTGGATGGTTTGCCCGATACTTGGCAGTCCCTCATGTACAAGGCCATAAATAGATAATAAGATCCAGAAAGGCAGGCTCGCGATTGTCATCCCTAAAACACGTTGAAAGACATCAAGGCGGCCGCCGCACACCTCCATCATTTTTCGATTACCTAAGGGATAGGCAAACGATGCAACGACAACTGGTAATACCCCAAAGGATAAAGCGGTAATAGTTAGATGATTGGCTTGTTCCAACTGCATTAAGATAATTCCTAGCAAAATAATTAATGACATGGCTAGACCTTTGACAGGAATTTTCCCTTTTAAGTGGATGGGTCCTTTTTCAGTCATGACTGTTTCGTAAAAAAGGGGTGCTAGCAAGGAACCAGAGATAATTGTAATCTGCCAGGTTGCGGCAATCAGCCATCCAGGGGCAAAGCCTGCAGAAAAACAAATCGGTGCATAAAACAATCCGAACCCAATGGAGCTCCAAAGAACCCATGTCACTAATGATTTTCTCATTTCCACAAATAGCGGTTTAAGATTTTTCCTACCAAGCACGATAACGAACAGAAAAGGAACCATAAAGAAATACCTTAAGGAGGCACTCCAAATCCAGCTGCCTCCTGCTAGGTCCATCGAGCGGTTTAGGACAAATGTAAATGCGAAAAAAAAAGCGGCAAATATGCCTAAAATGATTGGCTGCATTGTTGCTAATCTCCTTCTTCCTTCATTTTTAATATGTTTATAGTGATATTTCCCTTTCAATGATGTTTAAATCGGATAAGTATCCCGCTTATAAGAATCGGCACAAGCGACATATAGGTAACAGAACCAGTTCCAACAAAAATCAATTTTATTAAACAAACCACATTTAGAATATCTCCGAGATTGGCAAACATCTGCCCAAACCAAAGAAACCGGAAGGAAGTCTGTTTTCCGACAAAATTGGACATATAGCACCCTCACTTTTATTAAATTTTATTTATAAAAGTAAGGGTTTTTACATCTGACTGCCTCCAATTACGATCAATTTCATTTTTTTAGTATATCAGATTTCTGAATTATTTGTTAACTATATTCATGAAAAAAAACAAGAATAACCCCATTTCTGGGGTTATTCTATTGTGGACTTGGCCTGTGAAACAGTCCCATTACTTCAATCGTTTCTGTGATATTAACAAAAGAAGTTGGATCTACCTCACTTATGAGATTTTTCACCTCATTCAGCTCGTACCTTGAAATCACCGTAATTAAAACGTTTCGTTTGTCATTCGAATAACCGCCCACTCCATCCATGATAGTTAAGCCACGATACAAATTCGTCAACAAATGCTCTCTCATTTGGTCGCCTTTTTCAGTAATAATCATTAGTGTTAATTTAGCATGGTCTGTATAGATCGCATCTACCACTTTACCAGTCACATAAATGGAAACTAATGTATTAAGTGCGGAATCCCAATTAAATAAAAAGCCGCTAATAATAATTACAACTGCGTTCATCCCCGAAAGTAATGTACCGATTGGAAAATCACGTTTCCTTGATACTATCATCCCGATAATATCAAATCCCCCTGTTGAGCCCGAACACCGAAACACGATTCCTACCCCAAGGCCCGTTAAGGCACCGCCAAAAATCGATGATAATATCGTATCTTTTGCAATTTCATGGACTGGAACCAAATAAAGCCCTAGGGAGATAATAACTACGGAAAGAATTGAATTCCTGATAAACTTTTTCCCAAGCATTTTATACCCAATAAATAATAGCGGAAAGTTTAACAGTAAATTTGCCAATCCAGTGTTAATTGGGGTAATCATTCCAAAAATCATTGAAATTCCACTAAGTCCGCTGCTTAATACCTGATGAGGAATTAAGAATAGATTGAATCCAACCACTACAATGAGGGAACCAAGTATTAATCCAAGAATCTGCATCGTATTTTCCTCCTGCTGCCTGTATATCATTTCTTTTAAAAAATAATACAGATTCTCTAGCGCATTGTAAAATTAATAGTTTTTTACAATAATATTCAATTGTCTGCAAATTTACCCATTGACATTTTTAAATTATTATTTATACTATAGAAATATATTAATTTAATATGTTAAATCCTCATCAAACCGATGAGGTAGAGGTCGCGGTTTTTATCAGTAAGGCGGACGAGATGTGAGAGACATCCCTGACTCCGTTTGAAAGGAAAAGCTGCCGAAGTGTGCTTTCATCTCTTTAAAAAGCATGCTGGGGCTGTCTCCGAATAGGAACAGAACTGTCACGTTTGGACCTACCAGCCATACGTGTTGAGCTATCTTTCGGAAGGTATGATGCGGGGTATTGATAATGCCATCGAATTCTACTTCGATGGCATTTTTTATTATTCCAAACTCCTTCTCGAAAAAAAGACAAAAAAGGAGTCATGACAATGCAAACAGCTCGAGTAATAAAAGAAAATGAATACGATGGTGAATTATCACCGAAAAAGGAAACAACTGAATTAAAGCGGGGCTTAAAAGCCCGTCACCTGACAATGATTTCCCTCGGAGGAACGATTGGAACTGGTCTGTTTCTAGCAAGTGGCGGTGCTATCCATTCAGCAGGGCCAGGGGGTGCGATTCTTTCCTATCTCGTTATTGGTGTAATGGTTTACTTTTTGATGCAAGGCCTGGCAGAAATGGGCGCCTATATGCCTGTTGCCGGAAGCTTTAGTACCTACGCGACCAAATTTGTCGATCCATCTCTTGGTTTTGCACTAGGCTGGAACTATTGGTATAACTGGGCAATAACCATTGCCGCAGAATTAGCCGCTGTAACGATGATAATGAAATTCTGGTTTCCTCACACGCCTTCTTTCATATGGAGCGGCATTTTTTTGGCCATTATGTTTCTATTAAATTATCTGTCTGTTAAAGGATTTGGGGAAGCGGAATATTGGTTTTCCTTAATTAAAGTCGTAACGGTAATTATTTTTATCATTACTGGAACTCTAATGATATTCGGTATCATGGGAGACGAAGCAATTGGCTTCAAAAACTTTACAATTGGTGATGCCCCCTTCCATGGCGGTTTTATGTCGATGCTAGGTATCTTTATGGCTGCTGGCTTCTCCTTCCAAGGGACAGAGCTATTAGGTGTTGCTGCTGGTGAAACGGAGGATCCAAAGAAAGCCATTCCACGTGCTGTCAAACAAGTATTCTGGCGAATTCTTTTATTCTATATTCTAGCCATTTTAGTAATCGGACTTCTTATTCCATATACAAATGCTAATTTAGCAAATGGGGATGTTACCGTAAGCCCCTTTACACTTGTTTTTCAAAAGGCAGGAATCGCTTTCGCTGCCTCTATCATGAATGCAATTATCTTAACAGCTGTATTGTCAGCAGGAAATTCTGGAATGTATGCTTCGGCACGGATGCTTTGGAACTTGGCGCGTGAAGGTAAAGCACCAAAATTTCTAGGTAAGTTAAATAAAAATGGCGTACCAGTAAATGCATTATTGGCAACAACCTTAGTAGGCACCCTTGCTTTCCTTGCTTCTTTCTTCGGTGACGGAACTGTATATGTATGGTTATTAAATGCATCAGGAATGTCAGGCTTTATCGCATGGCTCGGGATCGCAATTTGTCATTATCGGTTTCGTAAGGCCTTTGTTGCCCAAGGTAAGGATCTTAGTTTGTTACCGTTTAAATCAAAATTCTTCCCATTTGGTCCGATATTCGCCTTTTCTGTCTGTGGATTTGTGGTTTTAGGGCAAAACTATACAGCCTTCATGGGCGGCCATATCGACTGGAACGGTGTGCTGGTTTCTTATATTGGCCTGCCGCTTTTCTTAATATTATGGCTAGGTTATAAATTCTCGAAAAAAACCAAGGTTATTCCATTAGAGAAATGCGATTTAACAAATTAACTAATTTTGAAAAAGCACGCGAAATCGCGTGTTTTTTCTTAAATTAAAAAAAAGGCATTATCCCTAAATTTCGGATAATGCTTTACAACTTGACCGTCACTTCAGTGCCATCGTTTAATTTTGTATCAACCAACGTTAACCCTTTATGCTTCACTAATGCCTTAAGCAGTGGTTTTAGGTCTTTCCTTTCTATTTGGGGGACTACGAATTTCCTACCATCTCTTTCAATTGCCTGGTTTACAAAACGATTAAATTTTTTTGAAGTAATAACAGTACTAACTATATTTAAGACTGGATACGGAACAGGTACCGTAAACCTTTTATCCCTTACCTTTACACGGACCTTAAGCATCGGTTACTCAATCACTACGAACACTTTATCGCCATTTGCCGAGGTGATATCGACAATTTGTCCGTCTAATTCATTTTCGATGGCTTCAATTAAGAGGTCTACGTTAATATCCTTTACGTATTTTGCTGCTTCGGGAATTTTTTCAGCGATATTCGTTCCCACTTTTAGTACTGCCTTGACCAAATTAATTGGCAGATTTACGTTTACATTGTCACCTTTCTCTGAGGTTACTCGGATTTTTAACATTTTGTTACCGTAAGGGATTTCTTTTTGTAGTTTCACAGGCTGGTCCTTCCCCTGCAATACATTAATCAGCTCAGTTGCTTTTTCCTTATCCAGCTTCCCTTCTTCAACCATTGTTAACACCCTTGAGATTTCTTCCTTCATTTACGCTTCCCCCTCTTTTAATAAGTGAATGGCCTCTTCAGCAGTAATTTCACCTTTTTCCAGCATAGAAACAATTTTCCGTTTATCGATTTCTGTCTTTTTGTTTATTGCAAATCCAAGAGAAGAAATAATATCATCCAATTTTCCTCGAACAGTTGGATATGAAATACTTAATTCTTTTTCAACTTCTTTAATATTTCCACGGCATTTTAGGAAAATCTCGATAAAATGGAGCTGTTCCTGACTTAGAGCTGCTAATTTTGAAAACTGAAATTCATTTTCCACTGTGGTTTGGCAATGGGTACATTGTAACTTCATAATTTTTAATTGCCTACTGCACACAGGGCAATTTGTAATAACCGGATATGACATTTATTTCTCCTTTCCTTCTTTAACCATATAATACATCATTTATCCAAATATTTAAATATAAATATTTAAATATTTCATTAAATTAAAACAAAAAATTAATTTTATTTATCATATAATTAATTTTGTTAAACCTGATATTTTTTCGCTTATAAAAACAAAAAAAGCAGACTCATCATTCGAGTCTGCTTTTTCAAGTTTATGCTTCTTCTGCCGTCCAAACATATAAATCTTCAATTCGGCAATTTAATTCTTTGGAGATTGTCATCGCATTATTTAAATTCATAACTCTCTTTGACAAGTAGTCATCGAGCTGATTCCTGGGTATATTTGTATTTCTTTCCAAACTATCCAGGTCCATTCCTTTTTTTGCTAATAAATCTTTGAGGTTACTCTTTTTTGCTTTAAAATTTGTCAAAACGACACCTCACTTTTATTTAGCATATCATAGTTAGGTAATAATTCAAAATGAATGGCTTTATCTTTCTCTATTCCTATTATCAGATGTAGTTACATAGTAGTTCATTCATTTGTGTTATACTAAGTATGGGAATTTAAAAGGGGTGTTGAATTTGAAAAATGCAAATAATCGATACAAATCCGGTCAGACTGTTAATATTATTGAAACGGGAGAGGCCGTCACTATCTTGAAATGGCAGTATGTAAAAAATATGAAGAGATATTCTTATATCGTTAAAGAGCACCCGGAAACTTTTTATTTCGAGGAAGAATTACAAGATCTTTAAAATGAAGTTTGCAGAACAAGAAGAAGACCAATTCAACGAATTGGTCTTCTTCCTATTTGATTTAAAATTCTGCATTTCCTGGTGTTCTTGGGAATGGGATAACGTCTCTAATGTTTGACATACCTGTTAAATACATAATTAAGCGCTCAAAACCAATCCCATAGCCCGAATGTTTTGTACCGCCGTATTTTCGGAGTTCCAAATACCACCAATAATCTTCCTCATTCATTCCAAGATCTTTAATTTTTCCAGCCAATACTTCTTCCCGTTCTTCACGCTGGCTGCCGCCAATCAATTCACCGATTCCAGGCACAAGTAAATCCATAGCAGCAACTGTTTTATGATCCTCATTTAATCTCATATAGAAGGCTTTAATTTCTTTTGGATAATCAGTGACAAATACTGGGCGTTTGAAGACCTTTTCGCATAAATAACGTTCATGCTCCGTTTGCAGGTCAACTCCCCATTCCACCGGGTAAGCAAAGGTTTCACCTGATTCTAATAGCAACTGGATTGCTTCCGTATACGTCACACGGCCAAAGTTCGCATCATGTGCACTAGTAAGACGGTCTAACAAGCCCTTTTCAATAAAGCTGTTAAAGAAAGTCATTTCCTCAGGAGCCTGTTCCAACACGTACCCTATTACATATTTCACCATTTCTTCAGCTAAATCCATAATGTCCGGAAGCTCAGCAAAGGCAAGTTCTGGTTCAATCATCCAGAATTCAGCTGCATGCCTCGCTGTATTTGAGTTCTCTGCTCTAAAAGTCGGTCCAAACGTATAAACATTCCGAAATGCTAACGCAAATGACTCAGCCGAGAGCTGTCCGCTAACAGTCAGATTCGTTTCTTTATTAAAGAAATCCTTAGTTAAATCCGTTTTACCTTCTTCATTTTTTGGCGGATTGTCCATATCGAGTGTCGTCACTCGGAACATTTCCCCCGCTCCTTCGGTATCACTGCCAGTGATGATTGGTGCGTGTACATACACATATCCCTTATCTTGGAAAAACTTATGAATCGCATAAGAAGCAAGTGATCTTATCCGAAAAACAGCTGAGAATGTATTAGTTCTTGGTCTCAAATGCGCAATTGTTCTTAAGTATTCAAATGAATGCTTTTTCTTTTGTAATGGGAAGTCAATGTTGGACATCCCTTCAATCACAATGTTCGTTGCTTTAATTTCAAACGGCTGCTTTGCTTGAGGAGTATGAATAAAATCTCCCTCAACCTTAATGGATGAACTAATCGGCAGCTTGGCAATATCCTTAAAATTCTCCAATTGCTCATCAAATACAATCTGCACCCCTTTAAAAAAGCTGCCATCATTTAATTCAATGAACCCAAAGGTTTTGGAATCGCGAATTGTCCGGATCCATCCAGATAACTGTACCTTCTTCTCAACGTAACTCTCTGTATTTCTGTACAAATCCTTGATTAAGGCCTGTTTCATTGCTTTTCCTCCTAAATCTATGTATAACGTTCACCTAACTGATCGTCGGGTCTTGTCCTGCCCCGTGGCCGTTAGTGGATAAATAAAAACCCCCCATCCCAAATGGGACGAAAGGTAAATTCTGCAGTCTATCACCGTTTTTCTTTTATCCCCTCAATATTATATAAAATACCTATCAAAGAAGCAATTATCTATAAAAATTCCTAGCAAATTAGCCGTCATTTTTTTAAAAATTTTCAGAATATTAGCAGGAAAAAATTAGAATGTGGTCGAATTAATTAAGAAAGGCTCGTTTCATGATTGGGGAGGTTTCTTTGTGGACAAGGTTACTTGTATTGCTTATCTTCTGTACAAGTCATCTAAGAATCAAGACATCAGAGAAAAAGCCATTCAATTATTGAATGGCGATGTGTCAATTCGCGAATTAAAAAGAAATGTTTCGATTCAAGCCCATCTAGTCATTGCAGAATCCTTACTTAAGAAGAACAAAGTAGATAAAAACCAAGTGCAGCTGTTTGCTGAGGAATTTATGAGTGTTGAGGTTTAAAGCTTCCTTTTGGAAGTTTTTTTAACCTAGTTGTTTTTGATAGCAATTAATTACACTTCCATTCTTTAATGTTGTTGTTTTATAAAAGATAAATCCTATCGATTCCCAGAAACGTATTGCTTTTTTATTTTCGATCAAAATGCCAATTCGAACATGGTTTAACCCCCGCTTAGACATCTCATATTCATATGTTTCATATGCCTGTGCACCAAAACCATATCCTTGATAATCACCATGAATCATCAACAAACCAAGCCACGGATAATGGTCGTTTGGATTTTCAAGCAAGTAATCAATGATGCCAATATAGGTATCATCAAGTTTAATAAAAGCACTGACTGTTTTAGAATTTAAGAATTCTTCCTCCATTTCGGCAAGTGTCCTTGTCTCTCTACCGTTATCATAAAGATTAAATTCTGGGTTCGAGTTAAGGATTTCAAGTGCAATATACAGTGTTTCTTTTTTTACCTCTTCAAAATACATCGACATCGTTTATCTCCCTTTGCTTCATATTCTTGGAACAATTATACCAAACCGGAAGCTTAAGTTGGTAACAATTGCCGGGCATTGAACGTCATATTTATTAAGGTGCATTAATACAATGAATCGTTGTGAATTTTTAATTTAACATAAAGAAAACCAACAAATTTCGATTATAGGAAAAGGTGATTTAATATGGTACAAGTAGATGTAGCAGTAACTTTCGAAGGAATAAGCTATTTGACGAATGTCATTGCCAATCAGGATACATCCGCCGAAGAAATATTGCAGCTTGCTTTTGAACAAGTTCAAAAACAATGGAAAAAGTAAGATAGTTTTTTGACTATAAAAAACAGCAGCTGGATGGCTGCTGTTTTTCAGTTATTTAAGCCCATATGCATCCTTTGATACGGCTGCCAAGAGTGGACTGATTTCATCTGACGCAAACATATACAATTCATGCATAGCTCGAGTACAAACAGTATAAAATAATTTCCGTTCACTTTCTTTTTTATAATGGGAGCAATCGTAAAGGATAACCGCATCGAACTCAATCCCTTTAGCAAGATAGGACGGAATAACAAGACTTCCTTTTTCATATGAAACCGTCCCTTTCTCGATTAAATGAAGTGGAACGTCCTCTTTAAGTGCTTTATATACTACTTTACTTTCGGCAGCTGTCCTGCAAATAACCGCAATAGTCCGATGTCCATCGCGCTGATATTCTTTTATTTTTTCAAGAATTAAATGATTAATCCTCGTCTGGTTTGCCCGTTCGATTGTTGGCTTCCTGCCTTGACGGTTAAATGGTTCTATTTTTTCGCCGCCGACAATTAAACCACTTGTGAATTCAACGATTTGCCTTGTTGACCGATAGGTTTTTGTTAACACAAACGATTCAATATCCTTATCACTCATGTCCAAATCCGTTAACACAGTCGCAGAACCTGTTGCCCCCGAAAAGATTGCTTGATTGAAATCACCAAGCAGGGTCATTTTGCTATACGGAAAAAGCGTTTGGATAAAAGCAAACTGGAAGGGTGAATAATCCTGTGCTTCATCAATAAAAATATGGCGAATGGCCGTATTCGATTTCCGGCCTTCAAATAAATCTTGTAAGTATACGTATGGTGTGGCATCCTCATATGGAATGACCATATTGTTTATCTTGTTTACTGTAAAACTGCAAATCTGATCCCAGTGATCCGGAAGAGATTCATCTGACCTCTCCACATCTTCAAATAAGTGCAAATAAATTTGCGGCATATCGATGAATTTTAATTTTTTTACTCTCGAAAATAATGGCCTGAATTTTTCTTTAACAACTATTTCCGCTAACAACTTTTGCTCTTGTTCAAAATCATCAAAAGTATTTTCGGTAAATTGATTTTTTTCCTGGAGTTTTTTGAATGCCTCCATAAAGTCTTCTTTTTCGAGAAATTGAAGCTCTTCCTCGACCCAACTTCTAGAACGTTCCCGTTTCACGGCCCGTCTTAACTCCCTTAATAACCATTCCTTGACGAGCTGAATTCGGTTTGGAATAGAATAGCTTGCCTCTAACGAATAAAAATAATTATGAATATCCCTTTTGGAGATTAATACATCCCCTCTAAAGGATAAATCCTTAAAGATTAGGCCTTGAATGGAAAATCCGGAGGCATACCGATCAATGATTTTTTTAAATTCAAGGCTAGCTTTAAAGCGGATTCCCTCGATTCTTGTTAAATATTCTTTATCATCTTTCCCGCCCAGCAAATACTCCATTTGCGTAAAAGGATCTTCGACATCGAACTCTTTCCCAAGTCTATTGTTTAAGTATTCCTGAAAGGTGGATTGCTGCATATTTTCTTCGCCAAGCTCAGGCAGCACGGTGGCAACATAGCTGTTAAAAAGTGGGTTCGGTGAAAAAAGCATAATATTTTCAGAGTTCAATGTTCCACGGTACCGATACAACAAGTAGGCTGCTCGCTGCAGAGCGGCAGAGGTCTTACCGCTTCCTGCTGCTCCCTGGACAATAAGTATTTTACTTCGCTCATTCCGAATAATCTCGTTTTGTTCACGTTGAATAGTTGCGACAATACTTTTCATTTGCGTGCTTGCATTGCTTCCGAGTACTTCCTGAAGCATTTCATCACCAATGGTTACACCAGTATCAAACATTGCTTTAATTTCCGAAGCCCTAATCATAAATTGCCGTTTTAACGTCATTTCCCCTTCAATGATTCCTTCAGGAGTGTGATATTGAGCTGGACCTGGAGAGTAGTCATAATAAAGACCCGATATAGGTGCACGCCAGTCATAGATTAAAAAATTTTCGTCCTGTTCATCCATTAATGAAGCAATCCCCAAATAGACGTGATCAGCGGAGTTTTCCCCGTTTTCCAAAAAGTCGATTCTACCAAAGTAAGGAGAATATTTTAACCTAGCCAAAGTTTTGAGATGTTTATCCAAATGTTTATGTGTCCGCTCACGTTCTGAAAGCAATTCAGCCTGCTGCTTAATAACAGCTGCCGTTTCAATCATATCATCCGGTTCATCTATATTAACAGTGACATCCTCCCAAAAGGTTTTGCGAATCTCGAGAACGTCTGAGCGTACCTTTCCGGTATTTTTCATAAGGTTTTTTACCTTTTGATCAATTTCTTTAACAACCGAACTAACTCTCTCTTGTTCCAATTGCCAGTCTTTTTTTTGTAAATCACTCATTAGACCACTCTCCAGATAAAATTTAGTTTCAATTGCTTGACAATCCAAAACCAAATGTGATAATGTTATTATAGGATATTAGTAAATATGTAAAAATTTAACCTTTTGTGCCAATAGTCATTTTATCATGCTCCCTCTTTATTTTCAAGAGGAAAATATTATATGTAAACTGCAAACGCCATTTCGGCGTTTTTTTATTGGCAAGAATCCGTCTTCATGCCCCTTCCCTTCATTATACCCACTACCTGTAAAAGTACTTTTAGTGTAAAACAAAAAAGTTAGTAAAAAACAATTGACAAAATAGTGGCAATCAACATATAATTTACCTTGAATTAAGTTATTTTAATTTCAAGATAAATATTTTTAAAACAAATTGGAGGGAAAATAAAATGGCAAAGACAAAATGGGCACTTGATCCATCACACAGCAGTGTAGATTTTTCTGTTCGTCACATGATGATCGCCAACGTGAAAGGTACATTTAACAGCTTTAACGCAACAATTGAAGCAGATCCAACTGATTTAACGTCTGCAACCATTGAATTCTCTGTTGAAACCGGAAGTGTGGATACTCGCAATAAAGATCGTGACGGTCACTTGGTTTCTGGAGATTTCTTTGATGTCGAAAATCACCCAACAATGACCTTCAAAGCAACAAACATCGTAAAAACAGATGATGGTGAATATAATGTAACTGGCGATTTAACACTTCGTGGTACAACAAAATCAGAAACATTTGCAGTAACTTTCGAAGGTCAAGGTAAAGATCCGTGGGGCAATGAAAAAGTTGGCTTCAGTGCAGAAGGTACAATCAACCGTTCTGACTATGGTCTAGTTTGGAATGCAGCCCTTGAAACCGGCGGCGTCCTTGTTGCTGAAAAAGTAAAAATCAGCCTGCAGCTTCAAGCAGCAAAAGCTGAATAATTTCTCATTATAACGGAGGCTGTTCCCTTTGAATCAGCCTCCGTCTTTGTATTCTTTTTTAATGCATTGCCCCGCTTACCGGGCGCTCATACCAGTTCCAAAGTTCCACCTCACCCAGTGAAGCAAACTTAATTTGCTCCATATCCTTTAGCTGTAGAAATTCCTTTGTTGGCCCCGTTAAAACGACCCCGTAGACTTTCACACCATTCTTTTTGATATATTGATAGCGAGTTTTAAGCGAGAGCTCCCTGGATGTAATTTCCATACTTTGAACGGTCTCTTCATTTTCAGCCAAAAGCTGTATCAACTTTTTCACTCGCTGCTCTTTCGTATAATTTTTACTTTCAGTTTCCTGGTCCAAGCTAAAAAGACTCCGAAAGCCTAAAACCTGCCCTGCCCCAAGGTATGGATCTTCTTGATTAGATTCCCCTGTATCAACCGCATACCATATCGGCATTTTATGTTCATCAAGAAATACTTTTGACAGTATTCCATCCATTTCATTAATGGTATAAGGTTTATCAAATGATAGAGCAACCTCCGAAACGGTACCCTCAGGCAGTTTATTTAATGCATTCCAAAATTCATCGTTCCAATGATTTAGATCAGCATCATCTTTTAAAGAAGGATTGGCAAAATACAAATTTAAATCATATTGTCCTCCAACCCAAAGTTTTTCAACATTATTCACCTTACTAAACAAATGAGACACCTTTAATTGCCCTACCGGTTTTCCACCCCCACCAATTTGTTTTACTAAATCCATATCGTTTTCCATTCGAAAAAATGAATTCCTTCTCATACTTCCACCCTGTGAATGAACATTTGGAAGCAAGCTCTCTACTGCTGCAGTTTCAACCGTATTAATCTTTTCTAACGTTTCCCCGCTATAGTAGAATTGGGAGGAGATTGTGCCAATAATCATAATGAAAACAATGACTGCAGCAATAAACAAGGTTTGTGAAAACCGTTGTTTCCATTTAGCCTTCCTTAATGAACCTTTAAAATAAATAGGCTGAATACGATCATTTTTCTTTTCCTGTTTTGATTCCGGCTCAGCTTCCTCCAACTGCTGATTTAGGAATTTCGTGCATGCTTCACAATCTTCCATGTGCAGTTCTAATTGACTTTGTTCTTCTTCCGTCGCCTTGCCGTTTAAGTATTTTTCCCAAAGGGCTTTCCTATCAGGACATGTCATTTCAGTTTCTCCCTCGCTTTCTTCAGTTCAATTCGCCCGCGGAACAGATCCATTTTTATTTTCCCGAGAGTATACCCCGTCATTTCTGCAATTTCCTGATAGCTGAATCCATGGAAATCCCTAAGTATTAGGATATTTTGTATGGCTACCGGCAATAACGTTAAATCTTTTTTCCATTCATAAATTTCATTGGTGGCCATGAATTGTTGTTCTGTGCTTTTTACGGCAGGTAATTGCCACTCCTGTATATCCTGCGGAACCGTGCGTTTCTCCTTCCGATACCAATCAATAAAAGCGTTATAGGCAATCCTGAATAGCCACGGGCGTACCTCATCCCCACGATAGCTATCAAGATGAATCAGAGCTCTATAAAAGCTTTCCTGCACTAAATCCTCTGCGGCTTCTTTTTGTCTGGTTAGGGAGAGCATGTAATAAAACAAATCATTCATATACAATCGATATATTTCTTCAAAACTATAATTCTTTTTCATGTCTCCCCCTTTCAACACATCAACGAATTAGGAAAAAGAAAGTTTCAAAGTTATTTAAAAAATATATTTCATTAGAAAAAGTAAAGCCCTCCAATCACGGAGAGCTTTACTACCCTAATTAACTATTTTATCTAGTTCTTCCTGCAGAAACTTGGCGAGCTCAAGCATGCCGAATTTCCCCATCTTTGTTTCCGCATCCGAATTGTAGTTTGTATTTGTATTGATATCATAAGTATAAATATCACCCGCTGAATTTCGAATAAATTCGATCCCGGCAACTTGAATTTGGTTGGCAGCAAGGAACTGCTCATATTTATTAAGGATTGGGTCTGAAAAGCCTTCAATAATTTCAAATTTTGTTTTTTCTTCTTTTTCTTCTCCCACTGGACAAAATAAATCACCGATTTGGCAGGCATCAGCTGGGCATAGTTGGAAGCCCTCCGAAGTATCCACTTTCACTGCGTAGACGAATTTCCCGCCAACAAATTCACAACGTGTAATAACACTCTCCGGTGCTTGAATATACTCTTGAATTAAGGTAATTCCGTCCACTGGATTTTCGAATGCGGGTCCTTCTACATAGTTTTTCAACCCATTAATGGTTTGAAACAACTGGACTCCAAGCCCTTTTCCTGCACGATTATGTTTGGTAATAAACGGTATATCCGAAAATTCAGCTGCTGCTTCTAGGATTTGCCCCTTCCCCACTGCAGCAATTGACCGTGGTGTTAGGATGCCAAATTTATTTAGTTCTAAATATTGGACTACCTTACTAACCTCAAGTTGAAGTGCCCGGGCACCATTAACTACCTTTCGCTCATGAGTCTCAAGCCAAGCAAGAACCTGTGCGGTAAACTCCGGTGCAAAGCGGTGCCCCCTTGTATGTGAGGAGGCACTCATACGGTTATAGAAAACCCCTTCCGGCGGTTCTTTTGATAAATCAAGACGCCCTCTATCCAGATGCCACTCTTCATAAGGCACTCCTAGTTCATCGAGACGCTTTGTTAAATGAATGGTCCATTCGCTATTTTCGTGGATGATATATACTTTTTTCAATGAAATGTCTCCCCTCAAACTGTACTTGCACTGTTCGTCTACAGGCAGTCTCTAGTAAACTGCCTTATTTCCTATAGCTTCCTAGTATCATTATTTTAAAATTCAATTAGCGATTTGTGAAGTGGTTCAGACAAAGTTATTCGAAACATGGTCATAATTCTCTATTTTTAAGGAAAATTAAAGAGTAGGGTTAACAAGCGAAGTACATAATTCCATCTTAACATTATTCTTTAAAATGCTAACAAGGGAGTGGTAATAAATTCATACCAGGGTAGGTAAGATAATTAGCAGAGAAATACTTAATTGGTTAATATCTTCATCTCTAAAAGGAATTTCTCAAATTATTTTGATTGAAAATGCTGTCACTGGATTCATAATATTAATGGCGATAATGGTGTCTTCCCTGCCTATGGGAATTATTGCCCTTTTATCATCCATCACTGGTACGCTAATTGGAAAATTAGGGGGTGCAGATGGAAAGATTGTTAACCAAGGAATTTATGGTTATAACTCAGTGCTGACCGGAATGGCCCTTTCCTTGTTTTTAAAAGGCGATAACCGCTGGATTATTGCCTTAGCTGGGGCTGCAATCGCAGCCATATTTACAGCAGCAATGATTCATATCATGAGACAAGTTGGACTCCCAGTTCTCACTTTTCCTTTTATTATCTTAACATGGTTTTTATTGCTGACTGCTTACCGATTAGTTTCATTTAAGATTGACCCTAAACTTGCACCACAATCGTTAGCAAATTGGACATTAAATATAAAAGGCGAGACAAATTGGCTTGACGGAGCTGTTAATGGAATGGGGCAAATTTTCTTCCTTGATAATAACTGGTCAGGAATTTTGCTTTATATTGCCGTATTTTGGGCAGGGTGGAGATTCGGGCTCTATGCAATTATAGGAAATGGAGCAGCATTGCTGACGTCATATGCACTCGGGGGAGAACACAGCTTGATATTTATGGGGTTTTATGGATACAACGCAATCCTAACCATGATCGCAGTAGCTAATGTTTTTAAAGAGGGCCATCGATATGCACTTTTATATGGCATTTTGGCAGCTTGTTTAACTGTTCCCATTACGGCCAGTATTGTTACCTGGCTTTTACCAT
The DNA here is from genome assembly GCF_001591665.1 of Neobacillus soli NBRC 102451. Lineage (GTDB taxonomy): Bacteria > Bacillota > Bacilli > Bacillales > Cytobacillaceae > Neobacillus > Neobacillus soli. Next base: position 154,150 of record NZ_BCVI01000005.1, on the reverse strand, counting down.
ATGGACTTCCTGCACTGACAATGCCTTTTGTATTTTGTACATGGCTTCTTCTCGGTGCAATGAAATCCCTTCGGTCTATTTGATGAAAAAAACAAAGCATCCCGGACCGAGGTAAAGGAGCTTTGTTTCATTATACTAGGTGACCTTTCATCATTTTAAAAACCTTCGACTCAACTGCATCGAGAAAATCTTCTTCATGCTTTTGCTTTGGATGGGGATGATACCAATGTATTTTATCACCATGGACCATCCCCTTATAATCATGACCTTGTATCCTTAAAGAAAAGTGAGGGCGTTCATGTACTTGCCCTTTGAATAGATGGTATACTTTAAATTTTTCAAACATAAATTAACCCCCTTTTATATTTCTATAAGAGTTTTTCCATTTCCATAATGATCTATTCGCAGGGCTAAATCCAAAAGCTATGATTAATATTTTCTAAGGAAGCTTGGTTCTGTATTAAACCATTTCTGACTAACCATACGGTGGAATTCAGAAAAAAGTTTTTCAATTACTTGTGTCGAATTAGCTAACACACGGATAGTCAATCCTGGAACTGAAAGTAAAGATAGTCCAAGTCTATATTCATCTGAATTCATATCAATCGCCAAATATAACTGATCAAGCAGGGAACTGTTCGTTTGCTTCCCTACTACAATCATGGAACCTAAATGCGAAAAACCTTCCATGAATCCAAGTCCCTTCATATTTTGTGTAGCAGGATTTAATCTAATATGGTCATAAACCACTAATTCATTATCCACGTAGATCTCATTTAATAACTGGACCGCTTGATAGCTAAATCGTTCGCCGTCTGGTGACCAGCCTGGAGTGACAATATCAGAATAAAGGAAAGTAGCTGTTTTATCCATTCGAATCACATTTTTTTGTTTGTATTTTGCATTTTGGTAGGCAATCAGTGGATCTGGGAGATACTCAAGATAACTTCCCGGTTGAAGGGATATCTCTGCTTCTTGATAGGCAAAATTGTTCGGTGTTTTATACACTTTTGTAGCAGACTGTGTTGTTAGCGTTAGCTTAGCCTTTTCCGCAAGTGAGATTTTCATTTGATAGCGATCCCCATCTAAATACCCGCCGCCCGGGTTTAATAAATAATAACAAGCTTGGCCAGATTCATCATGGTAAATAGGGCGCATAACTTTTAATGCGCCCTGAAAATATACTTTCTTTGCGACCGTTTTTCCTTTTCTGTCTTCCACTTCTAAGTTTAATGCACCCGTCCAATCCCCCATCTTAGGCCAATCCTTTTAATAGTGCATTTTGCTTTAACCAATCGATAACATCATCAAGACCTGTGTTGTCTTTTAAATTGGTAAAAGCAAATGGTTTATCCCCGCGGAAAGTTTTTGTATCTGATTCCATGATCTCAAGACTTGCTCCCACATGCGGTGCTAAATCCGTTTTATTAATGACAAATAAATCGGATTTAATCATTCCCTGTCCGCCTTTTCGCGGGATTTTTTCTCCCTGGGCAACATCAATAATGTAGATAGAAAAATCAACTAATTCCGGGCTGAATGTTGCCGCTAGATTATCTCCGCCGCTTTCTACAAAAATAAGTTCTAAATCCGGATGTTTTTCTTTTAATTCATCTATTGCTGAAAAATTCATGGAAGCATCTTCGCGAATGGCAGTATGCGGACATCCCCCTGTTTCGACACCTATAATTCGATCCGCGGGGAGTACGCCATTTTGGATTAAAAATTTAGCATCCTCTTTTGTATAAATATCGTTTGTAACCACAGCCATACTTATTTCATCATTAAAATGACGAGTTAATTTTTCCACTAGCATTGTTTTTCCTGCACCAACAGGGCCTCCAACACCGATTTTAATCGGTTCCATAAAAACACACTTCCCTTTCTCATTTATGACATAAAAATACGAATATTAATTCGCTCATGCATCATTTGTGACAACTCTAAACCAGGTGAGACAATACCAAAATCTTCTTCATCTAATTGCCCAATTGTTGTAGTGGCCTTGGCTAAATCACCTTGAATTTGGTGAATAATTTTTTGTCCGGCTGTCTGCCCTAACGGGATTGCCCGGACAGCATTTTGGACAAGACTGGAAACAACAGAATACAGGTAAAACAAAGTGGTCTCGGCTTTTGAAACCTTAAGGTATTGTGCAATCATCGTAAAAACAATCGCTGGATGGCCAAAAGATTGCTTGGCACCAATCCTTTTTCTGTAAATTGAAAGTATGGGGGCATCATATAATGACTCGACAAGATTTAACATCCGCTCGCCGATTCTTTGCGTGCCTTCCCTCGTTTCACGGGGTAAATTTTGCACTGTCAATAAACGGTCCAACTTCCACACTTTCTGAAGAGACTCCTCCTCCAACGCTTGATAAACAAGGTGACATGCCAGCCCATCTGAAAAGATGAGTTGCTCATTCAAATACACCCGAAGCCACTCGGAGAATGTTTCTTGATTATGTACTTTATTCTCTTGAATATAACTTTCAAGACCGTAGGAATGACTAAAGGCCCCGGTTGGAAAGTTGGAATCACAAAGCTGTAGTAATGAAAGGATACTATTCTCCATGACTATGTCCAATATGACGAAACGCTTGCTTCACCTTGCGTTCTTCCCGTTTATAGGGTATTTGCAGCTCCTTTAAAAGCTCTTCTACAAGATAGTCGTATTGAACCATCATCTCGTCATTTGCAAATTGGGCAGGCAGGTGTCGATTTCCTAATTGATGGGCAATCGTGCCCATTTCTGTTAAACTGCGCGGACTAATGACGATTAAGTCATCGGCGACAACGTCAATCACAATCATATTATGTTCATCCATATACAATATATCGCCCGCAACCAGGTCCCGTGGATCTTTTAATCGAATACCAATTTCCCGGCCATGGTCTGTTTTAACACGTTGAATCCGTTTCACTAAATGAGCACTTTCAAGGTAAACCTTTTCAATATGACGATTGATTAGCTCTTCTTTTTCCAAACTTTCAATATTTGTTTCGATTCTTTCAATAATCAATACCTTCACCTCAGAATAGGAAATATCGTTGTGCCATTGGTACTTGATCCACCGGATCACATGTGATTAGTTCCCCGTTTACCCGTACCTCGTACGTTTGTGGATCCACAGATAGGTCAGGTGTTTCAGAGTTAAGCTTCATGTCTTTTTTGGTTAATTTTCTAATTCCGTGAACGGGCAGGATTATTTTTTCTAAGCCAAGTTGTTCATGTACTTTCCCTTCAAATGCGGCTTGGGAAATGAACGTGATGGAACTTTTTTGTAATGCTTTTCCATAGGCAGCATACATCGGACGACATATTATCGGTTGTGGGGTTGGAATTGAAGCGTTTGCATCCCCCATCATCCCATATACAATGAAACCACTTTTCAGAACCAATTCGGGTTTAACACCAAAAAACGCCGGTGACCACACCACAAGATCCGCGATTTTCCCTACTTCTATAGATCCGACATGATCAGCGATTCCATGGGTAATCGCAGGATTTATCGTATATTTCGCGATATAACGCTTTGCACGATTATTATCGGATAGCTTGCTATCCCCTTGCATCGAGCCTCTTTGTTTTTTCATTTTATCTGCCACTTGCCATGTCCGAATGACCACCTCGCCAATACGTCCCATCGCTTGTGCATCTGAACTGGTCATGCTGAAAATTCCCATGTCCTGAAGGATGTCTTCAGCAGCAATTGTTTCTTTTCTAATCCGTGAATCGGCAAAGGCGATATCTTCAGGTACTGATGGATTTAAGTGATGGCAAACCATTAGCATATCTAAATGTTCATCGACAGTGTTAACGGTATATGGCAGTGTTGGATTTGTTGAAGACGGCAGAACATTCGTATAGCTGGCTGCCTTGATTAAGTCTGGCGCATGTCCGCCGCCTGCTCCTTCTGTATGATACAAGTGAATAACCCGGTCCTTAATCGCCGCCATCGTGTTTTCAACAAACCCTGCCTCATTCAAAGTGTCTGCATGAAGGGCCACTTGCACATCATATTTATCTGCCACCTTCAATGAATGGTCAATGGCTGAAGGTGTTGCGCCCCAGTCTTCATGAACTTTTAGTCCGATTGCACCTGCTCGTACTTGTTCTGCTAAAGGTTCTTCGGTTGCTGCTTGTCCTTTACCCGTTAATCCTACGTTTATTGGAAGCCCTTCTATTGCTTCAAGCATTCGGTGTATATTCCATTCTCCAGGAGTGACTGTAGTGGCCCTTGAGCCTGCCGTTGCTCCTGTACCGCCGCCAATTAAAGTTGTCATCCCCGCTGTGAGGGCAACATCCACTTGTGCTGGATTAATAAAATGCACATGTGTATCAATTCCGCCTGCAGTCACAATCATACCCTCACCCGCAATAATATCTGTCGAGGCACCGATAATGATATCGACTCCATCCATTACCAGTGGATTTCCGCTTTTACCGATTCCGGCAATTTTCCCGTCACGAATTGCGATATCTGCTTTATAGATTCCAGTGTAATCTAAAATAACCGCATTTGTAATGACTACATCAGGTATGCCATCTCCTCGAGTTACAAGCGGATGCTGCCCCATCCCATCACGAATCACTTTACCGCCGCCAAAAACGACCTCGTCGCCGTAGGTAGTATGATCCTTCTCAATTTGAATAAATAAATTCGTATCTGCAAGCCGAATGGAATCACCAGTAGTGGGTCCGTACATTTGGGCATATTGTTTTCTTGTCATTTTAAAGCTCATTTTCCACACCCACTTTCTACAGAACCATCGGTTTTATTATTAAACCCGTAAACTTTCCTTTCCCCCGCGAAACAGACCAATTCTATTTCTTTTTCATCACCAGGTTCAAAGCGAACGGCAGCACCAGCGGGGACATTCAACCGTTTTCCAAACGCTTTTTCCCGATTGAATTGAAGGGATTCATTTACTTCAAAAAAATGAAAGTGAGACCCTATTTGGACCGGACGATCTCCTGTATTGGTTACCTTCAGTCTTAATTTGTCTCTTCCTTCATTACAAATAATTGGTTCCTCTTTTAAGAATAGCTGCCCAGGTTCCATTTCTATTTCCATTCGTGTACGCCTCCTCCCGATTTATCGTATTGGATCATGGACGGTCACTAGTTTCGTGCCATCCGGAAAGGTGGCCTCTACTTGAATGTCGTCAATGATGTCTGGAATTCCATCCATTACATCTTCACGCCTCAAAATGGTGGCCCCATATTCCATCAATTCTGCTACAGTTCTTCCATCCCTTGCACCTTCTAACACTTCATAGGTGATGTATGCTACTGCTTCAGGGTAATTTAATTTCAAGCCTCTTTCTCTTCTTCTTTTCGCAACATCAGCTGCGACAACAATCATGAGCTTATCAATCTCACGAGGTATTAATTGCATTGCCATGCCTCCTATTAGGAACGAAGTTAATATTAACCTGTAAATTATTACCTATGCCTCAATAAAATTCCCCATTTAAGTTGGATTTTAAACCCTATAAAAAAATAATTAAAAAAAGGCTGATTTACGGCCCTTTTTTGTGTTATTCTATCCACTTATAAATCTAGGGGCGAATACTAACTTTTGTTCCATTGGGTACCATTTCGGCGAGCTGCAGTACATCTCGATTATACATTCTTACGCAGCCATGAGAGACCGCTTTTCCAATCGAACTAGGATTGTTCGTACCATGAATCTCATAGCCTTGTTTTGAAAGGGAAAGCCACAAGACACCAAATGGACCCCCTGGATTATATTCCCGATTAACAATGACAAAATCCCCCGTCGGCGTATGTGTCAGCATTTTTCCAACGGCAATCGGATAAATTTTCACCAGCTTTCCATTATTGTATAATGATAGTCTTCTCTTCCCTACCGATATTTGAATGGAGTAAGGTATGGCACCCGGTTCTGGCAAACCAGGAATTTGAATTTTTTGACCCGCGTGCAAATGGCCAACCCCGGGATTTGCAGCATAAAGACGTTGAAGGCTCACTCGATAATTTACTGAAATAACACCAAGTGTTTCACCAGGCTTAACAATATGAATCATGCTATCCCACCTTTCTCAGATAGCATATGCCCTACCAAGTTAGCCGTTGCTTGTATTGAAATAAGTCCTCTAAAGACAAAATAATTGGTCATTATTGACCATTATAATCCATCATTCGAAGCGAAAAAGTGGCGACATATCTTCTCTAATATGATTTAGATAAAAATAATCATTACTTGCTGCATCATATACATAATCCTTTTTCCAATTGTCAATGTTTATAATAATTTCTTTGATTGCCTTTACAAACAAGAGAATTTCCTCATTTGTCATAATTGGATGTAATGAAAAGCGGACCCACCCCGGTTTATCCGATAAATCCCCTTGATTAATTTTTCCGGTTATCTGCCCGGAGGTTTTCTTATCCAACTGAAATAGATAATGGCCGTAGGTTCCTGCACAAGAACAACCGCCCCTTACTTGAATGCCATACCGATCATTTAGCAAGCGAACGATTAAATTATAATGAATGTTTTCAATTGAAAATGAAATAATACCTAAGCGGTCCCTTATATGACCATCTAATAGATGAAATCCTGAAATTTCTTCTAGATGAGGTAATAATAATTCTAATTGTTCTTTCTCTCTCTTTAAAATATTTTCAACACCCATCCGATTTTTCAAATTTAAGCAAAGAGCCGTTCGAATAGCCTGAAGAATCCCTGGTGTCCCTCCATCTTCCCGTAGCTCGATGTCAGCATAATATTTATGTTCGCCCCAGGGATTTGTCCAAGTAACTGTCCCCCCTCCTGGATGATCCGGAACCTTGTTCGAATATAATCTTCTATCAAAAACCAAAACGCCACTCGTTCCAGGCCCCCCTAAAAACTTGTGCGGTGAGAAAAGTACGGCATCAAGTTTTTCGAGAGGATCAAACGGGTGCATATCAATCGTTTCATAGGGTGCTGATGCGGCAAAGTCAACAAAACAGAGCCCGCCATGTTGATGCATGATTTTCGCTAATTGATGATAGGGTGTTTTGATTCCAGTTACATTCGAGCAGGCCGTAAACGAGCCAATTTTCATTTTACGTTCTTTAAAACGATAGAGGAGCTGTTCCAGTTGTTTTACATCCACTCTTCCATGCGCGTCAGGGCTAAGTACCACCACATCCCCCAGGGTCTCGAGCCAGGAGGTATGATTCGAATGATGTTCCATATGCGTTAAGAAAATAACTGGTCTTTCACTTTCAGATAGCTTCAGACGGTCTTTCCACTTTTCATGTACCCTTATTCCTAATATCCGCTGAAATTTATTGATTACAGCAGTCATCCCAAAGCCATCGAGGATGACGGCATCATACTGATCCGCATTGACATGTTCCTTAATAATATTTTTCGATTGCTTATATATTCCAGTCATCATTAAGCTGGTTATATTTGATTCTGTATGCGTATTTGCCATAAATGGCCCGAATACCTCAGAAATCTTTTGCTCAATTGGTCGGTAAAGACGCCCGCTAGCCACCCAGTCAGCATAAATGATTTTCTTTTTTCCATAAGGAGAATCAAACTCCTGGTCCATCCCGATCACTTGTGAGCGAAACGTTTGAAAATATTCCTCAAGGTTATTAGGAATTCGATAGGTTTTACTTCCAATAGCAGCGGTGATCATTTGTTTCACACCTCACAATTTTAGTCCTGTTAATCAATATATGCAGGACACTTTCATACCGGTCCGCTCCCTCCATCTAAAAAAACCCTTTTATTTTCATAAAAAAACAACCCAATCAGTTAATGGATTGGGTTGCTTACGAAATTTGGCTGGAGAATTAGATTGCTAATAAGTGGTAATCTTTGCAGATTCTTTTCTTGTTACTTCATCAATTTTTTGAATAAACATTTGAAAAACTCTTCTTTTTTCCTCAAGATCACGCATGTATTCTTTCAGTTGATTATAACTCTCCTCAAAAGGTTTATGGTACATATCCCGAATTTTCTCGATAATTTCTTCATTAACCGTCGATTGAATTACTTGCTTGGTGATTCCATATTTATAGGAGTACACTTTCAATTCCTGTGATACTTCATCATATTCATTACCAATTTCAGCAAGAACGACAGAAATATCATCCTTCCACTCATTTAGTGATTTCTGCAAATAGGATTTTGCGATTGTCTCTTCCATATAAACACCTGCCCTAATAGAGTCTAGATTATGATTACACTATTATAACGGGGTTTGATTACATAGAGATTTCTGCTAGTTTACAATATTATTTCTCAAGTAATACTAGCTATAACAAAATCAATTACTTATTTAAAAAGAATCCATTTACTTTATTTAACCTCTACCACCTGCATAAACTCTTTGAGGGTGGTTGAATACTTTACATAAGTTCTCGGAAACAGGTAAGGCTCATCTTTTATCCCGGTTTCAGAAAAAGGCCCCGGTGTGGTAGTCAATCCAAATAAATAGTATTTCTTCGTTTCCTTCACCACCTGTTCATCGCTGTTCCCATATGGATAGGAAAGAGCAATCACCGGTTTGCCTGTTATTTTCTGAATTTTTTCTTTCGACTCTTTTAGCTCATAGGTCCAATTTTTCACCTTCGTCAAATCCGGATGAGTAGCCGTATGTGACTGGACGGAGATTAGACCTGAATCCGCCATCTTTTTAAGATCCGCTTTGGATAACCGGTTTGCATTACCAATAAAATCAGAAATAACAAACATAGTCGCTGTAGGCTTATACTGTTCTGTTTTTAGCTTTTGAAGGATGGCGAAGGCGTTTAGATTATTTTTGTATCCATCATCGAAGGTAATAAAAATCGGTTTGTTTACCTTCTTCCTATCCTGCCAGTGTTCAAAGGTTAATAAGGTATAGCCATGATTTCTTAAGTAGCTCATTTGCTTCTCAAAATTCTCCGGTGTTACATAAAGCTCCTTAGACCCATGTCCATGATATTCCTCAATAGAATGATAAACTAAGATAGGCACTTTCTGCACAGCTGCTGCCGCTTCCGTTCGTCCCAAGATAAGAAGAAACAGAAATAGCAATAAAAACTTTTTCATAGAATTCCTCGCTTTATGTCATTAGGATATCGTTCCTTGTTATTGTTCCCCAATGACTTGCTAGGAATCCTTTATATTATCCAGTTAAGAATTATATGACCGGATTTGAGGCTGGGATTTTTCGTCCTGAAGGAAGTTTCTTATTTTTCTGCTTCCGCCATTCCACAAATAATAGGTTTATGACAATGGCGAGGTATACGGCGATTGGAAAGGCTACTGAACTATCCAAAAATAGTGAAAAGGGAATGACGACAATTCTAAAAGTGACGAATACCCATGTAATCGCATAACTTCTTAGGATCCACTCTTTATGCGCGCTGATTTTGCGCTGAGTTGCCTTGATTACCCCCATGGCAGTCGTCCACAGCCAAAGCGCATTTAAGACAAGAAAGGCAATCATAGTTCCCCTCCCACCTGTTGCAGAAAGAGAAATATACGGTACGACCAGGATATTTATAAAAATCGCCACTGCATAAATTTTCCCTAACATTTTATGCAACTTAGGTTTCCTTCGGCTGATTTTCGTCAATTGAAAAGGACCAATCGCAAGAGAGATGGTACCCAAGAAAATATGAGGGTAGAAAAACAATTTCCACATTGTCAATGAAAAATCCGGATTTTTCATTTTCCCCTTAACGATTGGTGACCACTCTACTCCATTTAGTAGGAACATAACAAAGATATAAACTGCAAATAGTGCAATCGTAAAATATAATGCGCCAATTGTAAGTTTCCTTTTTGTCTCAATCTGCATTTTAAATTTCTCCCTATCCGATAATTTTTTCAAAACATTTATATGGTACTTTTCGAAATGGAAATCGAATCATTCCTCGTTCTTGAAACCCTGCTCGTTCATACATAGTTACCGCCCCGGGATTATCACTGAACACATCAAGACGAATACTGGTATGCCCATTTGTACGTGCATAATCCTCTGAAAAATGGAGCAGCTTCTTCCCATAACCATTTCCTTGGTACCGCGGGTGAACCGCTAAGCGATGGATAATTAAGGGCGAGCCATTGACATCCTTCCATAAAAGATCCCGGTACTTTTTGCTTTCATTCGTATCAAGCGCCACGGCACCGACTACCTTTTGGTCTGACAGTATCCCAAAAAGATTTCCTTTTTTTATATCTGCTTTGATAACAAATCGATTAGGGTAAAACCGATCCCACTGGTTAACACCCTTTTCCCTTAAATCAGCCGTAATCTCAGCATAAAATTGATTTACATTCTTTATTTCCTTTAGTCCAATGGAGTGAATCTCCATCCCTTTCACCTCATCTTTTAATAAACCGACGGTCGGTATGATATAGATTGTAAAACCCCCAAAAAGGGGAATTTATAAATTTATGTTAATGTTTTCATGATCACTTTAAAAATATCACTGGCATCAACGGTATCCTCTTCAGCAGTGGTCAGTAATTGTGTTACCCGTAAACCGTATGAAAAAGTCATCATTAGTGTAGACATTTTTTCTGCATCAATATGGGGCGGAATGACCCCATTAAGCTGACCCATTTTTATCCATTGAATGCCCGTTTCTTTACTATATCTAAAAATATCGCTAAGAATTTTTTTCACCTTTTCATTATCCTGACTTAACAAGTATATGAAAATTAAATTGCCAATATCATTCGTATTTTGTCGTGAATGAAAAAATTGGCTGACAACACCAAACCGGCCATGATTTGGGCTTTCTTCTTTAATGGAACGAGTGATCGTCATATGAAACCTTTCATTCATTTCTTCTATCTTTGATTTTAAGATAAGCCCGAATAATTCATCCTTACTGTCAACATAATGATAGATGGCCCCTTTTGATAGCCCGGATCGTTCAATAATGTCTTTTAATGTTGTATTCCTACAGCCTTTTTCAAGAATGATTTCTTCAGTTGTTGAGAGAATGTGTTGAAAGCTCGGATTATCATAAATAGTTGAATTAGCCATAATAATACCTTCCTTACCTTATTTTCATGTTGTGTTATCGTGCATTTGTTATTAAATCTAGACGGGTTTTTGCATACCTGCGATAGGCCACTGTAAATAAAATTGCTGCACCAATCACACTGTAAAAAATGAGTTGTGAAATGGCTAAAAAGGCAGAAATCGACAGTTCATATACGAGGATGACTTTTACAACTGCTTCTCCCAATAGAGCAATCCCCCATATGGCGGTCATAATCCTTAGGACTATGCGGAAATATGGAACCTCCCAATTCTTTTCGAATTGTCCCTTCTTTTCTGAGGCATCACTTGCACTAAACCTGATTGCAAAGTGATAAATCAGTGGTTTTGCAAAAAACAATGATCCGATAAAAATGAGCCCTAATAAGCCAGTGACCATCGATTCTCTTAACAATATGAGCCTTTCGTTTCCTCCAAGTACAAACGCCAGCAAGCTTAGTACAAAACCCGTCAACATAAATAAACCAAATGCATCTGCTTTTCTATATTTCACGATATGAAAAAGATTATCCGCTAATGGAATCAATGTCGCAATTAATAACGAGACAAAGCTTGAGTAATAATCCATTAATAGGTTATAGACTACCACCGGGATCGCCCCATTTATAACAAGACTTAACACAATCGTCTGAATCAATTTCTTTTTTGATGAAACATTCACGTTTTATTCCTCCCCTTTCTTTCCTTCAATATGTTATAGATTTATAATACAAACCGACCGTCGGTTTGTCAATTGTTTTTTCGTAACATTTTTCGCGAAAAAATGTTGTTATTTCGTGATTTCAGTCTTGTTTTGATAGCTTTTGTCATGATGCAGGAAAATGGGATAGTTGATGGTGAATACCTAGTATAAAAGAAAAATTATTTCCTAGATTCAGGTAGAAAGGAATGCTTTTATATGATGACCTATACGTTAAAAGAAGTATCAAAAAGAATAAATACAGCACCTGGAACTTTGCGTCAATGGGAAAAAGAATATGAGGAATTGCTCCAGATTCCCCGCTCAAAACAAGGCGCCAGAATTTATTCTAATTCGGAAATCGAACAACTGCTGGAAATTAAAGAAATGTCCGCCAACAAATTTAGTAAGGATATGATACGCCAATCGTTGCTGAGAAAACTAGAGCCTGAAAATGAAGATGTTTCCAACACACCTGAGTTATCATTAGAAATTATTTCCGAATCTGTTACTACTAACGACGTTGATGACCACCATTTAAAAAATGCTGATCTATTTTTTGAAGCAATGGAGACTTATAAAAAAACGTTTTTAAATGAAATAAAGGATGAAATTCGCAGTGTCGTTCGTAAGGAAGTGCTAGACGAGGTAAAAAGAGAAATTTCAAAAGGAACCTTATTAACGGTTAAATCACTTTCAGACTCCATTTACAAATCGACAGCTAACACGAAATCTGAAATTCATGCGTTATCGGAAACAGTGGAAAAGGGATCTGCTCTGACCTCTGACTCATTACAATACCTTTCCAACAGCATCGCTACTGTTTCAATAGAGACTTCTGAAGAAATCTTCACACTCTCAAAGCAGTTTTCAGAAACTACAGAAGAGTTATCCCATTACGTGGGTGTAACTAATAACGAAATCTTGGGACTTTCTGAGGCTCTGTCAAAAAATCATGAATTCTTCGTTGAAGAGCGTAATCAATACCGTCATGAAATTACGCAAAGAGAACTAGCTTTCCAACAAATGTTAGCGAGTTATCGAGATGTAGCAGCAGCACGAGAAAAAAGATGGTGGAAATTCTGGTCTTAACTGAAAAATTTAGTGCACCAATGGGAAGCGTACTTCTTGTGAAATAAACAATTACTTTAGCATTTCGTCACTCGTGGTCTTGGGTCATCTTATCTTATCATTAGGGGGATTCGAAATGAATACAAGTGAAGTGGCAAAATTATTAGGAGTGTCGCCAAGTACAGTACAGCGCTGGGTTAAGCAGCTTGGGCTGCCAATGGAAAAAAATGAGCGTGGGCATTATTATTTTAATGACGTAGATATTGATCAATTAAAAGAAATTCATGAACAACTCCAAAGTGGAACACTAATCCAAGATATAACACCTATAAAGGAGAAAAGGAATTCTCGAAAAGGGATTGTGAAAACAGTAGAAAATAATGAGGCACTCGCGAAATTATTTTCTAAAGTAAGCGAATTAGAAATAGGACTAAATGCCAAAGCAGATTCGGTTACTTCCTATCAGCTCCTTCAGCATCGCCGTGAAATAGAAGATTTACAAGAATGTGTAAAGGAATTAACACAACAGCTCGAACTGCTTCAAAGGCAAATGCACGAGCTTCAAGTACCTTTACAAAATGAAAAATCTATCTTCTTTGACCATAGTAAAGTAAAAAGGAAAAAGAAAAATATCGTAAGTTCCTTATTTGGTTTTTAATCTATTTTAACAGTAATCATATAAAATGACCGAACGGAAGAATTAGCCCGTTCGGTCGTTTTAAAAAATTCCCTTCATTTATACCGAAGATCTTAGGCTTCTTTATATCTTTCTTCCGTTTCAAACAAATCGCCGATGTATGCAATATTCGTGATTGTTACTAGAAGATCCCCTGTTGGAATTCGAAGTGGTATTTGTTCTCCAATATTCCTAAGCAGAAGCTGCCTTCCAACTGGTGATAAGAATGAAATAAACCCTTGTTCTGGGTTTGATTGTTCTGGAAAACAGATGACATAATCTTCCGTTTCATCTTCCTCGTCGTAGCGGACTGTAACCTTCGTGCCTATATAAACTTTAGGAAATAATGAAATAAAACCATTTTCACGATTTTGTGTTAGTAAATCTTCAACCTCTAAAACATACAAATTAAAAAAGTGTTTAATTCGTTCCTGGATTGGGGTGGAAGAAAAATAAAGACTTGTTAGGTCCTGGATATTTTCATCAAGATACACTAATTGCTGCTTATAAAATTTTTTAGAAAGGTTACTATGGTTCATAATAAATAACCCCCACACTAGCATCAAACTTCCTGCAAAACTTCTTTAATTGATTCATATCTAACTCCTCCTAAATAAAAAAATGAAACCTTCTCTTTAACGACTGGAAGATCTTAGTATAATATTACCATAATCACCATAGAAATGCCCCCCGATATCCCGTTTAGTGAATAATCGTATTGACCGATTTTTAATATGTAACCTGCTTTTATGACCTGGTGATAGTAATCACAGACAGTTCATAAATGAAGTGATATGATACGTGGGAGTTCCAAATAATATCATTTGAAACGGGGTTATAAATTGAACTTTCCACAACTTAAAATAGGTCACATGATGCCAAAGGTTCCAATCATGCAAGGAGGGATGGGTGTTGGTATTTCTCTAAGCAAGCTGGCCTCTGCAGTCGCAAATGCCGGCGGGATTGGCATTATATCTGGAACTGGAATTTCAGTTGATGAAATGCGGTCGCATATCAGACGCGCGAAGGATCTTGTCAAAGATGCAGGCTATATTGGTGTAAATGTTCTATTCGCAATGAATGACTTTGCCGAAAAAATGAAAGCCGCCCTTGAAGAAAAGGTTGATTTTATTATATCTGGTGCTGGAATCTCAAGGGATATGTATTCATGGGGGAAACAAGCTGGAATACCGGTCATTTCTATCGTCTCTTCAGCTAAATTAGCAAGGATTTCAGAACGCTTAGGGGCAGCAGCAGTAGTCGTTGAAGGCTTTGAAGCTGGGGGACATCTTGGGACAGATCGTCCTATGTTTGAAATCCTCCCGGAAATTGTAGAAGCGGTTACGATCCCTGTCATTGCAGCGGGTGGAATACTAACAGGTGCAGATATTGCTAAGGCAATCGCAATGGGAGCATCTGGAGTGCAAATGGGGACTCGGTTTGTAGCCAGTCACGAATGTGATGCGCCTCATGCCTTTAAACAAAAATATGTTAATGCAGAAAAAGAAGATTTGGTGCTGGTGAAAACAACCGTAGGGTTACAAGGAAGAGCAATTCGTAATAACTTTACGAATTTAATCAGTGGCACAAATAAATTAAAAATAGCTAAATGCCATGATTGCTTAAAGAATTGTTCCTACCGTTTTTGCACGCTTGATTCTCTCCTTACATCTGTTGATGGAGATGTAGATAATGGTCTTGTTTTCGCTGGGGCAAGGGTGGATGAAATTAAGGAAATTCTACCTGTTCAAAAAATAATTGATAACCTTACACTGGAGTATCTTGAGTCAACGAATTAAAGTCCCAAATCCAAAAAAATTAGCCAACCGCGGATATTGAAACGGTTGGCTTTTTCATCTTTCTATCTATGACAAACTTTTTATTTTGTCCTTGATTGGTGTCCGCGGCTTTGGTTCCGGGGTTTCCTCGGGATAACCCACAGCCAGGACGGCAATGATATCAAAGTTTTCAGGAACCGCAAGAACATCTCTATTTTTCCCTGTGATCCCAATCGATGACCAAAATGTCCCTACACCTTCTGCCCATGCAGCTATGTTAAAATTTTGGATAAAACAGGCAGTCGCCATGGCATTTTCTGCCGTTTCAATTTCTGTTGCCCCATGCCTTGATAATATAGCCATTAGAATTGGTGCATTGCCAAAATTTGTTTTATGGTTTAACGTTCCTCTTGTTTCCTCACCAATAAAATAAATTTCCCAAGGTTCAGTCATTCGATGATTTGGCGCCATTGCAGCAGCCTCTAACCATGTATACACCAGCTCTTCCCCAACAATATCGGATTTAAACTTTTTTATATTACGTCTTGTTTTAATCACGTCTAAAACATTCATTCAATAGCCCCCTTGTCTGCTCATTTTCCATTGTAATATCATATGGCCAACAATACAAACAGGTACTACAACGCAAATGGAAAAATTTAAGTGCCTAACCGATAATAGCCTCTTTTCAACCCATAATAACAAAACCATAATGCTTGAAAAAAGAAGAAGAACCCCCAAACTGGAGCTGGAATAATTCCGGTTAACCGGGCAAGATTTGCCGCATCCCCTGCTGCTTGGGGTTGAAAAACACTTATATATAATATTTCATATGCACTTTGAACCGAGTCCACTAACAAAATCGCCGCTATTAACAATAATAAATGATCCCTTAAGGCTTGACTGCCTTTGATAAGTAAAAATAGGAAGGCAACCGCAAAGGAGCAGAGCCAAAAGATTCCATACGGATTTCGTACCCAGAAGATAAGATTTAAGAAAATAAACGCTAGTAAAATATCAATAAAAATCGTTTCCTTCCTTTTACCTATCAAAAAAAATGATAGAAAAGCCATAAATGAGGCAAATGTATAGCCGGCAAGACTTGTGAAGAAACTGCCAATCCATGTAGACTGATTGCTGTATGTTGCCCCCTCAGAATTCATAAATAAAGAAATTCTTTCAACATTACCTCCAAAAAGCGCAATCAACGCATGGCCAGATTCATGAATAAGAGTATTGATTACTTTCACATAGTTCCCCAGGAACGGCACATGAATCAACAGAAAAGCTAACACGAGGAAAAGGAAAAACTTCGCACTGAATTTATCTCGAACAAAGCTCAAAATTGAATCTCCTCTTTTTTCAAAAATTTTTTTATTGTCTCCATTTTAACATCATTTAGGCTAACTAGTGCAATTTTCTACCCCTCATTTTAAAAATCAAAAGCTGGCAATTGAGTGCCAGCTTTTTTTTCTTCCAAATCTTATTTATCTTTTTGCATAAACGCTAGCAGGCAGAAAAACACAAAGCTTAATAATAAAATCGCCCCGCCGCCAATATAAAACGCCGTTTCCACTGCCGATGGAAGGAAGTCAGGTCTAAAATTATATAATGCCATTCCGCCAGTCAATCCCACAGCGCCAATAATGGCTGAATACACGTGCAGCCCTGCTAATATTCGGTTTTTTGGTAGAAAAACTCGGTAATAGACGGCCCAAGCAAATAAGGTAAGCCAGCCAACGACTAGAATATGAGCATGGATGGGACGTATGGCATAATCTGAAGACCCAGCCATATGTCCCCCAAGACCCGCTCCGATTAAACCAAAAACTGCTGCTACTTTTAATAATAGGTTACTATATTTAATCATATCAATACTTCCCTTCCATCTTCCACTAGTTGTCCATCCTTCATGACGAAAATGCGGTCACATAATGGAAGAATTTGATCATCATGTGTAACAATGATCGCGGATTTATTTTGTTCTTTAACGATCGTTGAGATTAGTTCTATAATCGCCATACTACGGTTTGAATCCAAACTCGCTGTTGGTTCATCAGCCAAAATAATTTCTGGATCATTAATAAATGCCCTGGCTATTGCTACCCTTTGTTTTTCCCCGCCTGATAATTGGTGTGGATAAAACTTGACACGATGCTCCATGCCAACGGCCGTTAACATCTCTTTCACTTTCCTTTTACTACCCTTCGTCCATTGATTTGCCATTTTTAAGACGAGGCTTAATTGTTCTTCCACCTTCAAATAAGGAACTAAATTAGAAGTTTGGAAAATATAGCCTAAATGATTCAGCCTTATTTTTGCTTTTTCAATATCAGTGTAGCTGGAAATATTGGTCCCATTTACAATCACTTTCCCCTTATCAGGAGACTGCAAGGCACCGGCAATCGATAAAAACGTGGACTTCCCGGAGCCGGAAGGACCAATAACGGCCACGACCTCGCCCATTTTTAAACTGAACGATAGGTTTTTTACGATATGATTTTCTTTATCACCATCTTTAAATGATTTTTCCACATTTTCTAGAACTAATGGTTCCATTATCATGATTATTCCAACCTCCCCATTGCTTGTATTGGATCTGCTTTGACAATATTAAATACAGATAATAACGAACCAAAGATTGATACAAGGAATAAAATCCCTGAGAATTTAGCGATCTGCGCCGTATCGAAAATAAACGGAATATCATCTGGAATAACCGTCATAAAGACCTTAGTGAAGACGACCGCGGCAGCGATATTAACAATCGTTAACAAAATGACCTGAAAGATGGTCAATTTGACCAAAAGGCTTGATTTGGCGCCAATCGCTTTCAAGATGCCAAATTGCGCCGCTTTCTGAATCGTCATAATATAAAAGAAGGCAGCTAACACAAACACGGCAATAACAATTAAAAACGATAGCATCATATAAAGTGAATTCTGTTCTGCTGTATAACCAGGAATGCCCTTAATCACCTGGTCTTTCGCAACCCACTCGCCGTTTTTCACTAAACTTGAAACATCCTTTTTCAATCCTGAATCATCTTTGTTCATAACAATTCCGTTGTACTCACTTTTTTCCCGACTACCTGCCAGTGAATCCCATGTATCCAGTGAAATAACCGCAACTGGCGTATGACTAAAGGTTTGGTCATCCATGAAACCTGCGACCTTTAATTTGATGCCGCTTCGTGCATCTTTTACGATGGTTCCGACCTTAATGGCTCCTGATTTTAACGAGCGATCAAGTAAGACGGAATTTTCCCCTCCGCCTTTTAAACCCTTTCCAGCCATTACATTCGGTTCCAAAAAGCTTCCTGGCTGCACTGCCATAAAGGTAATATCAAGCTTATCTTCCGAGTTAACTTTAGAGATGGCTCCCATTTGAATGCCGATTGGCTGCGCGTCATCTTTGGCAGATAATTTCTCCAAATCCATTGTTGTTAAATGAGAGCGGTCAATTCGCCCTTCAGCACTTTTTTGCAAATAAAAAGTATCAGCAGGCATATTTATAATGGAGGAAGCATTATTCATCGACAAGCCATTTGCCAGCCCGCTAATGACAAAGACCAAAATCGCAACAAAAAAGAGAATAAAGCTGATTAATAAATATCGCACTTTAAAAAACGTCATTTCTTTAAACGGTAAGAAGTACATAAAAAATTCACCTTCCCTTTCATTTCGTAAATAGAATACTTCACGAATATGAACGGAAGATGAACGTCACTTTACAATTTAGGAAGGGACACAGTAAAAGTAGTTCCTTGTCCTTTTTGACTTGTTAATTCAATTTTCCCATGGTGCATATCAATAATCGATTGGGCGATGGACAACCCCAGCCCTGTTCCTTCAACGGAACGGGCCCTTGACATATCTGCGCGGTAAAAACGGTCAAATATCCTTTCCTTTTCCTCTTCCTCCAAACCAACGCCCGTATCTTTTATTACCACTTCAATCTGTGTTCCATTATCCAATAATTCAAGGTCAATGGACCCATTCTCACGATTATATTTAATGGCATTCGTCAATAGATTTTCCCAAACAGAATATAACAAGGAGGGATCTCCTTTAACCGATGCATCTGGAAGGGAAAAACTCAGCATAATTCCTTTATCAAGAATACTCCATTGGTATTGATGAATGACACTTTTTAACTGCCCCGTTACATCAACAGTGGTTATCTCCATTAGATCCTTCTTGCTTTCAATAGAGGAGAGTAGTAATAGCTGTTTGGTCATGTTGGATAGCCGGGTGACTTCGGAGTGAACAATTCGAAGATACTGTTGCTTTTCTTGATCACTTTTATCACTGTTTTCTAGTAAATTCAGATATCCTTTAATATTGGTCAGCGGTGATTGAATATCATGAGAAATATTTGTGATTAATTCTTTTCTTAAGGAATCTACTTTTGCTAATTTTTTTGCCATAGTTGTAAAGCTGACAGCTAAATGACCAAGTTCATCTTTTCTGCCAATATCCAGCTTGATTAAAAAATTGCCTTCCGCGATTTCTTTTGTCGCCTTATTTAGGTTTCTAATCGGATTGACTAAATATTTTGTACTAATTAGAACGAATAAAATGCTTAGCAAAATGGAAATGACTAAAAGCCAGCCGAAAAGAATGTGCATCTCATTAAACATGAGCTTAATATCAGGTCTTATAAACAAGGCATATTTTTTATTCTTGTATTTTAATGGGACTCCAACTGAATTTTTTATTTCATTGGCAAAAAAGCCAGTTACAAACGTTTTGTGAGGAAATTGACTTACTCCGTGATACACATCGCCCTGCAATACTTTTTCTGGAAGTGCGGCCGGCAAATCCTTTTTCCTGAAAGTTGAACCAAAATATTGCTTATCGCCCTCTTGATTAACCATAAGAATTTGGTAACCAATCGCACCGATATGGTCAAGATAGTCCTGTAAACTAATCAAGGGATGCTTACTCGCAAAGTCCGCTATCTCAAATGCAAAATTCGTGATTTTCTCGTCATTTTGCTGTTTTAATTTGACCTGGTAGTAGGCATTGGATAGGAAAAATGAAATAATTCCGCTGACAATCATAATCATTATCGTAATGAAAGCAAATTTACTATATAAAGATTTCATTTTCATTTTTTAGAGAACCTCCAGGGAATAGCCTACCCCTCTGATTGTTTTGATGGCAAAATCCTCTGCAACGTTCGCGAACCGTTCACGTAATCGTTTAATATGAACATCCACCGTTCTGTCATCCCCTTCAAAATCCAGGCCCCATATTTTTTCGATGAGGTGTCCGCGGCTAAATACTTGGTTTGGATGTGTAGCTAAAAAGGTTAATAGTTCAAATTCTTTTAAGGGCAGCATGAAGGTTTTGTTTTTTATTTTAACCTCATAGCTCTTTTTGTTTATGTATAATGAGCCTAAATTGATGTTGGCTTCATTCGTTTTTCCGTATCTTCTTAATAGGGCATTGACCCTGAAAATTAATTCTTTAGGTTCGAAAGGTTTAATTAAATAATCATCTGTTCCTGATTCATACCCCTTTTCCTTATCCTCAATCTGGCTTTTAGCTGTTAATAGGATGATCGGAATATCATACGCTTTCCGAATTTCCGTTGTTAAAAGGTACCCGTCCATGACAGGCATCATAATATCTACGATTGCTAAATCGCAAACATCCCTTTTTAAGGTCTCAAGTGCTTCCGCACCGTTTTCTGCATTTATGACAAGGTACCCCTCCTTCATCAATAAGCCTTTGACTAAATTGCGAATATGCTCATCATCATCAACGATTAAAATTGTTTTCATCTTAGCACCTGCTGACTTTTTTTCAAATTTACCTCTTCTAATTGTACTTAATGGGGAATCATTTGGGAAGAATGATAGAAAAATCGTAATAGATTTAGCAACCAAGGAATATTTTTTACGAGGTGAGAAATTGAAACGGAAAGTTATTATCGTTTTAAGTGTTATATTCATTATATTTATGGCTTCCTTATTTGTTTTTTATCTTATTAAAGGGGATTCATCCAGATGGCAGGTAGCGATAGGCGGAATCATTGTGAGTGCATTGCCGCTTTTATTGTTAATTAGAAAAAACAATCCCTTTAACCTTCCAATCATTTTCGGTTTCTATCTGTTCATTTTCTGTTCAATATTTCTTGGTTCAATCGCGAGTTTTTATCTTCATTTCAAATGGTGGGACTCTACGGTACATTTCTATAAGGGCATTTATGTTGGAATTGTCGGAATAACCTTATATAAGTTATGGATCCCTGAACAAGCACGGAATGGTACCTCAAGATGGATACTATTTCTTTTTGTTCTTTCACTGGCAGTCTTGGCAGGTGCTCTTTGGGAGATTTATGAGTTTGTCGGGGATCAAACATTTACTCACACCATGCAACGAGGCGGCAATACCGATACGATGCATGACTTACTCTGGGGGTTTGTCGGAGGTCTAATCGTCGCCATTTACTCTTTTGTAAGAAAGCAGAAAGTATAATGAGAGGTGAACATTCATGAGCCGGAAGCTTGTTATCATTTTCAGTTTAATCTATGTCCTTTTCATGGCAGCATTAGCTGTCTATTACTTTACAAATGATGTTACTTTTAAAGGGACAGTTGCGATTGGAGGAATAGTTTGTGGTGCGATTCCTCTTTTATTGGCTTTATTCACCAAGCTTCAATTTAACTTGCCCATTGTCCTTTCTTATTTGATTTTCTTAGTCGGTTCGCAATATTTCGGCTCCATTTTAGGGTGGTATGGACTTGGCTGGTGGGACACCTTTATGCATTTGGTCAGCGGGGCCATCCTTGCTTTTTCAGGAATTGCTTTATATGAACGATTGATTCACAGAAGTGCTGGAGATGAAATATCCCCTTGGTTTGTTTTCTTGTTTACCTTATCGTTTGCAGCACTTGGCGGGGTTCTGTGGGAGGTTTATGAATTTAGCTCTGACCAATTTTTCAGAATGACCTTGCAAGGCGGGGGAAACACAGACACAATGACGGATTTAATTGCTGATATGGTTGGCGGGCTTGTTATTGCCGTTTGGGCTGGAATTCGAACGAAAATTAAGTTAAAAAAGGAAAAAAGAAAATAGGTACGTCAGGTGTGACGTACCTTATGGATAGTATTAGATTTATACCGGTACCGCAGCAAAAAACTCCTCGTAAAGGGCTTGAACTGCTCTTTTTTCTTCCACTTCTTTTACACCAAACATCATGCTTACCTCAGACGAACCTTGGTTGATCATTTCGATATTAATACTGGCTTTTGCCAGGGCTTTGGAAGCTCTTGCCATTGTACCGACATTGTGGCGCATGCCCTCGCCGACAACCATGATAAGGGCAAGGCTGTGCTCGATTTTCACTTCATCCGCATGAAGCTCGGTTTCAATCCGTCTTTTAATCGCCATTTCCATTTCTGCTTCCAGCTGGTTTTCTCGAAGGATAACGGACACATCATCGATACCCGAAGGTGTATGTTCATAGGATAGCCCAAATTCTTCTAGAATACTTAAAAGCTTACGACCAAAACCAACCTCCCTATTCATTAAATATTTGCTCACATAAATACTGCAAAACCCTTGGTCGCTTGCAATACCAATAACCGGTCCATTCCTGTTATCCCGTTCATACACAATTTTTGTCCCTGATGCATTTGGATTATTCGTATTCTTGATTTGAACAGGAATTCCTGCGCGGAATGCCGGAACGAGTGCTTCGTCATGAAGGACAGTAAATCCTGCATAGGAAAGCTCTCGCATTTCCCGGTAAGTTAATTCCTTAATTTCCTTAGGTCTCTTAACAATAGATGGATTGACTGAATAGACAGCATCCACATCCGTATAATTTTCATATAAATCCGCTTTTAATGCATTTGCAAGGATGGAACCGGTTATATCAGACCCGCTTCGCGAAAAAGTGAACACCTCGCCTTCTTTGCTATAGCCAAAGAACCCCGGAAAAATTAAGACTCCTGAGCGCTCGTGCAGTGAATATAAGTGACGATAAGACTCGGGTAATGCCTGAGCATTTCCCGGTTCATCACTTACGAGCAGTCCCGCCACACCAGGGTCAATATAATGCGCCTCAACGCCCTGCTCCCTGAAATAGGCTGCTACCAATTTAGCGTGGTTATCCTCTCCGCTTGCTTTTACCCGGTCCATGAACCGGTCAGGCTTATCTTTGTCCCTATTTAGTCTATCCGCTAAATCAGCTTGGATTTCCCCAATAATTTCAGCAGGAAGAGCTAATTCTTCTGAAATAGCGGCATATCTTCCGATGATTGCATCCAACTTTTCCTTTGGGTCTTGATTTTGTAAACATAGTTCTGCACACTCAATCAATAAATCCGTTACCTTATTATCCTCAGCAAACCTCTTTCCCGGAGCGGATACGACGACAACCTTGCGCTCGGGATCTGAAACAACAATCTTGAATACCTTCTCAATTTGTTTTCCGGATGCTAAAGAGGATCCGCCAAACTTAACAACCTTCATTCTGACATCTCCTCATCTCTGAAAATATAATCTTAATTTTAATCGTATTCAGAAAATAATCAAGAGTTTTTTCTCTCGTACGAGGACATTTGTTTATTTCAGAAGGACACAGGAGAAAAAAAACAGTAGATTTCATTTGAAATCCACTGTTTTATCATTTATTCCTATCAAATTCTAGTCGAGTAATTCAATAAAATGGGCAAGAATCCTGGCGGTTAATCCCCAAATAGTTTTTCCTTCATAGCGATAGAAATATTCATCCATCCCTCTGGCGCGCCAATTATAATTTTCCCCGCCTGCTATTAAATCAAACGGAAAATTTTCCTCAGGCTCTGCCTTAAAGTTGATTTTATATTTTTCTGGAGGATTATTAATTAAAAATGCTAACGGAACGGTAAAAATTTCTCCGACCTCCGCAGGATTTGGCAGGATGCTATTGGCATTGTTAATATAGCCAACATAAGGATAGATAATCATTCCAAACGGTGAAATCATATAATCCAGCGGGTAAACCTCTGAGATATGCTCTTGGTAAATTCCTAATTCCTCTACTGTCTCTCGGATGGCTGCCCCTTTCCCATCGATATCCTGCGGATCAATTCTCCCCCCGGGAAAACAAATTTCTCCGGGCTGTCTCCTTAGTTCAAGCGAACGGATTTCAAACAAGACGTGAAGCCCATCCTCTTTTTGGATTAGCGGCAGCATAACCGCATATTTTGAAAACTTTTCACTGCCTAGTATGATAGGAGTATGACTTATTAATTTTGTTAAAACTGTTTTCAATTCCATGATTTCACCCCTCCTCGTTTTAAGGTTTCCATTATACCTACCATACCATTTTTTAACTGATAATAAAAAAAAACAATCCAACCTCGACAAGGTGGATTGTTCCAAATTTAATCCCTTTTTTCAAACCAAGAATACATATATTCGGAATCCTCTATGTCCTGTGCGGTTTTTACAATCTTAAGTGGATGGAAGGTGTCAATCATGACAGCCAGTTCTAGTGTTTCTTTTTTTCCAATACTTGCTTCCATTTTCCCCGGGTGCGGCCCATGTGGGATTCCTGCTGGATGGAGTGTAATAGAACCCTCTTTAACCCCCTTCCGGCTCATGAAATTGCCTTCCACATAGTAAAGGAGCTCATCACTATTAACGTTACTGTGATAATACGGTGCCGGAATCGATTCTGGATGATAATCATACAGTCGTGGAACAAAGGAACATACAACAAAATTATTTCCTTCAAATGTTTGATGGACTGGCGGCGGCTGATGGACCCTTCCTGTAATTGGTTCGAAATCTTCAATATTAAAGGCCCAAGGATATAAGTACCCATCCCAACCCACCACATCAAAAGGATGATGACCAAGGATATGAGCAGAAATTATTCCCCGCGATTTCGTTAAAACCTCGTATTCCCCTTTTTCATCAAAAGTCATCAATGTTTCCGGTCCGCGAATATCGCGTTCACAAAATGGACTGTGCTCTAGGAGCTGACCATATTCATTCCGGTAGCGCCTTGGAGTCGTAATTTGACTAAATGATTCAACAAACAGCATTTTTGTGATTTCATTTCCGTTCGGTATGATTCGGTAAATCGTCCCAATCGGAATGATCAAATAATCCCCTGGACGATAGGTAATAGTTCCGAACATCGTCTCAAGCTTCCCTGAACCATAGTGGATATAGAGCATTTCATCCCCATCACCGTTCCGGTAGAAGCTATTCATGGGCTCAGTCACATTTGCCGTTCCAATTAATAAATCCTGATTCCCTAAAATATATTCCCTAGCCTTCAATGCATCACCTTTAGTTAAAACGTTACTAGTAAAAAAGTGGCGATGCTTCAACGACTGCTGTTCTTCATATTCCGGTAGATACTTACTCATCAATTCCGTATTCATTACTTCAGTAGGCATATATTGATGATATAAAATCGATTGGGTTCCTGAAAAGCCACGTGTGCCCATTACCTGTTCTCTGTAAAGGAGAGCCCCATCCTCCTTTTTAAACATTGTATGTCTTTTATGTGGAACTTTTCCCATTTGACGGTAATACATCACTTCACCTCGTTTCCAGCGATTATCGTATTCTGTAAAACTCCGAGATGAGCAATCTCTAATTTTACTTTATCACCTGGCGCAAGCCAGCGATGCACCTCACGGCCAAGTTCAAGGAGACAACCTGTTCCAACAGTGCCTGACCCAATGATTTCACCCGGATAAAGAGTGACTCCAGCAGAAGCCCTCTCAATCATTTCTCCAAATGAATAATAAAGGTCTTTCATATTGCCATTAGATAGGAGACGACCATTCACATGCGCTTGCATCGGTAGATCAAAGCCTTTGCCTTCTTTAAAGGGTGCTAACTCGTCTTTAGTGACAATCCATGGTCCAATTGATGTTGAAAAATCCTTCCCCTTAGCTGGTCCAAGTCCCACCTTCATTTCCTTGCTTTGCAGGTCCCTAGCACTCCAATCATTTAATATACAATAGCCAAAGATATACTCCTCTGCCTTATCTGCTTGGATATTTACTCCTTCTTTACCTATGATACAGGCAATTTCAAGCTCATAATCAAGCCATTCGCAGTCTTTTGGCTTAACAATTTCCTCTTCCGGCCCCTTTATCGCAAGGTGATTAGAAAAATAAAAGACAGGTATTTCGTACCATTCTTGAATCATTTCAAGCCCGCGGTTCTCCCTTGCTGTTTTCACATGCTGCAGAAAGGCATAAAAATCACGAAAGCTTCTAGGAACAGGGAGTGGTGCCATTAAACAAAGTTCGCTCAAGGGGTAAACCCCTATTTCCGTATTTGTTAAAGGCAATAAGGTAGCTTTTTTCAAATTTTCTTTACTATTCAGCAGAAAATCTAATAGATTGTTAGGCAGCTTTCCCCCAGATGCTTCGTACATATCTACAGCATAATCATTGTTCAATAACCAGCCAGCACTGATGGTTCCATCTTTTTTTTCAAAGGTCACAAATTTCATGTACTCACCTTTTTTCCGTTTTTCTAAGCATTTCAAACGTTTTTGCCAATGGATCGGTAAAGATGTTGCCCGCCATTCGGCCAATTGGAGCTAACTGGGCTGTATCGATTCGTCCATGGCTGTATAGCCCGTCGTTTACATGGACGTGAATCACTTTACCAATCACTAGACTGCCTGCACCAGGCTTATCGCCAAAATGTAATACTTGATAGAGTTCGCATTCTAAATGAACAAGTGATTCCTTGATGCGTGGTACGCTAACCTTTATGCTCCGTTCTTTTGTTAGACCGACTTCTTCGATTTCATCAACATCAGTGGGAAATTCAATCGCGCAATCATTCATTTTTGATGCCATACCCTCACTGACAATGTTAATCACAAATTGACGAGTATTTTCGATATTAACCAGCGTATCCTTTTTAGCCCCATCAGTTCCCCTTCTCATCGGTGAAAAACAGATGAGCATTGGGTCCGCACAAATGGCCGTAAAGAAGCTAAATGGTGCGGCATTAGCTGTTCCTTTTCGATCCATTGTGGACACAAAGGCAATTGGGCGAGGCAGGATTGATCCAACTAATAGTTTATACGCATCCTGCCATTCAAGTGTTGCCGGTGTAATTTCCAATTCCTTTTTCACCACGCTTTCTATAGAACCAAACCTCGAAAAGAGGGAGAAAATCCTCCCCCTTTCACTATTTCAGTCCCTGATTAAAATTTATCGTTCTAACTCTATCTATTTATTTACAGATTCCCTCGTCTTTCCTGTTCCCGCTCAATGGATTCAAATAGGGCCTTAAAGTTCCCTTCACCAAAACCGCGGGCACCTTTGCGTTGAATAATTTCAACAAATAAAGTAGGTCGATCAACAATTGGTTTTGTGAAAATCTGTAATAAATACCCTTCATCATCACGGTCAACTAAGATATTTAGTTCGCGAAGCTTTTCAATTTCTTCGTCAATTTTGCCGATGCGCTCTCCTAATGATTCATAATAAGCAGCCGGTGTCTTAAGGAATTCTACGCCGTTCTTTTTCAATGCGGCTACCGTTGTAACTATATCCTCTGTTAATATCGCAAGATGCTGCACCCCGGGGCCATTGTAGAACTCTAAGAATTCTTGGATTTGTGATTTACGTTTCCCCTCCGCAGGTTCATTGATTGGAAACTTAATGCGTCCACCATTGTGCATAACCTTGGACATTAGCGCAGAATATTCGGTTGTAATGTCTTTATCGGAGAAATGTTTCATTTCCTTAAAGCCCATTACCTTAGCGTAATATTCAACCCATTCCTCCATCCTTTCCACATTACCGACGACATGATCAATTCCAATTAAACCGGCATCTTCAATTGGTAAAGAAGTCGTGTAGGGTTCGAATCCTGGCAGAAAGGCACCCTGATAATTTTTCCGTTCGATTAACGTATGGATGGTGTCGCCATATGTACCAAGAACGGCCTTCCTGACTGTACCGAATTCATCCTTCATTTCAAAAGGAGCTCTGTGAGCAATGGCACCTCGATTTACGGCTTCCTCAAAAGCGGTGTCCACATGATCCACCAAAAGGGCAATATCCCTCACCCCATCGCCATGTTTTTTTACGAACTGAGCTACCCGGCAATCTTCCTCGTAGGAGCCTGTTAGAATAAGACGAATATTTCTTTGCTGCAAACAATAGGAGACGGTTTCGCGATTCCCCGTTTCAAGTCCAGAATAGGCAACAGGCTTAAACCCGAACGCCGTGCAGAAAAAGTGACATGCCTGCTTGGCATTTCCTGTGTAAATTTCAATATAATCCACATCCCTCACCGGAAAAAAGTCATCCACCAATTGGTCTTCCTTTACTCTTTGTTCTTTCATTGAGATACCCCCATTTTAAAAGTAATAATATTCTGAATTCATTTTAACCGATGGGTTCATATCCTCTCAAGAGTAGGGGGGAAAGCAGTACCGCTTTTTGGTGATAAAGGGCCCTGTTCCAAACCTTAACTATTTCCCTAGAAAAACAAAAAGAAACATACCTAAACAAGGCAGTTTCCACTGTATAAATGTTGGAAATATTTTTTAAAAAATAATTTGGTGCTTAACACTCAAAAAAAAAATTTTCTTTTACGAGAGAATCGCTCGATCACTTGCCATTTGCACACCGCGTATTCTTCTAAACTCACCCAATAAGCTTTCGATTGTTAGTTGCCGCTTCTTTTCCTCATTAACCTCTAAAATGACCTGACCTTTATCCATCATGATTAATCGATTGCCTAAGTCAATCGCTTGCTGCATATTATGAGTCACCATTAAGGTAGTAAGCTTGTACTTGTCGACAATTTCCTTTGTCAATTTCGTAATCAACTCCGCCCTTGATGGATCTAGTGCTGCCGTATGTTCATCTAGCAGCAAAATCGAGGGCTCTGTAAAGGTAGCCATTAATAAGGAGAGGGCTTGACGTTCCCCGCCTGATAGGAGCCCGACCTTTGCATTAAGGCGGTTTTCCAAGCCAAGATGTAAAGATTCCAATACCTCACGAAAATAATCGCGCCGTTGTTTCGTCACCCCTCTTTGGAGTGTTCTTGTTTTGTTCCGTGAATAGGCCATGGCGAGATTTTCTTCAATTGTCATACTTGGAGCCGTTCCTGCCATTGGATCCTGAAAGACGCGGCCAATCATTTTTGAACGGTTAAACTCGGACATAGTCGTTACATTTTTGCCGCCGATATGAACTTCGCCGATATCCGGTAATAAAACGCCGGAAATGATA
The DNA here is from genome assembly GCF_001591665.1 of Neobacillus soli NBRC 102451. Lineage (GTDB taxonomy): Bacteria > Bacillota > Bacilli > Bacillales > Cytobacillaceae > Neobacillus > Neobacillus soli. The sequence continues at coordinate 124,670 of NZ_BCVI01000005.1, read as the reverse complement.
TTCATTAAGGTTGATTTCCCTGCTCCGTTACTGCCAATCACCGTTACGAAATCACCTGGCTTAAGGGTTAGATTAACATGGTCAATGGCAATTTTTTCATCTGGTGTCCCTTCATTAAAAATTTTATGAATCTTATTTAAATGGAGCATGGTCTTCACCCCTTATCTCTGTAGAAGCCTGTATAATGTTCATCCGTTCAGATTTTCTCCGTGCTTTCCGTTTTTTCTCTTTGGAACCTGCAATAATCTTTGGTGCAGTCAGTGCAATGATAACAATCAACGCCGTAATTAGTTTCATATCACCTGGTTCCAAGAAATCAACTCTGAGGGCTAGGGTTACGACAATTCGGTAAATGATTGCTCCCCCAATGACCGCCAGCGTCGTTCTAGCAATCGTTTTTGTTCCAAAGAGCGCTTCACCAATGATGACAGAGGCTAAGCCAATAACAATCATCCCTATCCCCATGCCAACATCTGCAAATCCGCCTTGTTGGGCAATCAGGGCACCTGAGAAAGCAACCAGAGCATTGGATAAACCAAGACCAAGAATGACCAGCAGGTTGGTATTAGCGGAAAGGCTGCGAATCATCCGTTTATTGTCACCTGTTGCTCTGACAGCAAGACCAATTTCTGTTTTTAAAAACAAATCAGTTAGGATTTTAATCAAAAATGTAACGATAATCATAAAAAGGAGAATCCCCCATGTTTCAGGCAGGCTGTCTCCAAGTCCTACCATCGAGAGGATGCTATTGAAAAAAGCATCAATTCCAGTACGCTCAAAAAGCCCACTGATTTTTGTAAAAGCTGTATCGGTATTTAATAAAGGGATAGTTGAGCGGCCCATGATTCTTAGATTAATAGAATAAAGAGCAATCATCATTAAGATTCCGGATAATAAATTATTCACTTTTCCAAAGGTGTGTAGAAGTCCTGTCAAACATCCTGCGGCAAAGCCAGCAAATAAGGCCATTATTGTTGCTAAAAATGGGTTAACTCCCCCTGCGATCATGACCGCCGAAATCGCTGCTCCAGTGACAAAACTCCCATCCACGGTCAAATCTGGGAAATCCAGTATTCGAAAGGAAAGATAGACACCCAATGCCATAATCGCATAGATGATACCTGCTTCAAATGATCCAAATATGGCTGTAAACAATGCAATCATCCTTTCTATTAGTATTTAGGACTACGAAAAAACATCAGTAGCCCTATTTCATTCCTATGAAAGAATCAAGGAGTTAACCTTCTATAAAGGTCTCCTCCTTGAAAAAATTTCATTAATTATTTTCCGTCATAAAACTCGCCTAGCTTTTTCCATTCATCGTTTACGGTTAAGCCTTGTGCTTCAGCTGCCTTTGTATTAATGACAAGCTTTAAGCTGCTCGGAAGTTCAACAGGAATTTCCGAAGCCTTTTTCTTCCCTGTTAAAATGTCAACGGCCATTAAACCGGATTGATAGCCAAGATCAAAGTAGCTAAAGCCACTTGCTGCAACAGCACCTTTTTTCATCGAATCTAGCTCACCAACGAAAAGCGGGATTTTTTTACTATTAGCAATAGATATGACAGAATCAAGAGCTGTTACAACCGTATTATCGGTTGGAATGTAGATAGCATCAACACGACCAACAAGAGATTCTGCCGCCTGCTTTACTTCTGCTGTGGTAGCAACAGATACTTCGACAAGCTTAGCGCCCTTCTCTTCTGCTAATTTCTTAACCTCTTTTACTTGAACAACTGAATTCTGTTCCCCGGAATTATAAATCACGCCAATTTTTTTTGCTTTTACTTCATCCGTAATAAAACTGATTGTTTTTTTGGTTGCTTCAGGGTGGTTATCGGTTGTCCCAGTAATGTTTTTCCCTGGTTTGTCAAATGCCTGCACCAATCCTGCACCAACTGGGTCTGTTACTGATGTAAAGATAATCGGGATTTCCTTTGTTGCATTTAAGGCTGCCGTCGCACTTGGGGTGGCATTGGCAAAAATCAAATCTACCTTGTCGCCGACAAAGTTCTTGGCAATTGATTGGGTATTGTTCTGGTCTGCCTGTGCATTTTGCTCATCATACTTTACTTTAATTCCTTTGTCAGCTAAGGCCTTCTTAAAGCCCTCTGTAGCCGCGTCTAAAGATGGATGCGGTGCAAACTGGGTAATCCCCACGTTAAATTTCTTTTCTCCTCCACCCTTAACCGACTCACCTGCTGAGTCTTTACTGCCACAGCCGGCAAGCAACAGCATTCCAGCTAATGCAATCGAAAGTGCCTGTACTTTTTTCTTCATTAACATTCATCCCCCTAATTTTGAGAACAATCAATTTTCTAATAATTATCTATATTAAAAATTATTCTAGTATCTTTTTAGTTCAAAAGCAATAGTATTTGCAAAAATATTTTTTCGCTTTAAAGCAGCATAATTCAAAAGAAGAAAGTAAAAATGCCTTCTATTATTTAGAAGGCATTAAGGAATGTATATTAAATTATGAGCGAAAGAACAAAAATATGCGTCTTACCAGTCCCTCGTTTTTTCAAGCAATTGATCAATCTCAACTTTTTTTACTTTATGACTGTTTTTCTCAGATGTTAGACCTGATGTAACTTCAAGTAATTTATCGATATCAATTAATCCATTTCCCATCATCTAACCCCCAAATTTTATTTATTTGTTTCATCACTTTAACAAACTATTCGACGATTTCCTGATAATCATGGGGGTGTTTTTGCAAAAATAAAAAGGGACTAGTTCGTTTTAAACAGATTACTTGTAAAGGTATGATATAATTCACTATTTTTTCACAAAAAGCAGTTTACAATGGAAAATGGAATCAGACAAGCGGTTGGGGGACCACTTGTTATGAGATTCATATTTTGGGAGGGGATAGTATGTACCAATCCATTGCGTGGTACGCTACATTGTTTTTCGTTTTCCTTATTGCACTAGCTTTTTCATTTGTGTACGGGGAATCGAGAAAGTTAAGAGAGTATGGACCGATTCAAGAAAAAGGTTACAAAATTCGTAAGTTTTATTTTCTAGGGTTAGTGGCGATCATGGGGTTTGCTTCAGCCATATCATTAAGCAAACTTCCATATCACAACCAGCATGCACTTGCAAAAGAGGATGGTAAGATTGTTGATGTAACAGGGATGCAGTTTTCCTGGCAATTAAGTGATGAAAACTTTGTGGCGGGAGAACCTATTAAGTTCCGCGTGACTAGTAAGGATGTCACCCACGGTTTTGGTCTTTATGACACACACATGCAGCTTATTGCGCAAACTCAGGCAATGCCTGACTACACAAACATGGTTACTATTACCTTTGACAAGCCAGGAACGTATAAAATTTTATGTTTGGAATATTGCAGCACAGGTCACCATTTGATGATAAAGGATATCGTCGTTAAACCAAAGGGGGGTAAATAAGATGGATAGTAAAGCTAGAAACTCAATAAAAAAAGGCGTTGCTTTATCATTAGTCGTTACCTCCGTTGTGCTTGTTCTAATGATGATTTTCGGGGTAATTATGTTATTGAGTCAGGGGAATGTTGTAAAGATCTCCTCACAATTATTTTACAAGGTGATGACAATCCATGGAACAGGAATGATTGGTATTGCAGCCTTGGGTGGAAGCGCCATCATGTGGTATTATTTATCAAAGTATATTCATCTGAATCCAAAGGTGTTTTTTACCAACCTAATCCTGACATTGATTGGTGTGCTGATGATTCTTACCGCCATATTTGGGTTTAACTTTTCAGATGGCTGGACATTCCTCTATCCGCTCCCATCCTTCTCAGCCAAAATGTATGGGACAACCGGGGCATTATTGTTTTTATTTGGTCTGTTACTATTGGGTGTTGGTTATTTGATCATGTACTTTTATTTAGCTGCACGGCTGATTAAAGAATATGGTGGTTTAGGAAAATCACTTGGCTGGGATTATATTTTCAGGGGGAAAAAAGGCTATGGACCACCTCCTGCTGTCGTGGCAACAACCATGGTGATTATCGCCAATTCCACTGGGATTCTTTCCGGTGCGACTGCATTAGTCGAATCGATTATAAATATAATTAATCCTAATTTTAGTTTTGATCCAATGGTAGCAAAACATTTAACCTATGCATTTGGACATATTTTTGCCAACTGTACAATTTATATGGCAGTTATCGCCGTTTATGAAGTGTTATCAGGATATACCGGACGTCCATGGAAATCAAATAAAGCCTTTTTGATACCCTGGAATTTCTCCACTTTATTTACCTTAATGATTTATACGCATCACTTATTAATGGATTTTGCCGTTCCAAGATGGATGCTAATCGTTGGACAAATCTTTTCTTATGCAAACGGTCTTCCGGTCATGGTCGTTACCGCCTATGGCGCCTTAATGATTGTCTTCCGTTCCGCCGTAAAATGGGATTTCGCTTCAAGTATGATGTTTTTAGCGATGTTCGGCTGGGTGGCAGGTGCCGTACCGGCGATTATTGATGCAACCATTGTTGTGAACCATGTGATGCATAATACAAAATGGGTACCAGGTCATTTCCATACCTATATGGGAATGGGTGTCGTCGCAATGATCTTTGGCTTCATGTACTATTTCAATAAAACGGAAGGTACGCAAAAGCAATCCGGGCTCGATAACGTCGCAATTTTTACCTATTTTGTTTTCTTTGCCGGATTGACGGGTTCATTCCTCTATGCGGGAAAAATAAGTACCCCAAGACGCTGGGCTGAACACTTGCCTGAGTGGACAGGTTCTGACCAGGTAGGAGCCCTGTGTGGTATTTTTATTATTGTTGCCGCCCTCATTTTTACAACTAGATTTATTATCGGTTTAAGAAATGTTGGTAAGAAACCGACATCAGAGGAATTAAAATCTGTATCATAAATATGAAAGGTCCAGCCAACTATTTTGGCTGGACCCTTCTTGTCTTAAGCAGAGGCTTTCATTTCTTTGCGTGCGTCATTTTGATTAAAAAAGTATTTCATCATTGGAGGGGTAACAATAGTGGTTACAAGAACCACGATAACTAATATCGAAAATAACTCCTGGTTAATTAGTTTTGTCTCTAGTCCAATGGTCGCAATAATTAAGGCAACCTCCCCTCTTGATACCATTGCGGCTCCAATACCTAAGGAACTTCTCCATGGAAACTTTGCCAATTTTGCACCAACTGCGGCACCAATTAACTTTGTTAAGATGGCTAGAATACTAAGTCCGATAATCAAACCTAAATGCTGCGAAATGCCATCAAAACTTGCCTTCACACCGATAGAGGTAAAGAAAACAGGGACGAAAAAGGAATAGCTTACGGTCTCAACCTTTCCGAATATTTCATGCTTAAATTTCGTTTGACTTATCGCTACACCTGCAATGTACGCGCCAATGATAGCCGCAACACCCGTTAATTCTGCCACATAGGCAAAAAGGAAACAGATGATTAAGGCTGAGGTTAGGAGTGATTCCGTTACCTTTAATGGGGCAAACTTCTTTAAAACCCATGGTACCACCTTCCAAGCGGCTAGTATAGCACCTCCAAAGAATAGTACCTTTTTAATAATCACCATACTTAAATTGACATCCCCGCCGGCCATACTCATTAAGAAGGCTAAGGCAATAATAACCAGCACATCATCAATGACCGCTGCGCCTAAAATAGTGGTTCCTTCTTTTGACTGCATTTTATTAAGCTCTTTTAGTGCCTGAACAGAAATACTCACACTGGTGGCTGAAAGCAATAATCCTAAAAAGACCGCTTCAATGGTGGTCATACCCATCATGACACCTGCAAGGTAACCCACAAAAAGAGGGACGATAATCCCACTGACCCCTACAAGTGTTGCTGCCTTTCCAGATCGTTTAAATTCATTCAAATCTGTCTCCATCCCGGCAATAAACATTAATAAAATGACACCTATTTGACTAAGTTCTTCCAAGGTTTTCGTTTCTGAAACAAGCCCTAATACGGCCGGCCCCAAAATGACCCCAATTAACAGCTTTCCTAACACTGAAGGCTGACCTAATTTAACGCTAATATCCCCAGCAATCTTAGAAGCAAACAAAATAATCGCTAATTCAAAAATTAATTCCATCCAATCACCTTTCTTTTTTGAAAATTAAAAAGAGTCTGCTTTTTTATAAACAGACTCTTTTTCGAAGAATACAAAAAGGCCTGTCAAACCACGGGACATAGATATCCCTTGGTGACAGGCTCCTCCAAATTCAACAATTATTTAATTAATACTATTATAACAAACTTTATGATTATATTCAACAGAAATTAACCGTTTAGCAGTTTATCCTCCTTAATCCCATCTTTTTATTTTATCCATTACTTTTTCCTTCAAGAAGCTAATAAAGGTTGATTCGCCCTTTAGTGCTTTTTGCTTATGCCATTCATTAAAGCTGGCAACGGTAATTAAAATTAATCCAGCAATTAATAAGTAGACCCACCATGGCATGTGACCCCAATATGGTCTTGTTTGCAGGAAAACATTTAATAGTAAAACACCAGTCCCCACGAAGAAATATGATTTTATCTGCAGGAACATCCCCGCCATCATTGATAGCAATGACAGTGAACCTAAAATAACCGCATCATAAATGGTATTACTCGCTAAACCATCCTGGATTAATAACAAGGAAACAATAATGAGTACTCCCCATTGGATGGCTTTCGTTATATCTGAATAGCGGCCTTTTAAACTGAGTCGGATGAAAATAATCAGCATAATAAATGGCAGGACACCCACTTCACGTTCCCATAATGCCGGGATATTCAACTCAGCGATGATTGAATAATAGGGCTGTAATAAATAGATCCCCGCAAGGATGGGCATAAAAACAGAGAGACTTGCCGGTACCCTTTTTCTTTGCAGCCAAATAGAGACGGCAATAAGCACTCCGGGCAGTGCGTTGCTCCATATATATGGATTCGGAAAAAAGTACATGAGCCAAAAGAACAGGAAGGAAACTGCCGTATATCCGTCTATCTTTATTTCCTTGAATTTTTCCCCACTTTCAAACAGCTTCTTATAAACGCTTTGCCCGATTACTGTCATCGATATGCCCAATGCCCCAATAAGAAGCATTTTTTCTAGCTTATCCATTTCACTTATATAGGCGAATGAAACGGTTGCAATAAATGCTAAGAATAATGGAACAATCCCAAATACATCCCATTTGATTCTATGCATATAAAAAAGTGTCCCCACAATATATGCCATCGTGATAAGATATGGAAGCCAGCCAAACGGATAGATCATAAGCATGGACCCAATTCCGAACATTGAAAATGGAACTAGAAAAAAAGCTGTCCGTTTCTTGTATTCTCCACTAACTACAAGTGTGAAAATGAAAAGCAGGGCGCTGGTAATTGGGAATTCATACCGCCCAAAATATTGCCCTATGAAAGACTCCAATCCAGTTGAAACAACAATAAATAACGACGTAAAACTTCCATAAAGAAACGCTTTGATCTTCCATTCATTTACGATCAATCTTGAACTTATTCCATATACCAACAACGCTAAAAGAAAGCTAAAAATGGCGTCAGTTTGATAAACAAACCAAGTATAAACAAGAACAATTGGATAAATAATGTGACCCATCCAGGCAAAGGCATTTGATAAGTCCCAGTCCTTTGTTCGACAAAGATAAGCAATAAACAATAGGATTACCGCACTTGTCGAAGCGATGAACGAATTCATTGTTTGGCTGAATGGAATTTTCAGCGAAATAGAATGGAGCAATGAAAAGTATGAAAGTAATACTGCTGTACTGACCAGAAAAGCTCCCCATTTTACTGCAAGCTTTTTATAGAAATTGTAATACATCCCAATTCCGGCCAACAGCAAAAGGGGCTGAACCCACAATTGATTAATCGGACTTACTAATGCATGGATTAGGGCAATGGTATAAAGTACAAGGGATGTAAATAATGAAAATCTGTTTAAATCTTTTTCTCCTACTTTTCTCCAAACAATACTGGACAATAACACAAGTACGGCACCGGCAGCAAAGTTAACCGCATAGCCATATTCTAAAAAATAGGTAGGGGAATTGGTGATTATTTCCTCCCCGAAGAAAACGACGGAAAGACCAAGTGAAGTTGGTAAACCCCATAAAGCCAATTCCTTTACTGTACTCCTCGTCTCATTCTTAAGTAGGAGATAGGCTGCAATCACTAGAAGCAAGAGCATGACACCCAATTCCCACCATAGCATGAACACCATTGCTGACATCATAGCGAGTGCTATAATTGCTAGCCCGATATCTCTGGAAGCGGCTTGAATGATTTTTGTGTACTTTGATATTAGAGCAACCCCAAACACTATAAACAGGATAAAACCCGTAAACGATAACGTAAGCGAATAATTGATTGCCACGAATGGTTTACACAATAAAGCTAGTGCCTCGTAAATGCCCGAGCCCAGAAACACAGTACTTAAATAGGGAAATAATCTTCTGGGACTAGTATGGGATAAATAAATAAAGTTAGCTGCAATGATCAAATAGGCCAGCATCAGCACAATCGATGGATTCCCCGCACGAAGCAGAATTCCTTCAAGAGTGATGTAGATAAAGGCGAACCCCGAAATCACCGCACTCGTATATTGAAATACCTTATTTAAAGCAAACCGTTCGTCCAATGCTTTCGGAACAAATACCATTCCAAATCCAATTAAAGCGTAGACAACCTCACCAAAAGAATCAAGGAAGCTATGCTCTATCAGCTGATAGGCACCATAAACAATCATGACAGTGAAAATAAAATGATATTCCTTTCTTCCACTCACATACATCATCGATAAATAGATTACAGCGGTTAACACCAGGTTAAAGCTGTACAAGACCTCGTTGTCGTATAAAAAAAGCATGAAAAGTGTGGAAAGAACAAGATTAACTTGAACGTAGTGAACAAATTCCCTTGTAAATAATATAAAAGAGTCTAATTTTTTCATCTTGTGATAGCCATAAATGAGAATAGCATTAAAAACAATCATACCAAGATAAAAGAAATCGATCTTAAATTGCAGACTGGCAAATAAAAAGGCCACCCCAATAGATAGCGAAACATAAGTAAACCAAACAAATAGTCTGGACCCTAAGCTCTTGGCAAAAAGAAAATAAACGATAAGCGGTAGAAAGCTTCCAAACATGCCGAGCAGATATCGTCCTTCACCAAATATCGATAAATACGATCCTAAAAGGCCAAACCATCCTAGTGAAAGAATAAGCATAGGCAAAAACAAACTTCCTAAGACGATAAAAGCAAATGCTGTTTTATCAATATGCAATACCCTTTTCGTAAGGAATCCAATACCGTAAAATAATAGTGCAACAAACGCAATCGATCCGCTTTTCATGAGACTTGACATGGATTCCCAATTACTTGTTGCTACGAACATGCCACCTATTAATAAAAAGATAACACCTATGTTTAATGACCAAGTAATATTTCTTTCGCGCACCTCTTCTGGTGTCAATGTCTTTTTAACTTTTGGCGGTTTGACATCTACTGTTTTTTGGATAGGTACATTCGTTTCTGGCGGGTGAGGAATGGCTTCAATTTCCAGTAAATCCATATGGTATTGCTTGTGCGCCTTTGCAACTTCCTCTACAATTGTATCTGCTAAGTATCCTTCTTCTTTTAAGGTAAATAACTCCTGTCGAAAAATTTTTCTTCTCTCTTCCCTCATATTCGGCCCCATTTAATCTCCCTCATTCCTACACTAAATGGTATTAACTCTAAAACTTTCCTTATTTTCCCTCTATAGTGTAATTTTACACTAGAAAAGAATATTTTCAATATATTAATTAAAAAAGCTTCAAAAGTTTATACCTTTCGAAGCGGGCGTTTTCATAAGGTTTGTGGTTTGGGTAAAATATCTGTATGATTAAAGATATTTACATGAATAGATGGAGGAAACAACTATGCTTACTTTTAATGAAAAATTAGCGATTATCGAATCATTTCCAGAATTAGAAAGAAAAAATGTCTCTCTGGGACGTATCAACTTTCAATTTGCGAACAGCATCTCAGATAAGAAAAATATCGTTTACCATTTACACCCAAATGGAAATGGCTTTGCATATGCCGGACAGCTTGAGAATTATAATACGGATGAAAAAGGTATGGTGAATATTCGTGATTTCAGCGCAGATCAACTAAAACAATTGTTGACTCACTCGATTCAAGCTCTATCACCTTTAGAAAAAACCGCTGCCGAGGAAGCCGTCGATGAAGATTCAAATGGGGAACGCTGGGTTGATGGTGAAAACAATCTTCTCCTTTTAATAAATGAAAACGATGCATGGAATATTTATTTTGGATTAAACCTTGATGAAAGCTTCGATACATATCTAGAAGCGGAGGCATTTTTGCGTGAAGAGGGCTTTCGTCGGAAATAAGGTATATTAGAGAAGGCTGTACTCGTAAGATGAGGACAGCCTTCTCGTCTATTCGCTCTCCTTTTCAATCCATTGGTCTAAACGGATAATGCTTTGTTTTGCCCGTTCATGGTCAATCGTTCGGTAATGATGCATCCCGCCCTCCTCTTCATCCTTCTCATCAGCCCATTTCACAATTTGTTGTAGCGGTGTTCTTACAATGTCGTTTGAAGGCAAAAAGGAATCGGTATGGAATAGAATGGCAAGTGCTATGGTTTTAGCTTTAATTGGATTCTCACCAAGACGAATCAGGAGCTTATGAGCCCTTTCTGCGCCTTTTATCGGGTGGATATCGTTTTGCTTGTACAGATCATAATCCCATTTGCCGTTTTTATACCATGTATAGTGACCCATATCATGAAGGAGTCCTGCTTTAGCCGCAATATCGACGTCCACATGATGTTCTTTCGCTAATTGAAAGGCATGATAGGCTACAGCAATCGCATGGGCAAGGCCGGAACGGTTCAAATATTTTTGGGCAATATGATGTTCAAATATATTTAATAAGGTGACGTCTCTCATGCGATTTCTCCTAACTTTTGCAATATAATTTGTTTTATCTATTATATGATACCCAAAAACTCATAGCTATTTTTTATAATAAAAAAAAGCAGAAGACATATGTAAAAATGTCCTCTGCTTTATATTTTTTAAAAACCTTTTTTTGTTTTGACTTTCGAAATACTGCATTATTTATTGTGCATTTGTCCCTTTACTTCCTTTAGGACTTAAATATTCATAGTCATCAGGATTAATTGGCGTATAGCCTTCAGGCTCGTAGAAACGCAATAAGTCCTTATAAACTATTTCATCGGACATTTGCAGTTCAGTATTTACTTTCCCATCAATATCCTTACAGACATCTGTCTGTTCTAACAATTCACCAGTTTCTGGCGAATAACATTTCCCTTTAATTTGGTAACCTTTAGAGGATACAAAGTCACCATTTCTGAATAAAGCCCAATCACGGTGTTCCTTTGATAATAAATCTGATCCAAATTCCATGTAATCCTTTGTATCAACACCTAATAAATGAAGAACAGTCGGACGTACATCGACTTCCCCACCGTATTGCTTTTGAATGCCGCCTTTTACACCAGGTACATGAATAAATAATGGTACACGTTGTAATTGTGCATTAAGAGCTGGTGTAATATCGTCAACGCCAAGGACTTTTGCCATCGCATCATTATGGTTTTCAGAGATGCCATAGTGGTCACCATACATTACAATTACTGTATTATCATATAACCCAGATGTTTTTAAATCATTAAAAAATTGTTCAAATGCTTGGTCCATATAATTTGCAGATTGGAAATATTGATTGACAACCGTATCACCATAATCACCTGCAGGGAAATCTGTATCTGATGGATCCATTGCAAACGGAAAATGGTTCGATAATGAAATAAACTTTGTATAGAATGGCTGCTTTAAGTTTTCAAGCATTGGCATTGATTCTTTAAAGAATGGTTTATCTTTCATCCCATAGTTCTTTGTATTTTCATCTGACATGCTATAATAATCAGCATCGAAAAATTGATCATAGCCTAATGCTTTATACATGACATTTCGATTCCAGAACGTTTTGTAATTACCATGGAATACGGCTGAATTATACCCGTACCCTTTCAAGATGGCCGGAGCTGCCTGAAAGGTGTTCTGAGCCTTGTTTACAAATACTGCACCTTGGCCCATAGGATATAATGAGTTTTCCATCAAAAATTCAGCATCAGATGTTTTCCCCTGGCCTGTTTGATGAAAAAAGTTCTCAAAATAAAAAGTATTGTTATCATGTGCCAAGGAATTCAAAAACGGTGTTACTTCCCGTCCGTCAGGCATTTTATAATCAATCATAAAGCTTTGGAAGGATTCCATTGAAACGTATATCACGTTCATTCCTTTAGCTTTAGCAAAGTATTTTGGATTTGGCGGTGAGTAGTTCGCTTTCCGATAATTCTCAACATCAGTAATATCACTACTGTCAGCCAAAGCACGCTGACTTGATGATTTAATGTTTTGAATGACATCATAAATGGTAAAGTTGTACGCACCCAGATATTTAACTAAATAATTTCGGTCAAAAGACCGTGAAAGCAGCTGCGGACGATCTTTTTCGGCTAAACCTAGGTTAAATAGAAAGGTAGTAATTGAAAATAATAGAACAATTTTAAAAGACTTTCTGTTCGTTACCGTAACTTTCTTAAAAACTGTTAGAGCTAAAGCAATTAAAATAAACATGTCTGTAAAATAAAAAATATCGAACGGTGACATTAGGGAAATTGCACTGTCCCCCAGCTGTCCAGCATTTGTTTTTGTTTGCATTAATACAGGCACAGTTATGAAATCATTAAAAAAGCGGTAATAAGCAATATTCGCATACAATAAAAACGATAACAGGAAATTTATGCTAATCATAATTAGCTTTGTATGCTTCTTAAAAAGCAGGGCAATACCAAAAAAGAAAAGCGCTGAGCTTAATGGATTAATTAATAACAAAAATTTCTGCAGGTTATTATCAATTCCTAATTTAAATTCAATTTGATATGCCGCATAGGTTTTCAGCCAAAATAGGACAACGGCAATAGCAAGAAACGTAATATGATTATTATTTAATGTTTTGGGTAATCTAATTTTATTCATTCCTAAATTCTCCCCTCACTTACCAATTAACTTCGGTAAACGAACCTAAATTACTATATCACATTTTCTTTAAAAGTAAAATCGTAATTTATGCCATTTTATGTATTTTTCAAAACTATATTTTTTGTCATTATTCTATTTGTTTCGACAATCGTTCAATTGTATTTAGAGTTTGATTTTTCCTAGCTTATTATAACATCCCTTTTATTTTTATGTGAGCTGCTAATGGGACATGACTATTTTCAACCTTCAATTAGATAAGACGGAAGTATTTTTCATTTAGTTTCATTTTTTTTATATATTTTTGAATTATTTGATGAAATAGCTACGATTAACCGGTTCGACTACAGTTCTTTATGACCTAAGGGAACAATCATTTCTAATCATCATAAACCGGAAACTCTGGGTATGCAATACGATTATAGTCTTATCTTTGCATGGATTAATGTGAAATTGGTAAGCATAAAAGGCAAAAGAATAATTAAGTAATGAAGGGAAGAGTTTTATGCCAAGAATTAGACCTGAATTTACTAAGAGCCCTTATTTCGTGGATGAACCTGGCAATTGGCATTTAAAGTCAGGTGCACCAAAAGAACTGCAAATGGAATTAAATAATTATCTAAGTAATTTAGAAGTAATAGACGAACCGGGAGCCATTAATGGGGTTCAGATTGGATATCCTTATGATCATTAATAATGGCCAAAATAATCTGTTCAATTTTCCACCATATATAATAGAGGAAAGCGATTACAAGATGGTTGATATTTCTTGCAAGGGTATTGGTTACGCAGCTATATTAAAACCAGCCGTTCATATAAACGGCTGGTCTTCAACTACTTATGGTTCAAAATGCTGTTCTTTGCTAAAAACTGCATTGTCATATCGTCCATAGGGGGATTATGAATCCCTGCTCTTACGTCCCGATAATAACGTTGTAAGGGATTCTTCATGGAAAGACTTTTTGCTCCGACTATCCTCATAGCCAAATCTACTATCTCAATTGCCGCATTGGTAACTGTTAATTTTGCTGCCCCTAAAGCCGGTCCCATTTTTCTTCTTTCCTGTTCATTGGATTGATCCCACTGTTTTGCAATCCCATACAAAAAGTACTCTGCCTGCATTAATTTCAATTCAAGCTCACCAATTTTTTGTTGGACATTTGGCAACTCGATTATTGTCCCAGCGATACTATTCGGCGAATACTCCTTAGCAAATTGAATAGCATACCTTTTCGCGGCCTTGGCAATACCAAGGTAACAAGCTGGAATGTGGAGAAGCCATCCATTTACACCTCTGCCCTCAGGACTTAACATTTCCATTAGATACTCTTCAGGGACAACAACATTATCTAGAATTAAATCATGACTTCCCGTCCCTCTTAAGGCAATGCTATCCCATGTTTCTTCAATCCCCACTCCTTTTCCTTCACGAGGAACGAGAATGTTGGCTGCTCCCATGGTTTCATTTATTGTTACACTAACGATAAAATAATCAAGCACCGGGGACATTGTCGTAAATGTCTTCCTGCCATTTATAACCCAGCTTTGCCCCTTCTTTTCTGCAGTCGTTTCTGGCCTGCCGCCCCGAGTTGGGCTGCCTGTTTTAGGCTCCGTTGCAGCGCTATTCACTAACGAGCCGTTTTTCACCTTTTCGCAAAGTAACTTAAACATTGGCTCTTCCCATGTCTTCTTTTCATTTTGATTTAAGATGATTCCCATATGCCATCCAATGGAAAGAGCGGTTGCGCCATCGCCTTCTGCAATCATTTCTTGAAGGCGAATCAAATCATAAAGCGGGATCTCTTCCCCCCCATATTTAGCTGGCACGGTTAATGAGGTATAACCTGTATTTTTTAGGTCCTGAATATTTTCAAAGGGAAAACTTCCTTCGATATCTACCTGGTGTGCTCTTAATAGGAACTGTTTTGAAAGGATCCTCATTAGCTCAAGCCGTTCATCTAATGTTTCTATTTTCGAAAAGTTCATTCAAATCCACTCCAATCCATTTTGAAAATCCCCCAATCGAATTGGATTAGGAGTTTTTTTATTCTAAATTAGCGAATCTTTCTAAATCTCGGTTTTTTCCAATTACTACTAATACGTCACCATAACCAATTTTCTCATCTGGTGAAGGTGATATATTAATATCATCATCTTGGCGAATGGCAATCACACTCAAATTAAACTTAGCTCTTAAGTCAAGTTCTCTTAACGTTTTTTCCATCATTCTATCCGGAATTTTTACTTCTTCGACACTATAATCTTTCGATATTTCAATGAAATTCAATACATTGGGTGATAATAACTGATGCGCAACACGAATACCCATATCCCGCTCCGGATGGACAACCCAATCCGCCCCAACTTTTCTTAAAACCTGACCGTGGAGCTTATTAATAGCCTTCGCAATTACTTTTTTTACACCTAATTCCTTAAGAAGTAATACGCTTAAAATACTCGCTTGGATATCATTCCCGATCGCCACGATGACCGTATCAAAATTCCGGATTCCAATTGATTTTAGTGCCTCTGCATCCGTTGAATCTGCAATTAGTGCATGTGTAACGAAAGGGTGTGACTCATCGACCCGCTCCTCATTGACATCTATACCGAGCACCTCTTGACCGGAATCAAATAACTTTGAAGCAATACTGATCCCAAATCGTCCTAAACCAATTACTGCATATTGATTAGCCATAACCACAAGTCCTCCCTGATGTAAAATTAACCGATCATGATTTTTCCTTTTGGATATCGGAAGGAATCAGGCTTTCTGCGCATCGTTACCGCAAAAGCAATCGTTAACGGGCCAACCCTTCCGGCAAACATGGTAAAGGTAATTAATCCTTTTCCGAAGTGAGACAATTCACGAGATAAGTCCATTGATAAACCTACAGTGCCAAACGCAGAAGTTGCTTCATAAAGGAGCGCGAGAAAATCCTTTCCGTGCTCGGAGACGGTTAATAACATTGTAACAGTCATCACTAGAAACAACGCGCTGAAGGTAACGGTCAATGCTTTGTAGATTGTTTCATAGCCAATTCGCTGTCGATAAAAAATAACATCCTCCTTACCACGTATTTGTGACCACACCGCTCCAAGTAATGTAGTAAAAGTAGTTGTTTTTATACCACCACCAGTTGAACCGGGGGATGCCCCTATAAACATTAAAAGTATCGTTAATAATAATGATGATTGAGTCATATCAGAAATATTAAGGGTGTTTGCTCCATCCGTTCTTGCAGCAACGGATTGAAATAGTGAACCAAGAAATTTCCCCGAGTAGGTTAGTGGCTTTAATGTTTTCTCATTTGAAAATTCAAAGATAAAGATTCCAATCGTTCCGCCTATTAATAAAAAGAAACTTGTTATTAAGACAATTTTGGTGTGCAAAGATATACGTTTTGAACGCCGGAATTCAAATAGTTCATTCATGACGATAAATCCCATTCCACCAAGTGTAATTAATACACAAATTGTTAATACAATAATCGGATCGTCTACATAAGCAGTTAAGCTTTGAAAATGACCGATAATATCAAATCCGGCATTGTTAAAATTGGAAATAGAGTGAAATATACCAAAATAAATCGCTTTACCAATAGGCATATCATTGGAAAATCGAATGGATAGCAGGACTGCTCCAACTATTTCAATTACAGCTGTAAATATTAAAATTCGCCTTGCTAACCGGACAATTCCTTCCATTGATAGGTTATTTAATGATTCCTGCAATAATATTCTTTCTTTTAGAGAAATTCTTTTTCCTAATAGGAAGGCAAATAGGGTTGCAAACGTCATAAATCCAAGGCCACCGACTTGAATCATAAATAAAATGACTAGTTGACCGAATATCGTAAAGGTGGTGCCGGTATCCACGACAACTAGTCCCGTTACACACGTTGCCGAGGTAGCAGTAAATAGGGCATTTAAAAATGAGAGGCCTTGTTCATTTGTGGTTGAGACGGGCATGGTTAGCAATAATGACCCTAGTAGAATAATAACTGCAAAACCTAGAACAAGAATTTTAGGTGGATCTAGATAATACCTTTTCTTTCGCATAATTTTCTCTTCCTAACCTATTTTTTGTATTAAGAAATTGAAATAAATATCTACCGTATATTAATAATGCACCTCTGAAAATGCATGGTGCTTAGTCTACTTTTTCCAAAGTATTCACTAAATATTTGTTTTCATTGATATCTATCCTTTTTTTAATAAATCAGATAAACTAAAATACAGAAATAATTAATACAGGAAAAATATACTACTACCAATAAAATATGTAAATAAAATTCTCTTTGAATAGCCAATAGTGGATTTATGAAGTTTCAATTCTTCATCACAAGGTAATACCAGTAGAATATTCTACCATGTCACTGGATTCACTTTCTTGATTTGCAACAGTTTTTAGAGGGTAATATGTAAGAATGAGATTTAAGGGGGATTTTTATGAATCAAGGAACAAAACAGCTTTTTATTCAAACAGGCAGCCTTGTAGCCGGATTTATGGTTTGGGTGCTAATTTCTTCACTTATGCCTTTTATTAAGTTAGATATTCAGCTTTCAACAACCCAAATTGCTTGGGCCACGGCGGTTCCAGTAATCCTGGGATCACTTCTACGAGTGCCAATTGGCTACTGGACCAATCGATACGGTGCTCGAATATTATTTTCAATCAGCTTTATTATTTTGCTCATTCCAATTGCAATAATAAGCTATGCAAATTCTTTGTTCATGTTAATCCTAGGCGGGTTATTACTAGGTATTGGCGGAGCGGTCTTTTCGGTTGGTGTAACCTCTTTGCCCAAATATTATGGGAAAGCAAAACATGGCTTTATTAACGGAATTTATGGAGCTGGAAATATCGGAACGGCGATTACCTCTTTTTCAGCACCTATTCTCGCGAATACATATGGTTGGAGAAATACCATAAAAATTTTCCTAATTGTTGTATTAATCTTTGCCGTAATAAATTTCCTTTTTGGTGATAGGCAGGAAAGAAAGGTAAATAACCCATTATCGGAGCAAATAAAAGAGGTCTACAAAAATCCTAAGCTGTGGTTTTTAAGTTTATTTTATTTTATTACATTTGGTTCTTTTGTAGCTTTTACCATTTACTTACCTTCATTTTTAGTTAACCATTTTGAGCTGGATAAGGTTGATGCGGGCCTACGGACAGCGGGTTTCATTGCCCTTGCCACTTTTTTCAGACCTATAGGCGGGTGGCTTGGAGATAAAATTAATCCGTTTCTTATTTTAATGGCTGTTTTTTTCAGCTTAACCTTTGCTGGTTTTCTTTTGTCGTTTACACCCTCCCTGCCAATATATTCTTTTGGCTGTTTATTAGTTGCATTCTTTGCGGGAATTGGTAACGGGGCAATTTTTAAGCTGGTCCCATTATATTTTTCGAAGCAAGCAGGGATTGTAAATGGGATTGTAGCGGCAATGGGTGGGCTAGGTGGATTTTTCCCACCGATTATTTTGACGATTCTCTTTAATTTTACCGGTCACTATGCAATTGGTTTCATGTCACTTTCTGAATTTTCACTTGCCAGTTTAGTTATTGTTGTTTGGCTGTACTATCAGGAAAAGCTGGACATTTCTTCTAAAATCGTAAACCATGCAGTAGATGGCATTTGTGTTACCGATATTAATGGCATTATCCAAAGCATCAATCCAGCATTCACAAAAATTACAGGCTATAGTAAAGAAGATGTAATCGGAAAAACACCAAGTGTACTGCAATCGGGTGAACACGACAATGAATTTTACAAAAACATGTGGGATGACTTAAAATCGAAGGGAATTTGGGAAGGTCATATATTGAATAAACGAAAAAATAATGATATTTATAAGGAATGGTTAACTATTACAGCGATCAAGGACGATGCTGGTGAGACAAAAAATTATGTAGGAATGTTCAACGAAAAAGTCGAACCCCCCCAAAAAAATTAAAGACCAAGGAGAGACCTTCAAATTTAAAGGTCTCTTTTTTATTTGCCAATCAGCAATAAATATTACAACTTTTTGTCAAAGGGTCTGAGTTCACAGTTCTTTCACTATTTTTGTGACGTACGTCACAAAAATCATGTTACCATGTGGTTTATATTAACATCATAAACAACAACAACTTGTAAATTAATAAATTTGAAAACATATGGGGGAATTAATCATGGCTCGAATTAATTATTGGAATCCTGAGGATGAAAAGTTTTGGAACGCAGAAGGAAAAAAACATGCAAGAAGAAATCTATGGATTTCTGTACCATCGTTAATGCTGGCATTTATCGTTTGGCAAATCTGGTCTGTTGTCGCTGTTAGACTAAATGATATTGGCTTCCACTTTACCGAAGAACAATTATTTACTCTAGCCGCAATCCCGGGCCTTGTCGGTGCAACACTCCGATTTGTATACACTTTCGCAGCCGGATCCATTGGCGGAAAGAACTGGACAGTGATTTCAACAGCAATCTTAGCAATTCCGGCGATTGGTATAGGCTTTGCCGTCCAAAACCCTGACACACCATTTTCAATCATGCTTTTACTTGCTGCATTATGTGGTCTTGGCGGTGGTAACTTTTCATCTTCTTCAGCCAATATTAGCTTTTTCTTTCCGAAAAAAGAAAAAGGAACAGCACTTGGCATCAACGGCGGTTTAGGAAACATGGGTGTATCTGTTGTTCAATTCGTTACACCATTAATTATTACATCTGGTACCTTTGCATTAGTTGGCGGTAAACAAGTCTTAGCCAATGGCCAGGAAGTTTGGTTACAAAACGCGGCCTTCATTTGGGTCATTCCTATTATCATTTTGACAGTCCTTGCGATGTTTAAAATGGACAATGTTCCAGGTGCTAAGCAATCTGTAGCAGACCAATTCGTCATTGTAAAACGGAAACATACTTGGATTATGACTGCTCTTTATGTTGCAACTTTCGGATCATTTATTGGTTATTCTGCGGCATTTCCGCTATTATTAAGATCGCAATTTCCAGAATACATCTCACTCGCCTTCCTTGGTGCTTTAGTAGCAGCTGCTGCTAGACCTGTAGGTGGTTGGATGGCTGATAAACTTGGCGGTGCTATGGTTACAGCATATGTTTTGGTAGTTATGGCAATTGGCGCGGTAGGAGTTATCTTCTTCTTAAATGGCAAACAATTTGCAGGGTTCTTAATTTCTTTCTTAGTTCTCTTTGTTGCATCAGGAATCGGGTCCGGGTCCACTTTCCAAATGATTCCAAACCTATTTATTCCGAAAGAAGCGGCACCCGTTATCGGATTTTCAGCAGCATTCGCAGCCTATGGATCATTCTTTATTCCAAAGCTTTTCGGTTGGTCAGTTAAAGCAACTGAGACTCCTGTAACTGCTTTCTACTTCTTTATCGGTTTTTACGTTATCGCCTTTGGTCTTAACTGGTTCTTCTATCAAAGAAAAGCTACTGGGACAAAATCATTGGTAAAACAGGTCGGGTAATCCCGATCTGTTTTTTTTTGATAATATAAAAATAACGCAGTGATTACACTGCGCTACCCAAATTGTTTAGGCTATTAAATCCTCGATATTGCAACCGCACATGCCTTATATTCTGCAGTCCCTGAAATGGGGTCAAACTCATTTAAGGTTAAAACATTTGTTGGTGTTTCACTCCAGTGGAAACTCATGAACACGAGGCCAGGGACCACTTGTTCCGTAACCTTCACCTTAACCTCTAGTTCCCCTCTTCGAGAACGAACCTGGACAACTTCGCCATTTGTAATACCCAGTTTCATTGCATCATCTGGATGGATATCGACGGTCTCTTCTGTTTGTTTTACTTTGACACCTGCAGCATAATGGCGTGTCTGTGTATGAGTATTATAAGACTCATAGCGCCGTCCGGTGGTTAACGTAAACGGATATTCCGCGTCCGGCAATTCTAATGGCTCAGTATAATCCACTGGAACAAATGAGGACTTACTTACTGCTGTCTCCTGTTGATGGAACCTCTCGTGCAAGATCAATGTTCCAGGATGGGACTCATCAGGACATGGGTAATGAATGCTATATTCTTTTTCAAGACGCTCATAGGAAATACCGCCGTACATCTCCCAGGCAAGTTTTCTAATCTCATCCCAGATTTCCTCACTATTAGTATACCGCATTGGATAACCCATGATGGTCGAGAGCTCGCAAAGGATTTCCCAGTCTTCCTTCGTATCAGGGTGCGCATCGACTGCCTTCCGAACCCGTTGAATTCTTCTATCTGTATTCGTGTAAGTTCCATCCACTTCTCCCCAGGAACGAGCTGGCAGGACAACATCAGCCATTTTTGCCGTTTCCGTTAAGAAAATGTCTTGAACAATTAATAAATCAAGCTTTTCAAGTAATGTCCTTGTATGATTCATATGAACATCTGCAAGGAGCGGGTTTTCACCAATCACATAAAGAGCCTTCAACTCACCCATCTCCAAACGATCAAAAGTTCTCGTTTGCGTGTCACCTGCATTGGGGTTAAGCTCTACATTCCATTCCTTCTCGAAACGAGCTCGAAAATCATTATTTGCCAGGCTCATTGCTCCTGTCAATTGGTTTGGCAAACAGCCCATATCACCGGCACCTTGAACATTATTCTGTCCCCTCAGCGGCATAATACCAGTTCCTTGCTTTCCAATGTTACCAGTTAATAAAGCAAGATTCGCGATATCAAACACATTATTTACCCCACAGTGATGCTCGGTAATTCCAAGTGTATAAGCAATCATCGAACCACTTGATGAGGCATATTCCCTTGCCGTTGCGACAATGTCTTCCGCCTTTAAACCGGTAATCGTTGCTGCATATTCGGGTGTATACGGCTCCACTTGTTTAGTTAGACGATCAAAATCAACAGTAAACTTTTTGATAAATTCAGGGTTATATAAGCCCTCTTTTAGAATGACCCGGATGAAGGCATTGATAAGGGCAATATCGGAGCCAACATTTATTTGTAAATGACGATGGGCGACTTTTACCATATCAATCTTTCTTGGATCAATGACAATAATTTTCAACCCAGCTTTAACCGCTTTTTTCATTCTATTCGCAATAATAGGGTGTGCCTCTGTTGTATTTGAACCCATCAGCAGTAATACTTCTGCTTTTTCAAAGTCTTCAAGTGTATTTGTAGGGAAACCGCTTCCAAAAACTGCTGCCAGACCGGCAACGCTAGAAGCGTGTCAAGTACGGTTACATCCATCAATATTATTACTGTTAAGTACCGCCCTCATAAATTTTTGCGTGACAAAATTGGATTCATTTGTGTTCCTAGCGCAGGCAAACATAGATATGGCGTTAGAACCCCAAGTAGTTTTAATTTCAGTTAATTTATTGGCGATCAATTGATATGCCTCATCCCACGTCGATTCTACCAGTTTACCCGCCTTGCGAATGAGTGGAGTTGTTAACCTATTTTTCGCGTGCACATATTCATACGCAAATGCACCCTTTACACATGTTTGCCCCTTATTTACCGGTGCTTCTTTGTCGCCCCGGATTTTCATGATTTTGTTGTCCTCGACTTCAAGGACTAGGCCGCATCCAGTTCCACAGTAACCGCAGATTGTTTTAACTAAATTTGTTTCTCCCACATTATCCCTCCTCAATAACATTAATACCTATATAACTATCTTAATCTATTTATTACGATTGTAGATTGATTTTTTAGAAATTTATTGACAATATTTCGAATGAAAAAAATGGTAATAAAAAAACGGAAGAAAGAATCTTCCGTTTTAGGCTATTTTTGCTGGCAGTAAAATATTAAAGGTGGTCCCTTTATTCGGTTCACTTTCAACAAACACTTTTCCATTATGGCTTTCAATAATTTTGAAGCTGACCAATAGACCTAAGCCATTCCCATTCTTTTTGGTTGTGAAAAATGGTTCCCCTAGTTTCTTTAATTTCTCTTTGGATATTCCAACTCCAGTATCTTGAATCGAAATTTGCACATTATTCTCGTGAATGATGGTTTTTACGTGCAGATCTCCGCCGTCCGGCATCGCTTCGATACCATTTTTAATGAAATTCAGAAAAACCTGCTTTAAGCGGTTTTCATCACATTCAATTTGAATGATATCTTGATTACAATCAAAAGACAAACGAACATTTTTCTTCCGAGCTTCAAATTCAAGCAGGGAAACAACGTTTTTAATGACAGGAACAACATTTTTTTCTTCTAATTCGACTGCCTTTGGTTTTGCTAGCACCATAAAATCCTCAACAATGGTATTTACCCGTTCAATTTCATCGAGAATAATATTCAAAAACTCCAATCGGTCTGGATTTTTTTCATCTAACTGTAAGAATTCGGTATAGCCCTTCATTGATGTAAGCGGATTTCGGATTTCATGTGCTACACCTGCAGCCAATTGACCGACAGCAGAGAGTTTATCCTGACGGTGGAGTACCTCTTCCGTTTGCTTCCGTTCTGTAATATCATTACGGATGGCAAGATATTGGTATGGCCTTCCAAGTTCATTTAAAAATGGAACGATGGTAGTGTCGACCCAATAATAAGTCCCATCCTTTGCTTTATTTCTAATTTCACCCTTCCATACCCTGCCCTCGGCGATGGTTTTCCATAGGTTTTTGAAAAAGTCTTTCGAATGGTAACTTGAATTTAGAATATTATGGTCTTTCCCAATTATTTCTTCGCGACTATATTTGGAAATTTCACAGAACTTTTCGTTAACACTCGTAATTTTCCCTCTCGCATCTGTAAAGGCAACAATCGAGGATTGATCAAGAGCAAATTTAATATCAGTATTCTCTTTAATGGTTTCTTTTAGATGTCCCTCTGCCCTTTTTCTATCAGAAATATCTGACCGAATCGCTATATATTGGATGGGCCTCCCTTTCTTATTTAAAAAAGGAACTATCGTGGTATCAACCCAATAAAATGAACCATCTTTCGCTTTATTGCGGATTTCCCCCCGCCAAATCTGTCCCGAATTAATCGTTTTCCATAAGTGTTGAAAGAATTCTTTTGGATGATATCCTGAATTTAAGATACGGTGGTTTTGTCCGATAATTTCATCCTTATTATATTTGGAAATTTCCTCAAATTTATCATTAACAAATATAATCGTCCCTTGCGGATCTGTAATGGCAACAATTGTTGAAGCATCAAGGGCAGCCTTGATGTCCTTTAAATTTGTATCGGTGTTTACTAATTGTTTGCTAATTAAGGTGCTAGATACAATAAGTCCTCCGATGATTAATACAGATACGAATAATACTAAATAAATAAAGAAGGGACTATCTGTACCGGACCCTTTTAATACATCACTTGTTGTAATGGAGGCCCTTTTTAACAAGAAGTGACCTTCAGCAATTGCCCCCGACATAATAAATGCACTAATTGGTTTTAACCAATCCTGATTTGCTTGGGTGAAGCTTTTTGAGGAAAAAAGTATCCAAAAAGAGAATAAAAATGATGCAAAGATTAATAATCCTGAAAATAGGAATAGCAAGACATTGTACTTAATAGTTGCATTCATTGCATATAGGCCGATCACTTGAATCGAAATTACAGCAAATGTTAAAAATATACTACCCACAGCAAGATGATAAAAGCGAATGAGTTTCCCATAAAAAGGTAGAAATGCCAAACCAGTAAAAGCAATTCCAATAAATATGGAAAGAACCGTTAGAGGAATATGATAGCTTGCAAACCGATTTGTATCTTCTGAGATGAGCCCCATGAAATTCATAACCCATATCCCAATTCCCATCGACAATGTTCCACCAAGAAACAAAAGCCGTTTATTTTGGACTGATGACCTAATTAAGGTAAACATATCCAATGCTGTATATGATGCCACAATGGTTAAACAAATGGCTATTATAATAAAATAAGGATGAAAGGTTCCTAACATTGCATTCATTTACCAGCATCCCCCCAATTTCTCCTATGTATTTCTACTATGATTGTAATGTAAAGAAGCAGGTTATGGAAGCACTAAATGTCCGCTAAAATTTATTTTCACCGTAATTCTTACCAATATGGCCTCATTTAACAAGAAAAACTAAAAATAGGGACCAGCGTTTCTTGTGATAAAAGACTTATTTTTTAAGAAAAAAGCAAATTTTTTAAAAAAGGTCTACACATTTTCTTTTTTTTTGTTTATACTGTACTATAACAAGACGGATTAAAATAGCCTGTATTAATAAAGGGGGATTTTTAAAATGCTAATGAGTCCAGTAGAATTTTTCCGTAACATGCCTAAAAAGGAATGTCCAGAATGTGGCCAGCACATCATGGAGGAACAAGCAGAAAGTTATTTAATGGAATGTGATCGTTGTTTAGCAAAAAGAGAAGAGTAATCAAAAAGCTCTCCAGAACATCGGAGAGCTTTTTTGTGCAATTTTTTCCCGTTTTGGAGAGAAAAAGGCACGGATAAACCCTTTTCCTTATGCAAAACCTTTAGATAAGGAGATGATTTTGGTGACAAAGGAAGAATATCTTACAACAGCGCCAAAAGAGCCTGTAATAACCATCAATTCTGGCGGTTTTTTTCCGAATAAAAAAAGTAGAGCCGGCGATTCAGTTGATATGCATCAATATCTTGAAGAAGCGAATACCATTATTAGCGGCGATGAAATACGCCAGCAAAATGAAAACCTATAAAAGGATGATTTTGGTGAACTATAAAAGACTGTCCATATTCATGACAGTCTTTTTTAAAGGTCTGTATTGACATTACATTTGCGGAAGTTCTCTTATTTCCTGTATCATCTCATTACCGCACATTGGGCAAAGTAAATCATCCGCAACAAAGTCTTTTCTCATCCAGCCAATACAAGAATCGCCCATACAAGAATAGATCTCGGTATCCACCATAATTGTTTCTACCTCTTCTTCTTTAGCCCTTTTACCGTAAAAAATGGGAACCGCCTCCTTTTTTACTAGTATGTACAAAAAAGTGACTTTTCATTTCCGGAAATATATCTTTCCTTTAGGAGTGTATAAAAACAATGGCTTCAAAACACAAACGTTTTACCAAAGTCGGAACCGATATCGATGAAGTAAAGAGATTAAACAGTCAGTCAGGATTAAGCTATAATGAAGTAAAACAATTGCTCGCCAGACAGTATATAAAAAACAAAAAGTAAAGTGGAGCCTTTAAGCAGCTCCACTTTTTCATTAAATTTCTCCCTCGTAGTCAATCGTGATATTTTCCTTATGTCCTTTTGAAAGGATTTTGCTCTTCTTACGATTTTCTTTTGTTTGGAAAATAATATCAAAATCATAATCCTCTGGATATAACTCTTTTGCTGCTATATAGAGATCAATTCTTTTATGGTTGACCGACTGTCTTTCTCCTTTTATTTGGACAACGTAGTTGCCAAGTTGATCTGGCCCACTATAGATAATTCCAAACTCATTGATTGGAGAAATCTTCACATTGTCACCTTGATGATAACTTGGTACGTTCATCTCCGTTTTTGATGTTCGCTTTCGTTCCTGATATTTGTTTACTATCACCTGTTTTTCTAATTCCTTTAGCTTCCAAGTATCCTTTACCTCAGTAAAATAATTCTTTTCTTCCTTGTAGGTGATGTGATGGGCCCTTTCAATTATCTTTGGGTGTACTCCAAGCTTTAAGGCGATGGCAAACGCTTGGCTTTCTCCTCCTCTGCCGATGATTAAGCGATAGGTCGGTCGAAGCGTGACAATATCAAACTCCATCGACCCATTTATAAAACCAGGGTGTGAATCGGCAAATTCTTTAATTTCACTATAATGCGTCGTTGCCAGCATCGTTGCACCCTTTTCAAAAAGAGTTTCCAATATCGCTGTTGCAAGCCCCATTCCTTCACCAGGGTCTGTTCCCGAGCCAAGTTCATCTAATAATACCAATGTCCGATTATTTGTTTCCTTCAAGATTTCGATGATATTGACAATTCTTGAACTAAATGTACTTAAATTTTCTGTAATGCTTTGACCATCACCAATATCAACTAAAATTCGCTCAAAGATGCTTAAATTACTGCCTTCTTGTGCAGGAATATGAAGGCCGCATTGAACCATGACGGTTAGAAGACCAACCGTTTTAATGGTTACCGTTTTTCCACCCGTATTTGGTCCAGTGATCACTAAGGCATTCTGATTATGACCCAAGTTGAAGGATAATGGGACCGCTTTTTCACCTAGTAAGGGATGCTTCGCTTCTATTAATTTTATTTCATTTCTTTCATTAACCTCTACTTTAACCCCATTAATGGAACGGCAATACTTGGCTTTTGCAAATAAAAAGTCGTAATGGATCATTGTTTCGATTGCTAAGCGAATTTGCTGCTCTTTCCCTTCCGCCAACCCAGTCAAATAATGCAGGATCTTTTGTACCTCAATCTCTTCATCAGCAAACAACCAAGTTAAATGGTCCTGGAATAGGGCAATTTCTTCAGGCTCGATAAAAAGGGTTGAACCTGAAGCAGACGTATCTAAAACCGTTCCCTTTATTTTATTCCGATATTCTTTCTTAATAGGAATTACATATCTGCCATTTCTTTGGCTGACGACATTTTCCTGCAAAAAGGTTTTATATTTATTGGAGCGAATTAGCTGCAATGTTTTTTCTTTAAGCCGTTCTTCTTGAATGGCCATTTGTTTCCTTACTTTTAATAATTCCTTACTTGCATAATCATCCACCCGACCATTGCGGATGCAACGAATGATTTCATTTGCAAGCTCGGGTAATTCGTCAATCGCCTCCACATAGGCGGTAACCCTAGGAGCATAATATTGTTTATCCTTCATGTATCTCCGCATCTTTCCGCAGCAATCCAAAAAATCATAAAGCTTTATTAACTGATCTGTCCTAAGTGCAACACCCTTATTCAAATTATTCAAAAGCTGCTCCATCCCATCCAACCCATGAACAGGAACACTGGCACTTTTTTTCAAAATTTCAACTGCCTCCGAAACCTCATCAAGCCAGGCTTCAATTTGCTTTTTATTGGTTGATGGTGTCAGGCACTCAATTTTCGCTTTACCTTCTTTCGTTAAAGCAAAGTTGGCGATTATTTCTTTTATTTGTTGAAATTCCAAAGTATTAAACGTATGCAAATTCAATTTAATTACCTCCTAAAAATAAAAATAGCCGCAATGAACAATGTCATTGCGGCCATAAGGAATGAGTGATTCACTCATTATTCTTCATACAAAATTTACCCCCAAAAAAACTGTCTACACGAGTGTACACAGCTACATTGGAAAAAGATGTATGCATATGCTTGCCCATTGTTCTTAACTTCATTCCCGACTCATAACTAAATAAGCCCTCGATTCGTCCAAATTTGAACGAGTTGAATGGAATGAAACCTATCCAATTGATTGGATTAGTTAAGAACGACACCTAACATAAAACATACTCCCTTATAAATAAAATAAATTCCTCTAAATAATACATTAACTGGAATTGTCTGTCAATAAAAAGGTAATTAGATTAAAAAAGGTATGATATACGGGATGATGACTGACGTCAGTACGGCTGCAATTCCCATCGCAGCACCTGCGACTGCACCCTGAATCTCCCCTTCTTTCACTGCCTCTGCCGTTCCGATCCCGTGTGCAATCGTTCCGATTGACAATCCCCGGGCAAACGGATGATGAATCTTTAGCAAACTTAAAAGCTTAGGACCAAACATCGCTCCAATCATTCCAGTCATTATAACAAAAGCAGCAATTAACGATATATTTCCTTTTAAAATTCTACCTATTTCTGTTGCAACTGGAACAGTAACGGATTTAACGGTCAACGCTAGGATGATTGTATTTGAAAAATGAAGCCATTTGGCTAAAATAATTGCTGAAGTAATGGTAGTAATGGTTCCGATAGAAAGCCCCATCAAGGCAGCACTCATATATTTGATCATTAAGTCTCGATTTTTGTAAATAGGTAAGGCAAGGGCAACAGTTGCCGGCCCAAGTAAATAGGTCATGATGTTTTTTGCAGGAAGATAATCAGTATAGGAAACATTTGAAAAGAGTAAAAGGATAATGATGATAGCTGTGCTTAAGAACACAGGACTGGTAAACGGACCAGAAAATTTTTTCCCTAAAAAACAGACGAATATATAGACAGAGACGGTTAATAGAACACTATAAAGCGTGATCATGATAGTTTACTTCTGCCTTTTCTTTTTTCATAATAACGGATTGAGTAGCTTTCCCTGCTGCTAAAAGACCAATAAAAGCGCTGACCATGAGGATAAATAGGATATACAATCCTTTGTTCACCAAGATATCACCTAGTGTCATAAGACCAACCGATATCGGAATAAAAAAGAAGCCAAGATGTTTTAACAGCCACCCTGCCGCCATTTCAATTTGTTCCGTTTTAATGACGCCCATCCATAGCAATACGAAAAGGATCACTATTCCAATCACATTCCCAGGTACTTTTAACTGGAAGAATTGCGCTATTTGATTACCTAATTGATAAATTACGATAATTATCAACATTTGAAAAGAAAATTTCCACACCTTTTTTATCATGTAAAACACCCATCTTCCAAGATTTCGCATCCTGCTGCTTTTTATCCATTAGTTCATCGATTAATAGTATAGTATAAAGGAAAAACCATCCTGACGCATTAACTTTTGTTCACAATATATCCATATCTTTTTCCATAAAACTTCTTTATCTTTATGGTAGGAGGGATAACACTTATGAAGAGGATTTATTTAATTTGCAGTCTTGCCGTGTTCCTAGGGATTGCAGCAGGAATTTCTTATTTTCTTGTTCGTGATGCAAATGCAAAAATACCTGCAGACGTTTCTTTGATTAATCAGAATGGTGATACCTATAATTTTGGTAAGGATCAAACCAAATTAAAGCTAATTGAATTTATCTATACACATTGTCCCGACATCTGTCCAACAACAACACAAAAGATGGTCGACTTGAAAAAAGATTTAGTAAAACGTGGAGTTTTCGGTAAGGAGATTGAATTTGTTACAATTACCATCGATCCCTATCGTGACACACCAGAGATTTTACAAGGGTATATGCAAGGGTCCGGAATAAAGAATGACAATCATTGGGTGTTCTTAACCGGCGCAAAGCAAAATATTAAAAATGATCAAAGAAAAATTAAACAGGTTGCAGATGCGATGCAATTTCAATTCAAAGACCCTGGAAATGGGCAATTTGTTCATTCAACCTTTACTTATTTGGTTGATCAAAACAACAAATTCATCGCGAAGTTTCCAATGGGGAAAGACTTTGATAAACAAGAGGTTTACGCTAAAATCATGGATAAAATTGAATAATAAAAAAAGCGGTTAGTCCCTAGGATTAATCGCTTTTTGTTACCTATTTTCTGTAGTAATACCATTTATATCTTCGAACTTCTAAGGTTGTCTAGCTCCAGCGCCCAGCGGCTAGTGGACTTCGCTCTTTTCCCTACGATAAGTCAAGCACGGATGCGCTCCGCTCTCCGTGTTTCCTTTATCTCAGTCGAAGCGCTCCAGTCCATACGCCGTGCAAAGGAAGCTTACGCTTTTCTATTTAATTCACAGATGAAGGATATTTTTTAATTTGCTGCAAAGATAAAAGGTAATTGGATTTCGGTTTTGTTAAACTCGCTTTTATTCCTGCCTTTTTTAATTTGTTAACGAGTTCAGTAAGCTGTTTTTTCGTCATACTTCTCACCCTCTTTAACTTGCTTCATAAACCAATTCTACAATAAAAATATGAATAAAGTGTGAAAACGAAGAAAATTTTTTAGAAAATTTTTCTTAATTAAACGGCTTAAACGTAAAGGATTCGCTATCACCCTATATTAATGGTATAATTAGAAGATATTTTGTTTTGGAGGATATTAATTATGATTACTGTAAGTAACGTAGGTTTAAGATACGGTGAACGGAAATTATTTGAAGACGTAAACATTAAATTCACACCCGGTAACTGCTATGGTCTAATCGGGGCAAACGGGGCTGGGAAGTCAACATTTTTAAAGATTCTATCCGGTGAAATTGAGGCACAAACGGGTACTGTACATCTTGGTCCAAATGAGCGAATGGCTGTGTTAAAGCAAAACCATTTTGAATATGAAGAAAACGAAGTATTGAAAACTGTCATTATGGGCCATACGAGACTATTTTCAGTCATGCAGGAAAAAGACGCGATCTACATGAAGGAAAACTTCACGGATGAAGATGGCATGAAAGCTGCAGAGCTCGAGGGTGAATTTGCGGACTTAAACGGCTGGGAAGCCGAATCAGAAGCAGCTATTCTTTTAAAGGGTCTTGGAATTGGCGAAGATCTTCATGAAAAAAAGATGGCAGAATTAACAGGTTCTGAAAAAGTGAAAGTCCTGCTGGCACAAGCATTGTTCGGCAGACCCGATGTTTTACTTCTAGATGAGCCGACAAACCACTTGGACATTAAAGCGATTCAGTGGCTGGAGGATTTCCTCATTAATTTTGAAAATACTGTCATTGTTGTCTCCCATGATCGTCATTTTCTAAATAAAGTTTGTACTCATATCGCTGATTTAGATTTCGGAAAAATCCAGGTCTATGTTGGCAACTATGATTTCTGGTATGAATCAAGCCAGTTAGCTAGCAGATTATCTTCTGACGCCAACAAAAAGAAAGAAGAAAAAATAAAGGAACTACAAGCCTTTATTGCTAGGTTTAGTGCAAATGCTTCAAAATCAAAGCAAGCAACTTCTCGGAAGAAGTTATTAGACAAAATTACACTTGATGATATTAGACCGTCCTCTCGTCGTTATCCATTTGTCGGTTTTACACCAGACCGTGAAATCGGCAATGATTTGTTAAGAGTAGAAGGTTTATCGAAAACCATTGATGGTGTTAAGGTCCTTGATAATATTAACTTCATCGTGAATAAAGGTGATAAAATTGCTCTTGTCGGAACGAACGAAGTTGCTAAGACCACTCTATTTAAAATACTTATGGGCGAAATGGAAGCGGATAGCGGTACCTTTAAATGGGGAATTACCACAACACAGGCTTATTTCCCTAAGGATAACTCCGAGTATTTTGAAAACAGTGAATTAAACCTTGTCGATTGGCTCCGTCAGTTCTCACCAAAGGATGACAGCGAAAGCTTTTTACGTGGCTTTTTGGGAAGAATGCTATTCTCTGGTGAAGAAGTATTAAAGAATGCAAGTGTTCTTTCCGGTGGCGAAAAAGTTCGCTGCATGCTCTCGAAAATGATGCTAAATGGCGCAAACGTGCTGCTTCTTGATGAGCCCACTAACCATCTAGACTTAGAATCCATT
Source organism: Neobacillus soli NBRC 102451 (assembly GCF_001591665.1). Taxonomy (GTDB): domain Bacteria; phylum Bacillota; class Bacilli; order Bacillales; family Cytobacillaceae; genus Neobacillus; species Neobacillus soli. Next base: position 92,297 of record NZ_BCVI01000005.1, on the reverse strand, counting down.
ACTGCTCTTAATAATGGGCTCATTAACTTTAAGGGTTCATTGCTGTTTGCTTCCCATGACCATCAATTCATTCAAACCATTGCTAATCGTATTTTCGAATTAACTACTGATGGATTAATTGATAAGCAAATGACCTATGATGAGTACCTTGAAAGTGCTGAAGGACAAAAATAAGATCAATAAGGGCACCCATGTTTGTAAACAGGGTGCCCTTCTTTTAGCTTTGTTTTTGTTTTTTTCTCGATGATGATGCTGCTCTTGTGCCTGTTTCTGTTGTTGTTGTTCCTTGGCCTTCCACCTGTGAGGAATTAAGCCCAATGGTTGATGGATCCTTTTTCCGTTTTCCCATATTGCACACCTCCCCTATTAGCTTTTGGAAGATTATAGCTGCTTATTCCGAATATTTACGGTAAAGTTAGGCAATATAATCTAGAGGAGGAGGTGTTTTGTATGGCAAAAGTTGGAGTAGAACAATCACTAGGAAATGTTCAACAAGCATTACGAGAAAAGGGATATGATGTAGTGGAACTAAAGCAGGAGTCCGATGCCGAAAATTGTGATTGCTGTGTGGTCACAGGCCTGGATTCAAACGTAATGGGAATGCAGGATACCTATACAAAGGGTTCCGTTATCGACGCAAACGGCCTGTCTGCCGAAGAAGTATGCCAACAGGTAGAAAGCAGGCTCCAATAATTATTTCTCAGGAGACTAAAGGATTTAACTTTAGTCTTTTTTAATCCTCCTGTTTTGTCTTAATATTTACCTTAGGACCCATTTGCGCTGCGGACATCTTTACTTTTTTATCCTTTTCTTTTTCCTCTGCTGATTCTTCGTCCTCCAAATTTGGTGAATATTCACTCCCATAAGTGGCCCCTATATTTAATTTCCCTTTTAATTCTTTAATTCCAAGCTGACCAAAATTGTTATTTAGCTCGTATTTGTCCAAAATGATTTTTTCTATATTAATTTTTTCAATAATAATTGGGGGATCCCTATGTTTGGCAGCCTTGTCGGGTGATGTTTGTTCCTGGAGGGTTTGTAAGGTTTTCTTCAACTCTTTCAAATTCATTTCTAGGGACAGCAATTTTTCCTTTAATTCCTTTTTATCGTCATTTTTGCTGAAGATAAGGAAATAATTTTTTAATGACATGCTCACAAACGCTCCCTTATTCTGCACCTTATTTTCATTTATATGGGAAAAACAGCTTAACATGTCCACTTTTAAAAACAAAACTGGTTTACTAGTCAATTGGAATGATTTCGCCCTTTTCGACTATACGTTGATAACTTACAAATAATAACCCGTTCCAAAATTTAGCACTCAACTGATTGGGACTGACGGTATCAGATAATGTAATCTGTCTCTGAAATTCGCCATAAAATCGTTCAGAATAGGTTGTATTTAATTGTGGATGGATTGGCAGCGCCTTACCTTTAATGGTTAGAATATTGCCATTAAGCCCTAATTCAATATTCTCTTTCATTACCCCCGGAAGTTCGATGATGATAATCACTTCCTTCTCACCCTCTAATACATCGATTACGGGAAATGGCCGTGAATTTTTGTCTTCCTGTACCGGCTGCCTTTCACTGTTTGTTTCGGGTGATTTAAACTGTTGTTCATTCATAAATTGCTTGGTGAATTCCTGGTCAAAAATATTATTCCAGAATTCGCCCCCATGCATATTCTTGGCAACATCCATCCATTGTTTTAATTTTTCCATATCCATCAATACACCCCCTTTTGTTCCTTTTTAAAAAATAAAAGTAACGCGATTTCTCCCCTTCTACCATGATACGAAATGTCTTCATCATTTAATCCATATATTACTCTTCCTTCATAATCGTTCAGAAATGGCATATATTTAAAAGCAAGGTTAAGGAGGAGATGACCATGCCAGCTCCGGCTCCATATATAAATATTAATATCTTCATGATTAAAATTAATTCCTTCGAAAATGCCTCAGCCGTAAATATTGGTCAAAATCTTTTAGCAGAATGGCATAATTCCGATAAAAAGAACCAAGGATACGGGCAAAACTTTGGGGATAAAAGTGATTTCGTGGGAACACGAAGTTTTGTTGATGACAAAGATCAAATCGACTCTCCCGCTTCATTTGATTCACGCCCTATTAATTTTGATCAAGCGTAAGTATTCCTAAAAAAACTGCCGAATGGCAGTTTTTTTGGATTTCTGCCTTTAATGATTGAGTTCCTTTAGCTATAATGATTTATGAATGATTATATGCCAAATTAGCAGGCTTCCTAATTTATGATTATTTACAAAGTTAAAAGGCAAGAACAATTTTTCAAAAATATAGGTTTAAAGTATTGGATTGATGTACATAATGCAGAATGAATTCTGGACCCCCATCTTATTATCGCTAAAAGTAGCGTCTATTTCAGTCACCCTCGTGTTTGTTATCGGGATATTATTTGGGCGGATCTTATCAGATAGGCATTTCAAGGGGAAAATATTAGTCGAAACCTTTCTGATGCTTCCGATAGTTTTGCCGCCAACGGTGATTGGATTTTTATTGATTTTCTTTTTCGGCAGGAATAGCCCTGTTGGGATATTGATTGAAGAACTGTTTGCACGTTCTGTTATTTTTACTCCCTTGGCCGCAGTGATTGCTTCGACCATTGTCGCATTTCCGCTAATGTATCAAACGGTAAAAATTGGTTTTCAGTCCGTCGATAAAGGGATTGAAGAGGCAGCCAGGGTTGATGGGGCTAACGAATGGAATGTATTTTTCCTTGTTACCCTGCCATTATCAACAAAGTCCATTATTACCGGATTAGTCCTAAGCTTCGCAAGAGCACTAGGTGAATTTGGTGCCACATTCATGTTCGCTGGTAACATCCCCGGGAAGACACAAACAGCTCCTACAGCCATTTATGTCGCCATGGAATCTGGAAATATGAATTTGGCTTGGCTCTTGGTTATTTCTATGGTTTTGCTCTCAGCCCTTATGCTATTTGCAACAAATGTAACACAAAAATAAGCCATGAAAAGGAATCATCCTTTCCATGGCTTATTAAGTAAACAGTTAGTATCCTCGAGTAAATTTCTTTCGAACACCGATCAAGACCCCTGCGGCTGCAATGAAGATAATCCCATATAAAGCATTAGCTCCGTAAAGCTGCTGTTTATTTTCTGTTGGCTTCTCAATCTTTTTCGGTACCTTCTTGGGCATAGGCTCCTTATATTTAAGCGATACTAGCTGGATCACTTGACCATTATTATTTTCTATCGATAGTGCCCCTCCGTTATTTAACCTTTTAATACAGCCATTTACATTTTCTGTGATGACTGTGTCATTTTCAGGATAATATTCTTTAGTATCCATTTTAAAAATTTCACCCTGCTTTAGCGTCACATGGTGAAACGTTTTAAAACCATAATCAAATAAAATGGCTGTGTCGTCATATTTATCTTTCTTTTGGTCAGAATTTAGGACAATAGCTGTCAACTTAAGCTTCCCGTTGTCAGCAGTCGTTGCCAGTGTTTGTTTTGCTTCAGTCGTAAAGCCTGTTTTCCCTCCAGTTATACCTTTATAGGGTAACTCCCCTTTAAGCATGCGGTGGTGGGTGAGGAGCGTGGTTTTCCAGGACTTCCCTTCCCATTTAAGTACTTTTGTTCCAAATATCTCAGTAAAAACGGGGTTCTTGATGGCGTAATTTGTTATTATTGCTAAATCCATTGCGGTCGTATAATGGTTTTTAGCAAACAGTCCATTAGGATTAGAAAAATTCGTATTATTTACACCAACCGTCGTTTTTAAATACCTATTCAAATTGGCGGCAAAACGCTCAACGCTGCCGTCAATATGCTCGGCGATGGCAACGGCTGCATCATTACCTGAGTTGATAAGCATCCCTTGAATAAGCTTCTTCAATGTAATTTGTTCGCCTTCAATTAAATATACCCTTGTACCGTCTTGTTCCACGGCATTTTTACTAACCGTCACTATGCTATCTAAATTTCCTTTCTCAATCGCATAGATAGCGGTTGCAATTTTGGTAAGACTTGCAGGGTACAGTCTTTTATCAGCATTCTTCGCATAGAGAACAGCACCAGTTTCAGAATCTAATAGAACGGCTCCCTTGCTTTTTAAAGCTAGGTGCTGATTTTTTGCAGCAATTGCGTTTAATTGACTGGAAAATATCAATAATATAATGATGAAGAAAGAAAACAATTTTTTCATTGGATGACACCTTAACCCTTACATTTATTTCTATTTGATTTTAACAGAATCACCATGAATAGATAAATAGTTTTTGTAAAATTGGTAAAAAAACCGACAGGTATACCCTGCCGGTTCAACCATTTTATGCCCTTTTTTTCGATATCAATAAGGTAATCTGTGCCATTATAAATGGTAATGAAGATCTTCTTCGATAAGCCAAATATTTAGGCTCCCAACTATTTGTATATTTTTCTTTGAATTTCCGCAAACCCTGGAAGTGATAAATAAAGTGTCCGTGCAGAAAAATTTGCGCGGCAATTTTCTCACTTAAAAAGGAAAATTTCGATAATCCCACATTAGCTAGAGGTGCCATTCCCATATTAAAGCGTTCATAACCCTGCTTTTTTGCCCAATCAAATAAACAAAGAAAAAGGAAATCAACCACGCCTGACTGGACTTCAGGTTTAAATCTCATTAAATCAACAGAAATGGTTTGAAAATCATCATAAACATACATGATGCTCATAAAGCCAAGCGTTTGTTTATTTTCATCTTTCACAATCGCAATTGGCGCTTTATTTAAATAATCTTCATCAAAGAAACCTAGTGAGAAACCCTTTTCGGTTCTTCCCTGAAGCCATTCGTTTGAAATCTCTTCTAATTCAGCCAATAGGTCTTTTGAAAAAGGGGGTTTTACTAATTCAAACGAATAGTTTTCCCGCACAAATTTATTTCTTAATGACCGCAGCCCCTTCATTTTGGATCCTGATAAGGAGAAAGTTTTTAAGTTGACAAAGGCCTCCTCGCCTAATTTAAAAAAGGCAAAGCCATGTCCGTGAAGGTAGGGCAGCATATCATCACTAGCCTGATAAAAAACGGGAGTAAAACCGTATAGGTCGGCGATATCCTGAAATTCTTCAATCGCATTGGATAATTCACTTTTTTCACCTATCGGGTCTCCAAGAATAACTAATTTGTCTGCATATTGTTGAAAAGGTATTAAAACATTTTTAGTGCTGTTCCAAAAAATGAATTTATCATGTAAAAGGATTAAATGGGACAACACCTTTCCCTGATACTTCGTTAAATGATTAATAATTTCTTTTTCCTGGCCAAGGGATTTTTCCAACTTCCACTTTTTAGGCAAACTGATTAAGTATCCCGTTAAAAGAATCAATAATGCTATAACAAGTCCTATAATTGCACTCGTAAACAAATCCCGATAATCGACAATCACATAAGGTAGAAGTTTTGGCGGGATTGTAAATTTAGAGATGGGTAAATTAATATACCCTATTATTAGATACATAGAAGTAATAATAAGAATGACAGTAAAGTCAAAAATCGTTTTTCCCCATGTCAGCACGTAACTTTCCCGATAAAATTGACCTTTTGATACCCTAAGTAACAGCGCTACGATAATTAAAAAAATCGCTTCTTCATAATCAATCCCTTTAAAAATGGAGAATAGTGCTGCGAGAATCAGGGCAAACATCGACAACTCATATGCCCTTTTCACATTATATTCGATACCGCGTGATAAACCTAGCAGCAAAAATCCAGCCGCTACAGATAATTGATGGGAAACGTTAATAATTGGAAATGATAAAAGCTCTTGAGCTATCTTTAGCCTGGACATAATACCCGGCACACTTGCCGATAAAAGCAGGATTAAACCGGATAAGAAAACAAGTATCGTTAAGATGATATGACTTAATCCTTGAATAATCGCTTTCGGCAGGTAATTCCATGATTGGTTCCATTTTTCCCAATAGAGCTTAACAAAGAAAACTAGGCTGATAATAAATGGAACGAAGTAATAGCCAATCCGGTAAAATAATAGCAGAACGAGGACCTTCTCTTCAGGTACTTGTAAATCCTGCATCCCCCAGATAAATACCAAATCAAAAGAACCCAGCCCACCTGGGATCATACTTATAATACCGGCACAGGCGGCAACAATATAAACAGGGAATAAATTTTCAAAAGAAATAGGAATTCCCAATAATCTGCTTAATATCCAAATAGCGATAAACACAGCAAGCCACTCAACTATGGAAACTAAGACTAGTTTTGCCGCTACTTTGGCGGTTATCAACGTATGGTTACTCTTTTTCGACTTTATTATATGTATGAATAGGAAAACAGGTAAGTATAAACCTAAACCTAAAACGGCAAAATAGAGCCATTTTGTATCGATAAACAGGGGAAAGTGACGATATCTAATGGTTACAATCCACGATAGCACAGAAATCCCCGTTAAGTAAAAAAGGGACACTGTAGCAATTATCCCTAAAAGTTTTCGCTTATCCTGTTCAAGCTTGTGAAAGAAATAAGTCCTTAACATGGCCCCTATTAATCCACCAAAGCCGATTAAGTTCGAAAAGGAATTGGCTATGAATGATTGCTCCAATAATTCCCTTTTAGGAACCTTTAACTTTAAGATCCGGACTAGTATCACATCGTACATCAACATGGGTAAAACAGCCGCAAAGGTAATAGCTAAAATCAATACTAATGTCCCGGCATTCAGCTGATTAAGTTCGTTTCTTAATAACTGACCATTAAAATCTCTTGTGAATTTTTTCATTTCTACAATAGCAAAAATCAAAAGTAACAGCGGGAAAATAAACTTAACAACTTTTAATATTTTTTCTTTTCTAATCCCCAACAAAATAACCACCTATTTTTATTCCTGATTTTACTATAAACTTTTCTATAGGAAAAACAAAGAAATATTCCTCTAATTTAAGTGTATTTATTATTATTGTAGACATTTTATTTAATGTACAATCATAGCTCAGCGTTTAATTGCAGCCGTATATTTAAAAACAATGGTGTAAAAGTTTAAAAAAGAGACAAGTTTAGTAGCCTGCCCTGCATAAGTATTAAATAGGACAAATTAAGGGAGGCGCTTATGAAATTTTTAGTAATAAAAAAGGAGACACTGCTTTTCTTTTTAGCGGTAGGTGTCGTGCTTGCATCGATATCAGCCTGGTTTATGTTAAAAGCAGGAGACACAGCTGTCTTTAATCAACTTTCAAAGGAAAAAATCCGCGAAATCCACATGGTTACAGCGGAATTCAAGACAAAAATGAAAAATGGCAAGGAAATTGAAGCTTATCGCTGGGACCCTGGTACCATCTCTTTAGAAAAAGGGGAAAAAGTAAGGCTGTTTATTAGCGGAATCAACGGTGAGGAGCATCCTTTCTATATTGAAGGAACAAAGATTAAAGGGATTGTAAAAAAAGGGGAAGAAACGGTTGTTCCACTGCATTTCAATAAAGAAGGTACCTACCGTCTCATTTGCGAGGTTCATGGAGATCGCGCACATAATGGTCCAATGATTGCTTATATTGTTGTTGATTAAGAGCAGGAGAACTTCTTCCTGTTCTTTTCCTTGCATTAAGGGGGTCTGTTTCATAAATTTCCACTATTGAAACGTTGATATTATTGCCTTTGTCTTATATAACAGTTTTCTATATTTTTCTCCTTTTTATAATACAGATTATAAAATCAGATATTATCGTTCATAAAATATTCAAATTCAAGGCAAAAAAACCCTTTGATAGCAGCACTTCACAATATCTTAACAATTACCCTTTTTTCATGTGACACTTTTCACATCTGTCCTGTTATACTGATATTAAGATAGAAATAGCAAATCTGTTATATATTTTTTCAAAAACTTAAGAGGTGAAAAATAATGGAACAATGGCAAGGATTTATAAAAGGTACATGGGCAAAAGAAGTGAATGTTCGTGACTTTATTTTGAAAAATTTCACGCCTTTTGAAGGAGACGACTCATTCTTAGTTGATGCAACAGACGCAACCAACAAACTTTGGGAGCAAGTGATGGAGCTTACAAAGCAGGAACGTGAAAATGGCGGCGTACTTGATATGGACACTGAAACAGTATCTACTATTACTTCACACGGTCCTGGTTTTCTTAATGAAGACCTTGAAAAAGTAGTGGGTGTTCAAACGGATAAACCATTTAATCGCTCCCTGCAGCCGTACGGCGGGATTCGGATGGCTAAAGCAGCTTGTGAAGCGTACGGTTATCAATTAAATTCAGAAATTGAAAAAATCTTTACGGAGTTTCGTAAAACCCATAACCAAGGTGTTTTCGATGCCTATACAGATGAAATGGTGCTTGCACGTAAAGCAGCGATTATTACAGGCCTTCCTGATGCATATGGCCGTGGACGGATTATCGGAGATTATCGCCGTGTCGCATTATATGGTGTTAATTTCCTCATTCAAGAAAAGCTAAAGGATCACAAAAACACAAGTAAGGTTATGACAGAAGAAAACATGCGTCTACGCGAGGAAATTGCTGAGCAAATCCGCGCATTGAAAGAACTTAAGGAAATGGCAAATAGCTATGGATTTGACATCAGCCAGCCCGCAAAAAATGCTGTTGAGGCATTCCAATGGGTATATTTCGGTTATTTAGCAGCCATTAAAGAACAAAATGGTGCTGCAATGAGCTTAGGGCGCGTGTCATCCTTCTTAGATATATATATTGAAAGAGATTTGCAAAACGGAATACTAACAGAAGAAGCAGCACAAGAGATTGTTGACCATTTTATTATGAAGCTTCGTCTTGTAAAATTTGCCCGCACACCTGATTATAACGAATTATTTAGCGGCGACCCTACCTGGGTAACAGAATCAATTGGCGGTATGTCTTTGGACGGACGCTCACTTGTAACAAAGAGCTCTTTCCGTTTCCTTCATACATTAGATAATTTAGGACCTGCACCAGAGCCAAACCTAACAGTACTTTGGTCACCGCAGCTTCCTGAAAGCTTTAAAAAATATTGTGCGAATATGTCGATTAAAACTAGCTCAATCCAATATGAAAATGACGATATTATGCGCCCAGAATATGGGGATGACTACGGCATTGCCTGCTGCGTTTCCGCCATGGAGATCGGAAAGCAAATGCAATTCTTCGGAGCTCGCGCGAACTTAGCGAAAGCTCTTCTATACTCCATTAACGGTGGTATGGATGAAAAGTTAAAAATCCAAGTTGGCCCACAATTTCAGCCAATCACGGCGGACGTGTTGAATTACGAAGAAGTAATGCAGAAATTTGATCAAGTGATGGAATGGCTTGCGGGACTTTACATTAATACCTTAAATGTCATTCACTATATGCATGATAAATATAGCTATGAAAGAGTTGAGATGGCCTTACATGACACGGAAATCCTTCGTACAATGGCAACAGGAATTGCTGGTTTGAGTGTTGTTGCAGACTCACTGAGTGCAATTAAATACGGTGAAGTAAAAGTAATCCGTGACGAAAAAGGGATTGCTGTTGATTTTGAAACAAATGGAGACTTTCCTAAATATGGAAACAACGATGATCGTGTTGACAGCATTGCAGTTGAAATCGTAAAAACATTTATGAAAAAATTACGGAAACACCAAACCTATCGCAATTCTGTGCATACATTGTCAGTCTTGACGATTACATCAAACGTTGTTTATGGTAAGAAAACAGGTAATACACCCGATGGACGTCGTCTAGGCGAACCCTTTGCACCGGGTGCAAACCCAATGCATGGCCGTGATACGAAAGGAACATTAGCTTCCCTATCCTCTGTTGCTAAGCTACCATATAGTTATGCAATGGATGGTATTTCAAATACCTTCTCGATAGTACCTAAAGCATTGGGAAAAGAAGAAGAAAGCCAAGTTCGTAACTTAGTGTCCATCTTGGATGGTTATACAATCAAATCTGGCCATCACCTTAATGTAAACGTCTTTAATAGAGAAACGTTAATCGATGCAATGGAACATCCAGAACTGTATCCACAATTAACGATTCGTGTTTCAGGATATGCCGTTAACTTTATTAAATTAACGAAAGAACAACAGCTTGATGTTATTAACCGCACTTTCCATGAATCTATGTAACTAGGAATAACGGAGGCTGACCTTTAGGTCCAGCCTCTGCCCATATGAAAGGGGATCATTACCATGAACGGAAATATTCATTCCATTGAAACATTAGGAACTGTCGACGGACCTGGAATACGTTATGTCATTTTTACGCAAGGGTGTTTGCTGCGCTGTCAGTTTTGCCATAATGCTGATACTTGGGAAATCGGCAGCGGGAAAGAAATGACCGTTTCCGAAATCATGGATGATCTAATGTCCTACCTTCCATTCCTTCAATCTTCAGGCGGGGGTATTACAGTTAGTGGCGGTGAACCCCTGCTGCAAATTCCATTCCTAACAGCATTATTCAAGGAATGTAAAAAGAAAGGCATTCATACAGCAATTGATTCTTCGGGTGGGTGTTTCTCTCATGCAAAACATTTTATAGAGCAGCTTGAAGAGCTTTTGAAGTATACTGACCTTATTTTACTTGATTTAAAACATATCAATCGGAAAAAGCACATTCAGCTGACAGGAATGGCGAATGATCATATTCTTGAGTTTGCCAAATTTTTATCAGACCATGAAATTCCTGTTTGGGTACGCCATGTTCTTGTCCCTACAGTTACAGACGAGACGGAAGATCTTCAAAATCTTGGAGAGTTTATTGGAACACTTGAAAATGTCCAAAAAATTGAAATCCTCCCCTATCATAAACTCGGTGTCTATAAGTGGGTAGCACTTGGACATGAATACCAGTTAAACCATGTTGATTCGCCCACTGAAGAAAACGTGGAATTCGCCCATAAAATGCTGACAGCCCACTGGAAAACAGACTTATCCAAAAAAGCGGATTAACCGCTTTTTTATTTTTAGCAAAGTCTTCATATTCTGGTATATTACCATCGATTAAATTGATTCTTTACTATATCTCCTATATACTCATATCATTGGTATTTAAGTGAGGTGATAATTTTTGTTTCAACTACTCGTAGATAATTCGGATATAAATGCATTAACTGCCCTTTACATCAGTATTTACTTAGGAATTACATTAAAGTTTTTATGGGCATGGAGTGTTGAATACTCATTTTTGGGTTCATTAGCCAATCCTGCCGACACAAAAATTATTCACCCATTGCTTTTTTACAGAAAAAAAAGTTTATTAATCGTGAGCTTTATTCTGAAAAGAATTGTTAAATATATTCGTAGAAAAGAATGTTCTCAGGATGATCCAGAAGAACCTGTTTCCTTCCGTTTTGCCTAATATTTATTAACACATTTTAGGAGGAAATATGAAAACTAAACGTTCTTCAATTACACTAATCACCCTTTTAGCATTAACAACCTTATTGCTGTCTGCATGTTCCGCACAGGATCCAAGCAGCACAAACGGAAACTTTTTTCAGCATTATCTTGTTCATCCTTTATGGATATTTATTCAAGCTGTTGCTGAATTATTTAATGGCAGCTATGGGCTGGCTATTATCCTTGTTACATTAATTATCAGACTTGCCTTAATGCCATTGATGCTTAAACAATATAAAAACCAAATGGTTATGAAGGAAAAGATGGATGTATTAAAGCCTGAAATGGATGTTATTCAGAAGAAAATGAAAACCGAAAAGGATCCAAAAAAGAAACAAGAGCTTCAAGCAGAAATGATGGGTCTATATAAAAAGCATGGTGTCAACCCATTAAATATGGGCTGTTTACCACTGCTGATTCAAATGCCTATTCTTACTGCCTTTTATTATGCTATTCGCGGGTCACAAGAGATTGCCCACCATAAATTCTTATGGTTTAGCCTCGGCCACCCTGATTATGTTATAACGGCACTTGCTGGAGTTATTTACTATTTCCAATTTAAGGTTTCACAAACTAATATGCCCACTGCCCAGCAGCAACAAATGAAATTCATGGGCTTGATGTCCCCACTTATGATTGTGATGTTTTCTTTTAAATCACCAGCTGCACTGCCCCTTTATTGGGTCGTGGGCGGATTGTTCTTAATCATCCAAACAATGATTAGCCACAGCCTATATAAAAGTAAAAAAACAACTGGAGTCCCTCTAAACCAAAAATAAGAGTTGATAGTAAGAAGCATCCCAGGGATGCTTCTTTTGTTCTGTTGGATAAAATCCAAAGTCTAGAATAGGTTTTGTTTAAAAAGGAATACTACTCTTGTACAACATAGACAAAGGAGTGTTCTAACATCATGAAAAAAAGTTTATTTGTCATTGCAACCCTGATATTTAGTCTTTATTTAACTGGCTGCGCACGGAATAACGTAAATGATAATGTCGCAACCCGCAACCGAAATGCAACAGAACCAACTAGGGTAAATTATAATACCCCAAATAATGGCGGTCCTGCAATCACAGGTACTAACAATAGCGATTTAAATATTGATCGAAATGGAAATCGTACCGACCTTACAAATGTTGGTAATGATAATCGGAATAATGTGGGAAACAACCAGTCAAAAATGAGAGTGGCTGACAAAGCCGCAGATAAAGTCGCCAAATTATCTGAAGTCGACCATGCGAATGTTATCGTAACCGATAATAATGCTTATGTAGCAGCTAAGTTGGATCGTTCATCTCGAAACGAACTAACAACAGATATCGAGAATAAAATTTCACGAGCAGTGAAATCAGTCGACTCCGATATCGACCATGTATATGTATCCGTTAACCCAGATTTTTATGACCGAATGAATACCTATTCAGGAGATATTCGCAACGGTAGACCGATTTCTGGATTTTTTAATCAGTTTACCGATACCATCCGCAGAGTGTTTCCAGATGCAAGATAATAGTTAAATTCATTCAAAAGTAAAATGCCTGGCGTTAAGCCAGGCATTTTCATCATATCTGCAGTTTTCACTTATGCATTTTGGAAATATTCCTTATAAAAACCGCCTACTTTTCCGGTATTGTCAATAATGTAATAAAATTCTTCGGTTTCATTTTTTACATCATAGACTTTCCCTGTCGTTAAGGCATTATTAACAAGAAATTTTTTTGCGTCCGTATGAACACATTTTACTTTTTTGAGTGTATCATGGTTACGCCATGTTAAATGAATCATTGCTGCCACCGTTCCTTTCGTTCATTGTCCAATTTCTAGTATAATCATTTCGGCCAGTGATGTGCAACAATAACTGTTATCTTCTTCGTATGAATCAAATGTTATCTTCTTACCGATTCCAATGCTTTTTCTCTGAGAAGAAATTTTTGAATCTTTCCTGAAGCAGTCATTGGGTACGCATCAGTGAACTCAATGTAGCGTGGAATTTTATGTTTGGAAATCTTCCCTTTGCAAAATTCTTTCATCTCATTGGCTTCAGCCGTTTCTCCTTCTTTTAAAATAATCCAAGCCATTATTTCTTCCCCATAGACCTCATCAGGGATTCCAATCACCTGGATATCAAGAACCTTCGGATTAGAGTATAAAAATTCTTCGATCTCGCGAGGATAAATATTTTCTCCGCCTCGGATAATCATATCTTTTAAGCGTCCAGTAATTTTACAATAACCGTTTTCATCCATAACCGCTAAATCACCAGTATGCAGCCATCCTTCCATATCAATGGCTTCACTTGTTGCTGCGCTGTTTTTATAATATCCCTTCATCACATGGTAGCCTTTTGTACAGAGCTCTCCCTGGACACCGTGTGGAACTTCTCTTAAAGTTCCTGGTTCAACAATTTTCACCTCTACATTTGGCAGTGCTTTACCAACTGTCTCAACACGTAATTCAATTGGGTCATCGGTTCTTGTTTGCGTGATTACTGGTGAAGATTCCGTCTGACCGTAGGCAATCGTTATTTCATCAGCTCCCATTTTTTCAATGACCGCCTTCATTACCTCAATCGGGCAGTTAGACCCGGCCATAATCCCGGTTCGCAACGATGAAAGATCATACTTTTCAAAATCAGGATCATTTAATTCAGCTATAAACATCGTAGGAACACCATGAAGCCCTGTACACTTTTCATCTTGGACGGTTTGAAGCACTCTTTTCGGGTTGAATTCCTGGACGGGAACCATTGTTGCACCTACAGAAACACAAGCCATTGTCCCCAGTACACAGCCAAAGCAATGAAAAAAAGGCACAGGAATACATAGCTTATCGGGGACTGCGAGCTTCATACAGTTGGCAATATTAAAGCCGTTATTAACGATATTGTTATGGGTAAGCATAACCCCTTTTGGGAACCCCGTTGTTCCTGAAGTATATTGCATATTGATAACATCATCCGGCTCTAAAGACTCCATCCTTTTATTTAATTCCTCATCAGAGACCGTTTCACCAAGCTTAACTATGTCATTCCATGAGTAGGTTCCCGGATATTTTTTATCCCCTAAGACAATGACATTTTTTAAAAAAGGCAGCTGGCTGCATATCAGCTTGCCTGGCTCAGAATCTTTTAATTCTGGTGCAATTTCATAAATCATATCGATATAGGAAGTGTCCTTCCAAGCATCCATTAAAAGAATGGTGGTTGCATCAGATTGTTTCAATAAATACTCCAGTTCAGTTGTTCGATAATTGGTGTTTACCGTAACCAGAACAGCTCCCATTTTGCCTGTTGCGAATTGAGTTACCAGCCATTCGGGGGTGTTAGTTGACCAAGCAGCAAGTTGCTCTCCTTTGTCAATCCCAAGCTTCATAAAACCCTTTGCAGCATTCCGGCAAATATCATCGAATTCACGATAACTCCACCTTAACTTCCGATCAGAATAAACAACAGCTTCATGCTCTGGGTGCAATTTAGCTTTATCTTCAAGCAGCTTACCAATCGTTACATTTAAAATAGCCGACATTTTCCATCCCCCTTAAGTACAAGTAAACAAAACAAATATAATAAAAACGCCTTCAAAAATATGTTATCATATTTTTTGGAATATTCAATGTTTTACAGCCTTCACTAATCAATCAAAAGTTTGTGAACCTTTTCAACAATTTCTTGAATAAGGGTTCACAAAACGGTTAAAAAGCATTACAATAATTGAAACTGAATATTCAATCCATTTTCCAAGGAGGCATTCGCAATTTGAAAATTATGAGTAACGAGCAGTTGGTTGTTTCGTATCGGGATGCATTAAAGTCTGGTAAGGAAAAGGAAAAAGAATGGATAAAAATTTTAAAAGATGAAATTCAGCGAAGGGGTTTAAGGCCTTTTAAAAACCGTTAATATCACTAAGAAACCAAGTAAAAACCGCTGAAAAGGGACTCAGCGGTTTTTTATTTTGTATTATATTTATTTAACCTTCAAGAAGCAGGTTTTCCGGGTCTTCAAGTAATTCTTTTATTTTACTAAGAAAGCTAACGGCTCCCTTTCCATCGACAATTCGGTGATCATAAGAGAGAGCTACATACATCATTGGCCGGTTTTCCATTCTTTCCTTATCAATCGCCACCGGTCTGAGCTGAATTTTATGCATTCCAAGGATACCAACTTGAGGGCCATTTAGAATCGGTGTGGAAAGTAACGATCCAAACACTCCCCCATTTGTAATCGTAAACGTGCCTCCCTGTAGATCATTTAAGGCTAATTTGTTAGTTCTAGCTTTTTCAGCCAGCTCCATGATATCCATTTCGATTTCCGCAAAGGATTTGCGGTCTGCATCTCTCACCACGGGAACAACAAGTCCTTCTGCTGCTGCAACGGCAATACCAATATCATAAAACTTTTTGATCAACAGCTCATCACCCTGAATTTCCGCATTTATATGCGGAAATTTCTTAAGTGCTGCAACGACGGCTTTTGTAAAAAAGGACATAAATCCAAGACGAACCTCGTTTTCATCAAAGAACTTATCCTTCCTTCGTTTTCGAAGATCCATGACAGCGGTCATATCAATTTCATTAAATGTTGTTAGCATGGCGGCCGTTTGCTGAACTTCGACAAGTCGTTTGGCAATCGTTTGCCGGCGTCTTGACATCCGCTCATAGATGATTGGCTTTGAAGCTTCAGTGCTATTTACCTTTTCACTGCTTTTTTCGACTTTTGAGATGGAATTACTATTCATACTTTCAGGTTGAAAAGAAGAAACATCCTGCTTGCGAATTCTACCAAGTGGGTCATTCGTCGGAACATCATTAAGATTAAAACCCTTTTCTCGAGCAAGCTTACGGGCGGCAGGAGATGCGATTGGTCTCTGATTGCCATCTTCCTGTTTTTCTAATTTTTCAGTTACTGGATTTAATTTTCCAACATCATCTACTGGTTTCTGGGATATAACTTTTTCCTGCGGTTCATTTACCGTTGCTGGTTTATTTTCTTCACTTTCATCCACTACGGCAATTGTCTCGCCAACCCGTACTGTATCTCCCTCAGCAAATTTTTGTTCTGTGATTTTACCAGAAAAGTCTGAAATAATTTCAATATTCACTTTATCGGTTTCTAATTCGACTAGATAATCTCCCTGATTAACATAATCCCCGATATTCTTTAGCCAATTGGCAATCGTACCTTCAGAAATTGATTCAGCTAGTTCTGGTACCTTTATGTCAGCCATTTTTCGAACCTCCATTTTCATCCCGTGTTAGTGCGCTGCTTAGAATTTTTGATTGTCCAAGTTTATGAACATTTGGTTCACCTTCAGCAGGACTGGAACGGCGGCGGCGTCCCGCATAATCCACTTTTATCCCATTAGGAGCGATACCATTAATTCGCGGTTCAACAAAATTCCACGCACCCATATTTTTTGGTTCTTCCTGAACCCAGATAATCTTTTTCACATTTTTATATCTTGTAAAGATTCCCTTTAGGATATTCGTTGGAAAGGGGTAAATTTCTTCTAGTCTTAACACTTGAAGCCATTCATAGCTATCCGCTTCTTTTAATTGATCCGCAATGTCAATCGCTATTTTACCTGAACAAATGACAATTCGCTCCACCCTATCGTTGTCTCTTGTTAATGGAAATTGTTCCATAACAGGTCTAAATTCACCTTCACTCAATTCAGTCCCTGCAGAAGACACATCTGGATTCCTTAAAAGACTTTTAGGTGACATAATCACAAGCGGTCGTACTTCCTCCTTCGAAAGCATGGCGGCCTGACGCCTTAAAACATGAAAATATTGTGCTGCACTTGAGAGGTTTACTATCGTCCAGTTTTTCTCAGCAGCTGATTGTAAGAACCGTTCCAGTCTTCCACTTGAGTGCTCTGGTCCCTGTCCCTCATAACCATGTGGGAGTAATAAGACAAGGCCCGATTTTTGTCCCCATTTCGCCCTGCCCGCTGCGATAAACTGATCGAATATGACTTGTGCCGCATTTGCAAAATCACCATACTGCGCCTCCCAAATAACCAAGGTTTCTGGGGAAAAGACCGTATATCCATATTCAAAACCAAGCACCGCCGCTTCTGTTAACGGGCTATTGTACACGGCAAATGATGCTTTTGCATCAGAAACAAGATGAAGCGGTGTGAATGTTTTTCCGGTTTGGCTATCATGAAGCACTAAATTACGTTGGGCAAAGGTCCCCCGCTCTGAATCTTGTCCTGATAACCGAATCGGCGTCCCATCAGTTAAAATTGTTGCAAATGCAAGTGTTTCAGCTAAAGCCCAATCAACTTTTCCCATCTTAGTTAATGCCTCAGATCGCCTCTTTAAAATTTTCTCCAGTTTAGTAAATACCTTAAAATCTTTTGGCCAATTTAATAATTCTTTGTTTATCTTTTGCAAGGTTTCTAAAGGAACATTTGTGATAATTGATTCCTCTCCCTTGTTAAAAACAGGAGGTTCAGGAACCTTTATTTCCGAATCCTTTGGCAGCATTGAAGCTTTTCGAAAAGAGGTTTCAAGTTTATCATGGATATTCTTTTCGATACCGATTAATTCACTTTCATTGACGACTCCTTCGTTCTTCAGTCTTTCTGCATAAATTTCTTTAACGGTTGAGTGTTTATGAATAATGGTATACATTTGCGGACTTGTTGTCATTGGCTCATCCATTTCATTATGGCCAAATCTTCGATAGCCCACTAAGTCAATAAGAAAATCCTTGTGAAAAACGGCACGGTATTCTGCCGCTAAATAGGCAGCAGAAAGACAGGCATCCGGGTCATCTGCATTTACATGGATGATGGGAATTTCAAAGCCTTTTGCAAGATCACTTGCATAACGTGTCGACCGGGAATCTTCAGATTCTGTGGTAAACCCTATTGTATTATTGGAAATAATATGAATAGTACCTCCTGTTCGATATCCCTTTAGCCGGCTTAAATTTAATGTTTCGGCAACAATCCCTTCACCAGGAAATGCTGCATCTCCATGGATCAATATCGCAAGTGCAGAATTTTGCTTCTCAACAGGAAATCCTTGTTTTTCTTTTTCGTCTTGTGCAGCCCTTGTGAAGCCTTCAACCACGGCACCCACATATTCTAGATGACTAGGATTATTAGCAAGCGATACTTTGGCCTTCACAGTATTTTCTGCCGTGATTTGTCTGTTTAAGCCAAGATGGTATTTAACATCGCCTGTCCAGCCAAAATTAATGCCAATCGAACCCTCTGAGGGAACAAGTTCTTTGTTCGGTGCATGCTGAAACTCGGCAAAAATCATTTCATAGGGTTTTCCAAGTACATGGGCAAGGACATTTAATCTACCCCGGTGGGCCATCCCGATGTTTAGATATTGAGCACCATCATGAACAGCTTTAGAAATAATTTCATCAATAATTGGGACCATGACATCTAGTCCTTCAATGGAAAAACGTTTTTGACCAACAAATGTTTTATGCAGAAACCGTTCGAATTCTTCTACTTCATACAGCCGTTTTAAGGTACTTAACCTCTTATCCCTTGATATAGGGGTTTGGAAACTGCTTGCTTCGATTCTTTCAATTAACCAATTCTTTTCCTCGACCTTGTTTACATGATTAAACTCATACGCGATTGATTTAGTGTAAACTTCCTTCAAATGCTGAAATGCTTCCAAAGCCGTCCCCCTTGATATGGGACTATTTCTATAAAGAATTTCAGCAGGTATTCTTTTTAAATCCTCCTCTGTAAGTCCATACTCCCCGAGTTCAAGATGTGACCGATCTGGTACGTGATTTCCTAAAGGATAAATGTTTGCTGCCAAGTGCCCGTAGGTTCGAATATTATCGGCAAGTTTTACTGCTGCTAATATTTTTTCTTGATGATTATCTTGAGGTTCCGAGGCCGTTGGAACCGTATTTGAATAAATGGAAAAGTCCGACTCTTCCATTTGTTCAAATTGCACCCTCAGCTCCTGATCTACGGCTGAAGGGTCCTCCTTATACCTTTCAAATTGGTCAATCAAATAGCCAAGATTGGGACCAATAAATTTATCTAGGAAAGCTTTTTTTTCTGTTTCTGGACTTTTCATCCATTGAACCCCCTTAAACCATACGTTTCTTAAAACCAATCTTTATTACTATTATCATTTCATAATAAAATGAACCTGAAATTAACATAAATCAATATATTCTTATTAATGTATACCCTTTTCGTGTGAAAATAAAAAAGGATTTCCCAAAATAACTTTTGAGAAACCCTTTTTAGTACTTAAATGGGTGGTAATAAAAAAATTAGCCGTTATCCTTTGTAAATACGATTGGCAGAACAACTTTAACCATTGTTCCAACACCTTTATTACTTTCAATGGAAATGGTTCCATTATGCTTTCTTATTAACTGCTTGGCAATCGATAGCCCCAAACCTGTCCCGCCGCTGTCACGACTTCTCGCTTTATCAATTCGGTAAAAACGATTAAACACCTTTTTTATATGTTCAGCACCTATACCAATGCCACTGTCCTTTACCGATATCATCATCCCGTTTTCGATTTGTTGGGCAGAAATCAAGATTGTTTTATTTTCACTGGCATATTTTATCGAATTGTCTATCAGGATGATCAAAACTTGTTCTAAATGTTGGTCCGATATTGCTATCATTGGCAATTGCGGTGCTAATTCCATTTTAAAATGGAATTCGGGATGAACAACTTCTAAATTTTTTAAAAGTGGCAGTAATATGGCATGGATATCTGCTTTTTCCATGTTTATCATCCTTGGATTCTCAGCTCTTGTTAAGTCGAGCAAGGTGATAATTAGTTTTTTTAACCTTGTAATTTCTTGGAGGGAAGCACCTAATGATTCTTCTAAAATGGCAGGATCCTTTTTGCCCCAACGATTCAAAAGTGAGAGATGTCCTTCAAGAATGGACACTGGTGTCCTTAATTCATGGGAAGCATCTTCAACAAACTGTTTTTGCTGCAAAAAAGACTTTTCAATTTCATCCATCATTTCATTAAAAACATTGGTGAGATCTGTGAATTCATCCTTTTGTTTATAGACTGCCATTCTTCCCTGAAAACCATTTTCTTTAATCCTTTTCATTGCCCGCGTTAATTCTCTTACTGGTTTTAACAGCTGTCTGGCAAGAAAAAAGCCGCTAATTGCACTAAAAAGGATAGCTATTATGCCAAAAATGGTCATTACCCAAAAGAGGTGGCCCATCATTTTATTATAATTAAACAATTGTCGGACAATCTCAATCGTTGCGGTAAAGTTATTAGCTTTTATTGGGTATCTTGCAATAAGTGCTTCATTACCTTCAATTGAGACTTTTTCATTCATTTGTATTTTTACAGGAGTTGGTTCTAATACTGAGAATTCTCCATTTTTATCAGAAACTAGGATTTCTCCGGTTTGATCATACACCCGTATAAGCTGGTCTTTATCATTCATTTTCCGGAGAAAACCTCCGCTATTTTCAAAATCCCTTCGTGTTAACAGATCCGCCTTTTCCTTATAAAAGGTGGAAATATCCGCTATGGTTCTGTTTAACGCAATTTCTTCCCGATTCATCATCCATTTTGAAACGGTATGATATTCTAAAAAGCTAAATAAAAAAAAGGTTAAAAAAATAGCAGATGAACCGCTCATTACCAATTTAGTCTGCCATGAAAGTCTATTAATATAAATATTTATTCTTTTAATCATCTCATTACATATCCCGTACCACGTACAGTTTGAATATAGCTTGCTTCATTTTGCACGTCAATTTTATTTCTTAAGTAGCGGACATATACATCAACAACATTTGTTTCAACGCCAGTGCTGTATCCCCACACCTTATTTAATAACACTTCTCTTGTTAATACGATATTAATATTGCTCATAAAAATAACTAACAGGTCATACTCTCGTTTAGTAAGACCAATCACTTTATCACCCTTTTTCACCACACAGGATTCAAGCTCAACAACGAGATCTTTAAAGGTGATGATTGTCAGTTCTGTTGTGGCTAAAGCCTCCACTCTTCTAAGTAACGACCTTAGTCTAGCCAATAATTCTTCAATTGCGAAGGGCTTAACAATGTAGTCATCGGCCCCGCTATCAAGCCCAGATACCCGGTCTAGTACACTATCACGCGCTGTAATCATCATAATTGGGATGGTCTTATTTGTTTGCCTTATTCTTCGACATACTTCCATTCCATTCAATTCGGGCAGCATTAAATCAAGTAAAATCGCATCCCATTTTTCAGAAAATGCTAATTGTAATCCAGTTCGCCCGTCGGAAGCAACTGTTGTATCATAACCCTCATAATTCATTTCAAGTTCAATAAACCTAGCTAAATTTTTCTCATCTTCTATAATTAATAGTTTTGGCATTTTTTCACGCTCACATTAGTTTTACATTTATTTTAACTGATGTTTATCTTGAATAAAATTAATTACCGCATGAAATATTTCAATAGATTGGTAGGAAATAAGAGAAAGTGCAGTTAACGAAAAGAAACCAACAATAATAAATCGAGCCCATAACATGTTGCATTCCTCCTTTTCATCATTTTACCCCCTTAAAAGGAAGACACGATGAAAAGTAAATGAGAATTCCCTTAGAAAAAAAGAAAAACAAAAAGGCACACATTAAAAAAACGTGCGCTTCAGGTATGGGATATTATTTTTGATTAAAATTGATTATTTAATATACTATTAGGCTGGAGTAATAACTCATCAAGTTTAGCTGCAATTTTTTCAGCTGCATCCACTGGATCTTCCGCAAATATTTCAAAAAATTCTCCTTCATACTCCTGTCTAGCATGGTCGTAGCGTGGGTCGTAATAATGTTCGAGTAATATCCTAATCATATCTGGATAATTTCGATCCGCTAATGTTTGCTCCAGCATTTTTTTGATTTCAATATCCTTTACACGTCTTAACACCTTTTCAATCCCATCAGAAATTTTTTCAAAATACCAAGGCTCTTCCTTATATGGCAAAACATACTCTGAAACAAGAAGTTTAACCCTTTGTTCAATGGGCGTGTGCAGATTTATATTAATCCCATGCATTCTTTTAGCCATTAATTCCTCCGATTGGACCGCCTTTCCAATCCGCTTGCTTTCTGCCTCAACAAGAAAATATTCTGCACCTTTAATTTCTACAAGTCCTTTAAATAAAAGCGAGTCAAACGTTTTTTGGTTATGACCTTCACCAAGCCCAATCGTTCCGAAAATCGAACCGCGATGGCCTGCCATTTCTTCAAGGTCTAAGATTGGATATCCCTTTACTTTCAAATACTTTAACACTTCAGTTTTTCCCACACCGGTTAACCCATGTAATACAATCGCTTTGTTAGGAAGCATTGTTGGTAACTGCTCAAGAATATAATGACGGTATGCCTTGTAGCCGCCAAGTAAACGCCAAGAGTAAATCCCGGCAAATTCTAAAAAGGTCACGACTGCCTTGCTCCGCATACCGCCCCGCCAACAATGGATGATAAGCTCCGTCTCTTTAGAAACGTATTTTTTTATCGTCTGAAGGAGAACAGGAATTTTTGGAGAAACGATTTCCATTGCCTTCCATTTAGCCACTGCCGGCCCTTCATGTTTGTAAATGGTTCCAATAACCTGCCGTTCATCATCCGAAAATAACGGAACATTGATTGCTCCTGGAATAGCACCATCCTTAAACTCAATTGGTGAGCGTATATCGATGATTATCGGTTTCTTTATAGTTAAAAGTTCTTCAATAGTGATTTCCTTCATATAACCTACGCTCCTTAAAAAATCTATAAAAAACAAACGAAACTTCCACAACTGGAAGTTTCATACGATGTTTCATTATCAGTATAATTATATTATATAGGAGATAACCGCCGCTATCAAGAAGGTCGTTCCACTCCCCTGTAAAGCTTGTCCCATAGTTGGTCCCATTCCAAGGATTTCTTCACTAGACCATCTTTGATTCTTTTTTAAAAACGGACATTAAATCTGCCATTTCGCTCAGATTATTAGCCTTGAATAAATCGATAATTTTACTACCAACTATCACCCCGTCACACGCGGTTGATAATTCTGTTATTTGTTTTTGATTGGAAATTCCGAAGCCAGCCAGTACAGGAATCGGGCTTACCTCCTTAACCTCCTTTAAAAATCGGTTTAAATCACCCTCATATTCATTCCTTGCGCCTGTAATCCCTTTCACCGTCACAGTGTATAAAAACCCATTTCCTTTGCTTGCAATAGTTTTAATTCTCTCCAGTGGAGTGGTAAGCGTTACGAGGCGAATTAATTCTATCTGTACATTAGCAAGCTGTGCCGTAATCATTTCTTCTTCCTCAATCGGGAGATCCGGAATAATGCATCCATCCACACCAGCATTTCGAATATCTCGTACAAATCCATCTATTCCGTAAGAATAAATAGGATTTAAGTAGGTCATGAGGATAATCGGAACAGATATTATCTCCCGGGCTTTTGCTAGTTCTGTAATGATTCCCCTTAACGTGGTCCCTCTTTCAAGGGCTCTAATCCCTGCCTGTTGGATGGTTGGTCCATCCGCTACAGGGTCAGAAAAAGGGACTCCCACTTCAATTGCGGTTGCACCAAATTGCTCCAGCATTTCCAATCGCTCAGTCAAACACTCTAATCCGCCATCCCCGGCCATTATGTAGGGGACAAAGGCTTTTCTATTGTTTTCTTTTAATAGTGAAAAGGTTTGTTCAATACGGTTCATATTATTTCTTCCCTCCGAGAATGGTTTTCACGGTATCTACATCTTTATCCCCGCGTCCAGATAGACAAACGACTAAATTCTTAGCAGCACTCAATTCAGCTGCAAGCTTTACTGCGAAGGCAATGGCATGGGCACTCTCAAGTGCCGGGATGATTCCTTCAACCTTGGATAAAAGCTGAAAAGCGTCAAGTGCCTCTAAATCTGTAATGGAGTGATATTTTGCCCTGCCAATGTCCTTTAGATAGCTATGTTCCGGTCCTACACCAGGATAATCAAGTCCGGCCGAAATGGAATGGGCTTCTTGAATTTGACCATCCTGATCTTGCAAAAGATACATTAAAGAGCCGTGTAAAACACCTGGTTTCCCCTTTGTTAAAGAAGCAGCATGAAATTCTGTATCTACACCTCGTCCAGCGGCTTCAATTCCAAATAGACTTACCTCTTCGTCCTCAATAAACGGATGGAACATTCCCATCGCATTGCTTCCACCGCCAATACAGGCAATAACCGCATCCGGAAGTTTTCCTTGGCTTAATTGGAATTGTTTTTTTGTTTCCTTGCCAATAACGCTTTGAAAGTCTCTGACCATCTGCGGGAAGGGATGCGGTCCCATCACAGACCCTAATAAATAGTGGGTATCATCTACATTTGCGACCCAGTACCTTAATGCTTCGTTAACCGCATCTTTTAATGTGGCACTTCCGGAGGTGACACTGACAACTTTTGCCCCAAGTAGTTCCATCCGAAAAACATTTAAAGCCTGTCTTTTGATATCTTCTTCGCCCATAAAAACGATACAATCCAGATTTAAAAGTGCACAAACGGTTGCTGTTGCCACACCATGCTGACCCGCTCCAGTTTCCGCAACAATTTTTTTCTTACCCATTCTGACAGCTAACAAGGCCTGCCCGATAGCGTTATTTATCTTATGTGCACCCGTATGGTTCAAATCTTCTCTTTTTAGATAAATCTTTGCTCCACCAGCATATTTTGTTAGATTCTCAGCAAAATATAACGGAGTCTCCCTACCTACATAGTCTTTTAATAATCTTTTAATTTCAGATTGAAAGTTTGCATCTATTTTTGCGTCTTCATAAGCATCATTTAATTCATTTACTGCTTTCATCAGTGTTTCTGGTACAAATCTTCCCCCAAATATGCCGAAATGGCCCAATTCATTTGGTAATGTATATGTGTTCATTTTGTTATCCCTCCAATTAGGCTCCCTTTAACCTTTTCAATAAATGTCTTAATCTTTTCAAGATCTTTTTTCCCATTCGTTTCTACTCCAGAGCTTACATCCACCATATACGGTTGAATTATATTTATCGCATCTTCAACATTGCCCACATGCAAACCGCCGGCAAGGATGACTTTTTTGCTGCTAATTAATTGAGGGCTGACCTCTCTCCAATTAAATACAGTACCATTTCCTCCTCTGTATTTTCCCTTTGGACTGTCGAGTAAAATAAAGTCACTTGGAAAATCCTTTAAGCTTTCTAGACTCTCATTTCCTTGAAAACTTAATGCCTTTATGACAGGTAAGGAAAGTGATTCACTGAACGATGCTGTTTCGTCCCCGTGTAATTGGATATGCGTAAGACCGACACAGGAAGCAATTTCTTCTATCTCCTCCTTCGTTTCATTTACAAATACACCAACCTTAAATACCTCCTTAGGCAAATGTGCAGCAATTTCTGTTGCCTTTTCAATAGAAACTTTTCGCTTACTTTCTGCAAATACGAACCCTATTGCATCTGCCCCATATCGGGAGGCCGTAATCCCTGTTTCCACATCGGTTATTCCACAAATTTTCACTTTCATCTTCTTACACCTTCCTCAAGCGGCAAACGAAAGTCTAAAAAGGATTGTTTTACATCGGCACTTTTCATAAAAGCTTCTCCGACTAAAATCCCATTAGCACCTGCATTTCTAACACGCGCCACATCCTCTTGATGTTGAATTCCACTTTCACTGATGAGATAGGCACCAGTCCCTTTTACGATAGAAGCTAATATCTCTGTTACTTCAAGCGAGACATGAAACGTTTTTAAGTCTCGATTATTCACCCCAATAAGCTTGGCACCTGTCTTAAGCGCTTTTTCCAGCTCCTCCAGATTATGAACCTCCACCAATACCTCCAAGCCTAAGCCCTTCGCATACTGAAAAAGTTCTACTAGTTTATTTTCGTCTAATGCTGCCACAATCAATAAAATGATATCAGCTCCATTTAAGGCGGCGAGATCAATTTGCAGCCGATCAATGATAAAGTCTTTACATAGAATAGGCAGGTTCACTTTGCGACGAACAGCTTGTAAATCTAAGAAAGATCCTTTAAAAAAGGTTTGATCAGTCAGGACTGAAATAGCAGAAGCCCCGTATTCTTCATATAAACCCGCTTGATAGGACGGCTCTATCTTGTTATTAATTATTCCTTTTGAAGGTGATGCGCGCTTAAATTCAGATATAATGGATATTTCATTTGCTGTTTGCAGCTTCTGAATAAAAGACTTTCTCGGTTGCAACGCATCCAGTAATGGTTGTTTCCCTTCACGAAGCATGGAAACCTCTTTTTTCTTATGGTCAATGATTTTATCTAAGATTGTTTCCAATTTATATCGCCTCTTTCTGACCTGTTGCTTGGGATTTTTCTATTAGAGTTTTTAATTTTTCATAAGCCGCACCCGTATCAATGATTTCTCTCGCTACTTCGATGCCGTCCAAAATGGAGTTAGCTTTTCCCGCTGTAAAAATTCCAAGTCCTGAATTTAGTAATACCGTGTCACGGTAGGCACCTTTTTCACCTTTTAACACTTTAATTAGTATTTCTGCATTCTCCTTCGAATCCCCGCCCTTTATACAGCTGTTATCATATTGTGGGAGATTCACTTCTTCCGGATAGAATGATTGCTTGGTAATAATTCCATCCTCTAAAATAGTAAGATGGTTTTCTCCCTGAAGTGATGCTTCATCCATAAAGCCTGCACCATTAATGACAATTGCTCGCTTGCGGCCCAATTTTAGAAGTACTTCAGCAAACACATTCAATAAATCTCTCCGATACACACCCAGCAATTGATAGTCCAATTCTATTGGATTTGTCAGTGGTCCGATAAAATTAAATACGGTTGGAATTTTCAATTGTTTTCGAACCGCCATCACTTTCTTTAATTTTGGATGAACATTTGGTGCGAATAAAAAGGACAATCCGATATCCTGGAGGACTTCTTCTGTACTTTCTGCGGACAAATTTAGATTTACACCTAAGTATTCAAGAACATCCGCACTTCCAGTCTTGCTTGAAACACTTCTATTCCCATGCTTGGCAACAGGAATTCCTGCCCCAGCAATGACAAAAGCGGAAGTGGTGCTTACATTAAAGCTTGAGGAACCATCCCCTCCTGTTCCACAATTATCGAGAACACCTGAGAATTTCTTATTAAAGGTAAGCGTATTGGCCTTCATGGCCTTTACAATCCCAGTAATTTCTTCCACTGTTTCTCCTTTTGATTTCAATCCCATTAAAAAGGCTGCAATTTCCGATTCTGACACTTCCTCTCCTAATATGAAATCCACAGCTTCTTTCATCTGATTCTCAGTAAATGATTCACGTTCAGCTAACTGGAGTAAATAATTCTTCAATTGTTCTCATCCTTTCTATTTCAAGTAAAAAGTTTTTTAATATTTGTTTCCCAGATGGTGTTCCAATCGATTCAGGATGAAACTGCAGGCCAAAGACGGGATATTGACTATGTCTAATTGCCATGATTTCCTGGTCATCAATTGACTGAGCGATATTTTGCAATTCCACAGGAAAAGAACTTTTTTCAATAATTAATGAATGATAGCGCATTACTTCTAACGGTGCCATTAGTCCATTAAATAATCCATCGCCACTATGCGAAATCATCGATGTTTTACCATGTTTGATTAAATCAGCCTTTTTGATTTCACCACCAAACGCCGCACCGATGGCTTGATGGCCAAGGCAGATTCCTAAAATCGGAATCCTTTGGAAGAAAGTCTGAATTATTTCAATGCAAATCCCTGCGTTTTCCGGCTTACCTGGTCCAGGGGATAGGATAATTGCTTTAGGATTTAATTCTTTGATCTGCTCCATGCTAAGCCTGTTATTTCTAAAAACCATAATTTCCTCCCCTAATTCCCCTAGATACTGGTAAAGGTTGAATGTAAACGAGTCGAAATTATCAATCAATAAAATCATTTCTCGCCCTCCAAGAATGAATTTAGTTTATTTATTGTCTCTTGATATTCTGATTCTGGATTCGAGTCATACACAATTCCTGCACCCGCTTGAATATATGCGTTTCCCTCTTTTAATATCATTGTTCGAATGGCAAGCGCAAAATCCATATTTCCATCTGCCGATAAATAACCGACTGCTCCAGAATATAGACCGCGTTTTGATTTTTCCAATGAGTTGATAATTTCCATTGCCCTAACTTTGGGAGCACCAGAGACTGTCCCAGCCGGCAGGCAGGCCGCCAATGCATCAATTGCTGTATTATCAGAAGTAAGCTGTCCGCTTACTTCTGATACAAGATGCATCACATGACGATATTTTTCAACTGCCATATACTTATCAACTTGAACCGTACCAAATTCACAAATTTTACCTAGGTCATTTCTTCCTAGATCGACGAGCATCTTATGCTCAGCCAATTCTTTTTCATCATTTTGCAATTCTTGTTCTATCAACAGATCTTCTTCATTATTGCTACCTCTTCTTTTTGTACCTGCAATAGGATTCGATATGACTGTTTTGCCCCTAGTTTTTATCAAGCTTTCAGGCGATGATCCAATTACGGTATAAGCTTCAAAATCGATATAAAACATATATGGTGTTGGATTATGCGCCCGATGCCTTCGATAAAGGGATAATGGATTGCCGCTAAATGATGATGTCATACGTCTTGTAAGGACCACCTGAAAAATATCACCTGCTAGAATATGTTCCTTAGCAATTTCTACATTCTTTATAAAGACCTCCTTTGTTGTGTCTGAATGAAATCCAGAAAGATGAAAAGGTTCTTCATCATCGTGAAAAGTAGGCTGCTTTATTTCTTCGATCCTTTGCTTTATCCTTTTTTCAATAGTAGCTTCATCACTCTCTGCTGAGAGTGGGCAACCGCATATCAACACCTTTTCTTCATGATGATCAAAAACAATGACTTCTTCATAAAACATTAAATGGACATCAGGCATTTCCATCCCGTTCGGATACTCTTCTCCAATGACCTCGAACTGCCTAATGATGTCATAACCAACAAACCCAATGGCGCCGCCAATAAACGGAAAGGGAAATTCTTCATGAGTCTTTGGTGGTATAAGCACCTTTAATACTTCGATAGGATTTCCTTTTAGAATTTTCTTTTCACCATTCCGATGGGTAATTTCATTACAATCTCCTTTTGAAATGAGTTCAAATGCTGGATCGGTACTGATAAATGAATAACGCCCCGAGTCATTATACTTATGTGAACTTTCTAATAAAAACTTCTTGGTTCCTTTAATCTTTTGTAAGATGGAAATAGGGGTTAATGTATCACCTTTAATTTCTTGTATGATGTAGCCAGTTTTTGTCTTCATACATGACTCCTTTCTGAAATAAAAAAATCGTCCTCTATATGCGCAAAACTAATTACGCATATAGAGGACGATTCTTATGATCGTGGTACCACCTCTCTTTGAAGCAGATATACTACACCCGCTTCCTCTTTCAGATACAGGACCTTTAGTCCGATATCCTATCCTTTTAACGGTGGAACTCCGTGCATCCCTACTTATAGGTTCAAGATGCCTCTCGCAAGTCCATTCCACAAATCCCTTCTTATCGGGTTTCCACCTGCCCCGACTCTCTGGAAAGAAACAAATATGTGTACTCCTCTTGCTCAACGATTTAAAAATATGTATTTTTGGAAAACAAAAAGAGCCCTCCATCCAAAAAGGACGGAAGACCCGTGGTGCCACCTTAATTAGCTAAAATCAGCTCACTTTACCGATATCGCAGCGAATGCTGTTAATATCTGTCTCTTGTAACGATGAGATCTTCGCCAAAGCCTACTGACCATAAAGGAGGTTCGGTTTGGAAGCTCAGAAGTCCATTCACTTATACGTCTTCACTGATTTGCACCAACCATCAGCTCTCTAAACAATCCGTAAAAGTTACTACTCTTCGTCAATGCCTTTACTTCATTGTATTGATTCTTATATTATTACACTTCATCACTCATTGTCAAGAGTTTGTTTTTCTAATTTTCGGAATTATAAATAAAGATCATATCTTTAACTTCCATTAAAAGGATTTTAATTCTTAGTTTTTTAAAACTAAATAGGTGAATATTAATAGTAGACATTTTATGAAGGCGGGATTGAAGATTAATGGAGCATATTGAACAATTAAGCCAAAATCCAAAAGCAGCAAAGAAGAAACAATCTGCTGCTGGACAGAAGCGGTCAAATGAGGTTTCTAATCAAAAGTGGGCAATCATCTCACTGTCTTCCATTCCTTTAGTCATGACATTGGGAAATTCAATGTTAATACCTGTTTTACCTTCAATGGAAAAGGAATTATCAATTTCTTCCTTTCAATCAAGTATGATTATCACCGTTTATTCAATTGTGGCGATATTTTTAATTCCAGTTGCTGGATATCTATCTGACCATATAGGTAGAAAAAAGGTCATTATTCCAAGTCTCATTATCGCTGGAATTGGCGGGCTTATTTCCGGATGGGCCGCCTGGAAATTGGATGATGCCTATTGGCTTCTTTTAGCAGGAAGGGCATTGCAGGGGGTTGGAGCAGCAGGGGCAGCTCCCATCGTCATGCCATTGGTGGGTGATATGTTTAAAAATGATGATGACGTCAGCAGTTGTTTGGGACTAATTGAGACCTCTAATACATTTGGAAAGGTTTTAAGCCCAATTTTAGGAGCATTTTTAGCAGGCTTTATTTGGTTTTTACCATTTTTCTCATTCCCGGTATTTTGCTTAATCTCTGTCTTTTTGATGATCTTTCTTGTAAAAAGTCCAAAATCAACCGAGAAAAAAGTTCCCTTTAAAGTTTTTTTCGCTAATGTAAAGAAAACCTTTACTGAAAAAGGCCGATGGCTCTATGCTATCTTTTTTATTGGTGGAATTCTTATGCTTGTTCTTTTTGGTATCTTGTTCTATCTTTCGGAAATATTTGAAAAAGAATATGGGATAAAGGATATCAAAAAAGGATTCTTTTTAGCACTACCACTTGGTGCTTTATGTTTCTCTTCCTTTGTTGCCGGAAAAATTATTAAGAAAAATAAAGTATTAATGAAATGGTTGACTTTTGGCGGTATTGTTGCCGCAGCTCTCTCCATAGCTGGGCTTTGGTTATCAATTAAGTTGTGGTATATGATTAGCATGTTTGTAATTAGTGGTATAGGTATAGGTTTAGGCCTCCCCTGCCTTGATGCCTTAATTACTGAAGGCGTGGAGAAAAAAGAACGGGGTACAATCACATCGATTTACAATTCAATGAGATTTATCGGAGTCGCAGCAGGTCCTCCGATTATTGCAGTGTTAATGAAATATTCAAATCATTGGATTTTTATTTTACTGAGCAGTCTCAGTATTATTGGAGCGATTGTGGCATTAATTTCGATAAAACCACGTAAAGAGGCTTAGTGTTAAAAGCCGATAAACATTTGTTTACCGGCTTTTAATTTATTATGCTTTTAATGGCTTCTTAAGGAAACCGATTAATAAGGCTGAAACAACGGAACCAATTAAAATCGCTAATGCGTACATTAACGCACCGTTATCCACTAATGGGACAACGAAGATTCCGCCATGCGGTGCTCTAAGTCCAATGCCAAATGCCATGGATAAGGCCCCTGCAATAGCCGAACCAGCCATTACAGAAGGAATGATACGAAACGGGTCAGCTGCAGCAAATGGTATCGCACCTTCCGTAATGAAGGATAATCCCATGACATAGCAAGCCTTACCTGCATCCCTATCTTGTTCGTTAAACTTATTCTTAAAAAGACTAGTTGCAATCGCAATGGCTAGCGGCGGCACCATTCCTGCGGCCATAATCGCAGCCATTGGCTCAAAAACACCACTTGCTAATAAACCTGTTCCGAATACATAGGCTGCTTTGTTGATAGGACCGCCCATATCAAAGGACATCATTAATCCAAGAACAATCCCTAATAGGACAGCATTACCAGTTCCAAGACCAGTTAACCAATGGGAAATTTCAGTATTTATCCAGGATACTGGGTTGTTAATCACATAATGCATAATAAATCCCGTAATCGCAATTCCTAACAGAGGATAAATTAAGATACTCTTTATTCCTTCAAGTGATCTAGGAAGACCAGCAAATAGCCTTTTAAGAAGAAGAACAATATAACCGGCCAGAAAACCGGCAATTAATCCGCCAAGGAAACCAGCCCCACCGCTGGCAGCCATCATACCGCCTACCATCCCCGGTGCGAAACCTGGGCGGTCGGCAATACTGAGGGCAATAAA
This sequence comes from Neobacillus soli NBRC 102451, assembly GCF_001591665.1. Classification (GTDB taxonomy): domain Bacteria; phylum Bacillota; class Bacilli; order Bacillales; family Cytobacillaceae; genus Neobacillus; species Neobacillus soli. Next base: position 59,666 of record NZ_BCVI01000005.1, on the reverse strand, counting down.
TCCGGCAAGGACAGGAACAATTAAGGCAAATGCATTATCACCACCTATGGCCTTAATCACGGCTGCAATTGGATTGTAAGAAGGGTCATCTGGATTTGCAGAGTTATAGCCGAACATGAAGCTGATCGCGATTAAGATACCACCTCCGACAACAAACGGCAGCATGTTGGATACACCATTCATTAAGTGCTTATAAAAGCCTGTTCGAGAACCCTTTTGGTCCGATTCTTGATTGCTCTTACTTCCATTTCCACTATAGACAGGTGCATCCTGTTTTAAGGCATTGTTGATTAATTGCCCAGGTCGGCGAATTCCTTCGGCAACAGCCGCTTGAATAACATGCTTTCCTTTGAATCGCTCCATTTCCACATTGATATCTGCGGCCACAATCACAGCTACTGCATTTTCGATATCCTCTTTTGTTAGAACATTTTTAGCACCGCCAGAGCCATTTGTTTCAACCTTAATATCCACACCCATTTCTACTGCTTTGGCCTTTAATGAATCTGCGGCCATATAGGTATGTGCAATGCCTGTCGGACAACCCGTTACAGCGACAATTGCCTGTTTCTTATTTCCGGCAATAGCTGTTTCTTTGTCTTCTTTGTCAAATTGATTTATCGTGTCAATAACTTCTTGGGGGGTAGTTGCCTTCAATAGTTCATAGCGTACCTCTGCTTTCATTAGCAGACCGGAAAGACGTGCTAATGCTTCTAAATGGGTATTATTTGCACCATCGGGAGCGGCAATCATAAAGAATAGATGGGCAGGTTTCCCGTCCAATGAATCGTAATTTACGCCGTCAGCCGATTTACCGAACACGATAGCCGCTTCTTTTACTGCTTTTGTTTTTGCATGGGGAATCGCGATGCCATCGCCAATGCCTGTTGTACTTTGTTCTTCGCGCTTTAAAATAGCTGCTTTGAATTCGTCACGATTGGATATTTTATCGGCATTAAACAATACATCAACAAGCTGATCAATCGTCCCTGCTTTTTGATTGCCTTTAATAGTTAATAAAATCGTATTCTTTGTAAGCAATTCAGTAATTTTCATGACTTTCTCTCCCCTAGAATATTTCTTTTATCTGAATTTGTGAAAGGAGTTCTTCAACTTTTTCGCTTGTACAAAGGCCAAGTGAAAATGCAGTTGCACTTCCAGAAGCAACGCTGTAGCGAAAGGCTTCTTCAATATTTAAGGTTCTTACGTATGCCGCCAAGAATCCTGCAACCATAGAGTCTCCGGCCCCAACAGAATTTTTCACATCACCTTTAGGAACCTCTGCCATTATAGAGGTAGTACCGTTAATCAAAACAGCCCCTTTGTCCGCAAGAGAGACAATCACATTCTTGGCACCCATTTCTACTAGCTCTTTACCATAAGGGATCACATCTTCCACACTTGAAACCGTTGTATTAAATAATTTCCCGAGCTCATGATGGTTAGGTTTAATTAAAAATGGTTGATAGGGAAGGACTTTTTTCAGCAAATCCCCCTCGGCATCCACAACAAATTGTGCTCCACTTTCTCCGCAAATCTTAACAAGTTCCTCGTACGTTGTTTCAGGTAATGTTGCAGGAATACTGCCAGCAAGCACCAATAAATCTTCTCCATCTAATTGCTTGATTTTTTCTTTTAGCAATCCGAATTGCTGTTCTGATATTTTGGGCCCTTTTGCATTTATTTCCGATTCCTGACCTGTCTTTAGCTTTATATTTATCCGTGTATCTTCGTCTACTTTTACAAAGTCCGTTTCAATTTTTTCATTTTGAAGATATTGGTCAATGTATTCACCGGTAAAACCGCCTACAAATCCAAATGCTTTACTTTTCGTACCAAATTGGTTTAAAACCCTTGAGACGTTTATTCCTTTACCACCCGGAAACTTCGTCTCGCTTACTGTCCGATTTAACTCTCCCAGCTGAAAGCTTTCCAGCTGAACGATATAGTCCACAGAGGGGTTTAACGTTAATGTATATATCATGCTGTCACAACCTTTATTGTTGTTCTATTAACATATTGCTTTTCTGTTTCATCCTCTAATTCATTCGTAATGATCGAGGCTTCGTGAATTTCAGAAATTTTCGCAAACGAGATTTCTGCAAACTTTGTATTATCGGCTAAAACAAAGGCCTCTCTTGATAGAGAAATAGCCTTTTGCTTAACCAGTGCCTCTTCCTGGTCCGGTGTCGTAAAGCCAAACTGCGGATGTATGCCATTAACCCCCATAAAGCATTTATCAAAACGGTAAAGGTCAAGGCTTGCTAAGGCTCCTCTTCCGATAAAGGCATTTGTATTCGGTTTTGCTAATCCGCCAATTAAATATGTTGAAATACCCTTATTTAATAATGGAGCGATATGCATTAGTCCGTTTGTTACAACCACGATTTCTTTCAATGGTAAGTATCCAATCATTTCAATGACGGTTGAACCAGCATCAAGATAGATACAATCCCCTGCTTCCACCAAACTGGCAGCATATTGGGCAATCATTCGTTTCTCTTGAAGGTTTTTGGAAGATTTCTCAACCATACTTGGCTCCTGAAGTTTCCCCTGCAATCTTGAAGCACCGCCATGAATCCTTTTTAAAAACTTTTGATCCTCTAATTGTGATAAATCCCGGCGAATCGTTGATTCCGAAGTATCTGTCAACTCCATAATTTCCTGAATTTTAACCACATTTTTTTCTTTTAATAATCGAAGTATGATTTGATGCCGCTCCGGCGTTAACAAAATATCACCACCTAAAATTCTATTCTTGATTATATAATACTGAAAACGATTGCAGAAATCAATCACTTTCTTTCAAAAACCATCAAATACTGAGTGTTTTTGAACGTTATCAGAAAATTATCTTGAAAATAGTAATCATTCTTTACTGAAAAAGGATTTTATTCTTCTCAAATCACAATTATTTTGTTATAATTATCATTGTTCCAATGCGGGTGTGGTTTAATGGTAGAATTTCAGCTTCCCAAGCTGACGGCGGGGGTTCGATTCCCCTCACCCGCTCCAAAATAATGGAGAAGTACCCAAGTGGTTATAAGGGGGCGCACTCGAAATGCGTTAGGACGGGCGACCGTTGCGTGAGTTCGAATCTCATCTTCTCCTCCATATCTATTTTTTCAAAAAACACTTAACATTATAGTGTTTTTTTTAATTTAAAAACCGCAAGTGCAGTAGAATAATGGTCTATCTTTTCTGTTACCTGCAAAATGTGTGTATAATAAGAAGGTCTAAAAAACAGCAAAGGATGATACCCTTGAATATTACTGGCCATACATTTGAAAAACTTGAAGATCCATTTGGATTATTATCAGGAGAACGATATGAATTTTTCTTAGAGCTTGAGGTTGATGAAGAGGATGAACTTTATTCTGATAAAGGGATAGGCTTAAAAGTAATTTTTGTCAGTGACGAAAATGGTGACAAGATTACTAACTACTATCTTTATGAACGCGGGAGCGAGAAAATTCTTGACCTTGCTCTTGAAGAAGACGAGGAAACAGTGGTGCTTACATATTGTAAGCAAAATGTAGAACCGCAATAAAAAGCAGGGAGTGATGTTTACTCCCTGCTTCCGCTTTTAATTACATAAAATTTTTACTATGATTATGAATTACTTGCAGTTCTTTTGTTGCTTGACTCATTTTACTTTTGCAAATGGGACATAGCGGAATATCGGTGCTTTTAAAATTATCGCGAATCCAGCATTTACAATTCTCCGAAGTACATTCCCAAATTTTTGTCTCTTCTAATTTGATTTCCTCATCATTTTTTCTACCAAACGCCAAAACGATCACCCCTTGTACTTAGTGCATGACTGTTTTAAATACTTTGTTTGTTAGCTAAATAATATGGAAAATTTCAAATACATCATTTAGCGGTATCCTGTTAACTTTGAAACTATTTCTTTTGTGATAAATATAATATATAGATAAAAAGGTGATGCCTACGTATGTGCATCACCTTTTCATTTTAAAGTAATTAAACTGCTTTTACGTTAGATGCTTGTGGTCCACGTGCGCCTTCAACAATTTCAAAAGAAACTGATTGACCTTCTTCTAAAGTTTTGAAACCTTCTGATTGGATAGCTGAAAAGTGAACGAATACATCTGTGCCGCCTTCAGCTTCAATAAAGCCGAATCCTTTTTCTGCATTAAACCATTTTACTTTACCGTTGTTCATGGAAATACCCCCAAAAATATTGTTCACTTTAAGTTTATTTTGCAGTTAAAATAATAAAAAAAACGCACCTGCACAATTGGGTAATAGACATCACCCACTTGTTCGTGCAGTTACGGCTACTTAACCAATTAATATTTAACGAACTTAAAAGCGTACCTTTATTTTAACCTAATTTGGCCTTTTAGTCAACCCTATTTCAAAATCTAGGAAATTTCAATCATAGTATTTTGAATAGAGTTTGATATATTCGCAATTTTCAATACCCATAATAACCATAAATAAACCGACTCGAATGTTCGAATCGGCTAAATAATTTTATGCTTCCTTCTTTACCTTTGCAGCTGCCTTTTTTCTTGGTGATGCTGCTTTTTTTGGTTTCGTCCGATCAATGGATGCCTGCAATGCCGCCATTAAATCTGTGACATTTGAAGCTACTTCCTTCGTTGCAGATGTTACTGTTTCCTGTCCATTTCGTTTTGATTCAATCAATTCAAGCAGTGCCGTCCGGTATTCATCCGTGTATTTTTCCGGTTCAAATTCCGTTGTTAGTTGGTCAATAAGTAATATGGCGGTATCTAGTTCTCTTTTCGTCACTTTATCTTCTGAGGGAACTGCTGGTACATCCCCAGCTTTACGAACTTCATCTGGATAATGAATGGTTTCCATCACCAGTACATTTTCATATACGCGAATTACGGCCAACTGCTCTTTCGAACGGATAATGATTTTTGCCAGGCCCACTTTTTGTGATTCTAGCAAGGCTTTTCGCAGCAAGGAATACGCTTTTCCGCCCCCCTCATTTGGAGACATATAGTAACTTCTTTCGTAGTATATCGGGTCAATTTGTTCCATTTTGACAAAATCAATAATTTCAACTGCTTTTTCCTCATTTTCTTTTCTTAACTTTTCGAGTTCGTCATTGTCAAGGACAACAAATTTTCCTTTTGTATATTCATATGCCTTAACGATATCCTCTGGTTTCACCTCTTCCTCACAAACAGAGCAAACTTTTTCATATTTAATCGGGGCGTGACATTTATTATGCAGGGTACGCAGCTTGATATCTTTGTCCTCTGTTGCCGTATGGAGCTTGATGGGAATGTTTACAAGCCCAAAGCTAATACTGCCCTTCCACATCGTATGCATTGTCTAATTCTCCTATCTTTTTGTTTTTAGTTTGCATTTTTCTTAAAATCAAATCCCTAAGAATAAATGGAAATGGATGAATCTGTGCACAATAACCGTAATAAAGAAAAGCGAGGGACAACTATTAATGAAGCCAATGCTGCCCAGTTTAACCTTTGATCTTCCCGTTCGTCCTGATTGGCTCTACGAGGTTAAATATGATGGATTCAGAGCCATTTTGGACTGGAATTCCCAAGGAATCACGCTTACAAGCAGAAACGGAAAAGCACTTCTCCCGCAATTTCCTGAAATCAAAAAATTCCTGTTAAACCATGAAAAGGAATTCAAACCATTATTACCGCTGCGCCTAGATGGAGAGCTTGTCTCATTGGAAAACACATATAAAGCCAATTTCTCCGCAATCCAAGTGCGCGGCCGATTAAAGTCTGAGAAGAAAATAACGGAGCTGGCAGCCCATTCTCCTTGTCGCCTAATGGTTTTCGATTTACTTATATTAAAAGGAAAGCCTCTGCATTCTCAAGCCTTTCTTAAACGAAAAGAGACGCTGAGCAAATTATTTCAAACCATTGGGCTTGACTTAGACCCCGACCCCTATGGCGACCAGCTGCTACAGTATGTTTCGCCCACCAATGATTTTAATGAACTTTGGGAAAGGGTGGTTTTATACGACGGAGAAGGGATTATTGCCAAATATAAAAACAGTCTTTGGGAGGAAGGACAACGGTCACTGCAATGGTTGAAGTACAAAAATTGGAAATATGTAAGCTGCTTTGTCACTGCCTTTGATAAATCGAATGGATATTTTTACGTTGGGGTATATAAGGAAAATCAGATTTATGGAGTTGGCCAGGTTCTTTTCGGCTTTAAACCGGAGGAAAAAGATGCATTAAAACAAACCGTTAAACAAAATATGCGGAAGGAAGATGCCCAATTTATATATGTTGAGCCCGCCATATGCCTGGAGGTAAAATATTTAGAGCTGTACGATAATCAAATGCGTGAGCCCCATTTTGACCGCTTTCGTTTTGATTTAGAACCAGCATCCTGTACATATGACCGCTTCATTTTCGCACAGAAAAACCTGCCGGCTGACTTGGATATCACACATCCTGATAAACCGCTATGGGAAAACCCCGCGATTCAGAAAGCAGATTACATTTTGTACTTAAGGGAAATTTCTCCTTATATGCTGCCCTTTTTAAAAAATCGTTTATTAACCGTCATCCGTTATCCACACGGCATGTCTGGGGAGGCCTTTTATCAAAAAAACTGCCCCGACTATGCACCGGATTTCGTGCAAACACATACCTCTGATGGGATTGATTATATCCTGTGCAACAATTTAAAAACGCTCGTATGGCTGGGAAATCAGCTGGCAATTGAGTTCCATGTCCCTTTTCAAACGATTAACAGTAAGGGGCCGAGTGAGATTGTCTTTGATTTAGACCCGCCCTCCAAGGATGCCTTCCAATTGGCGATAAAAGCAGCCCTATTAATAAAAGAGGTCCTCGATCAATTAAATTTGATTGGTTTCATTAAAACTTCAGGCAACAAGGGCTTACAAATTTACCTTCCCTTGCCGGAGGATGCTTACTCTTACGAGGATACAAGACTTTTGACGAGCTTTATTGCAGAGTATTTAATATCCAAGGACCCTGACTCCTTCACCATTGAACGAATGAAGAAAAAGCGTGGGAATAGGCTCTATGTTGACTATGTCCAGCATAGTGAAGGAAAGACGATTGTTGCTCCTTATTCAATGCGGGGAAATGAGCATGGCGGTGTTGCCACTCCACTTTATTGGGAGGAAGTGGATGAACAACTTAAGCTTGTCTCGTTTAACATGGAAAATGCCCTCAAGCGAATTCGCGAGCATCGTGATCCTTTTAAGAATTACTTCCAAACAAAACAAATCCAGCCGTTTGCACCTATTCTAGATTTTTTAAAAAAAGGAGCAGGTAAATGAAAACTCGCAAATTGGCGAGTCCGTTAGGACGGTTCATGAGGCGTAGTTGAATTTATGCGACATAGGAAAGTATAAAATTTGAAAAATTTTTATACTTTCCTATTAGCAAAAAAAGGATAAGGCAAGCCTTATCCTTTCAACGTTGGTTCGATAAATTGCGATGCTGCTGTTTGCAGTTGCTCATAGGTCTGTTGTTCGGAAAAATCCGTTCTAACTGACTGTGTAAAGGAACCTTCCTCAAGGTTTACATTGACAGCAGCCTTGTAAAGGTAAGTAGCATTGCCGATTAGATCAATTGTATATTTCCCTTCATATTTATGGACAACACATTGCACCATTCCACCATTATTATAAACGTTTGTGACTTTTTCAAATTCATTTAAACCTTGTAAACAGGTGACGAGTGACGATGCTGACATCGCTGTCCCACAGGCATTTGTAAAGCCAACCCCACGTTCGAAAGTCCTTACATAGATTGACCCCTTTTGTAATTGCTTCACGAAACTCACATTCACTCCGTCAGGAAATAACTCATTCGGTCCATTCACTTTTTCACTAAGCTGTTTTTGTATATCACTTTCAAGCTGTGCTGTATCGACTATGGCAATTAAATGCGGGTTAGGTACAGCCAGTGCGGTAAACCTTAACTCAGAAGAAAGCTCTTCAATTCTCTCATTGTATAACGTGGGCTTATTTAAATTTAAGGGCAATGCATTTAATTCAAACAGGATTGGGGAAATTTCCACCTGGTAGGTGTGGATATCCGGGATTAGGTCCTTTTGTTTGCTCACCTTTAAATTTGCCTTCATTGTTTCAATCACTGCTTCATTCAGCCGTTGCTGTTCACAAATGTATCTAGCCACAAGGCGGAGACCATTTCCACACATCGAGGCCTCTGAGCCATCGGAGTTAAAGACACGCATTCTTCCATCGGCATGTTCACTGTCCATGACGAAAAGTATCCCGTCCGCCCCTAATTCGCTATTACGATTGCATAACAATCTGGCAAGTTCCGCTCGTTCGTTTTCAGAAAAAGAATACTCATTCGATATTTCATCAATGATTAAGAAATCATTTCCAGACCCATGACCTTTTATTAAGTCGATTTGCACAGAAAAACCCCCACAATACTAGTAAAGTTTATTATATATCATATCAAACTTTGTTCATGAGGGGAACCGCTCAGTGTTTTATCTCTCAATAACGAACTCATTAATTAACAAGGACATTCTGAGAAGCTTATCCTCTTCCGAAAGATTCTCCCTAAATGATAACACGGGCGTATTGGGCTCTGGGAATAGCGGACTCCATTCTAACGGCATCCATCCCCTGCGAAGTCGTCCAAGATGCCGATTGCTGTTATTTACCACCTGCTCATCCATAAAAACAGCTGATCCTTCTACGGCACCGACATACCTTCTTTCTTCATCAAATAACTCCTTTTTGCTTTTCCTAAAACCTTGGTTCCTTTTTCTAAGCATGCCTAAGTACTTCCTTCTTTGATCGTATACCTCTACCCTGATTACTTTTCTATGTTTTATCACAAAAAAACCAATTGCGTTACCATATGAATTATAGAGGGCATACACTTTTGAAAGTCTTAGATTATTTAACCCCATTCCACGGTACCTTTTAATCATTCCTGCCAAATGACCGTTTGGAAAATAAAGCAGCAACTTTGATGAGTGAGTATTCATATTTAAAACTAATAAATGACTGGCTTCAAAAAAAGACTGATGGAAGCTTTTAGATTTTGTCATTTTCCTACTAATCGCAATCGACTGTTTCATTCTAAAAAGATAGAGTTGAAAGCTAATCAAGCTATAAATTAAAAATGGTATCGTTAATAGCATGATTTCTCTATTATTAATAAAAGAAAGGTTTCCAACCACAATCAAAATTGTTGGTATTAGTGATGCTATACTACCATTTAAGTTTATATTAGCTGTTTCCCGGTAATATTCGTGAATTTTCATCTAGAAAAACTCCTTATCCATTCCTCTTATACCAGTTTATTTAGTAGTAGTCTAAAAAATGATAGGAGATTTCCGAATTCAGATAGAAAAAAGAAGAGCTACAACGTAGGCCCTTCTCGGTAATTTATGCTGCAAGCTCTTTTTTCCTAAAAATAAACACACTAAAATATAACAAAAGAATAATACAGACCGCAGCTAAAAGACTAGCTGGTAACGTACTGTCCGGAATTTCCTTATCCATTAAAATTTCGTTTGCATAGGTTGTTAATTGTGCTGGGCTCCACTCAAGCCAATTGGAAAGCGTGCTGCTTACTAAACTGATAATAATAGCGACAGCCAATGAGATAAACCCCGACATCCCAGGTGCCATGAGCGAGGCACTAAAGAACACTGTAACGGTTAGAATGACAGTAAGCCATAGTGCATAAAAGAAAAAGGATTGAAAAAACTCACTAAATGGAATCCATTCGAATAACAAACCGGTATAATACCAAGTTGATAAGTAGCCAATAAAAAAGGATAACCACATTAAAATCATACTTCCGGCCCATTTAGCCGTTACAAACGAATGAAAAGAAACAGGTTTGACTAAAATCATCGCAGCCACACCACTTTTTCGTTCAGCAGCAATAATCCCCATCGTTGTAAGGACAATAATTAGCACACCAAGTGTTGTGTATTGACTTAAACCGCTGATTAACACTTCCGCAGCTGTAGGTGTCGGAATATTAATCACCGCCCCTTCAGGCAGTCCGCCAACTGCATCAAGAATTTGCGGCATATAATAACTGGTGATTGGTTCCTTGACGCCTAATAAAATAAAGGTAATCGGGACCCAAATCCACTTGAAATTTCTCCACATCTCCAACATCTCTTTTTGTAATAAGGTCATCCATTGACTCATTTTCCCACCACCTTCATAAATACATCTTCAAGGGTCATGCTGCTTACTTCAAACTTCTCAAGCGGCCAGTTGCGTTCTGCAATTTCCTGTAAAAATGCCTTTCTTGCAAGAGCTATATCCCTCACAAAAATACTAACTCGATTCCCTTCTGTCATAACAGATAGTGTTAATTCATGATTTGAGAAATATGGGGTATATCCTTCAGATTTCCCTTTAAAGTACAGGTCAAGTTTGGCTTGCTGGTGCCGTTCACGGAGTTCTGTCATCGTCCCGGATTCGACAATTTTACCGTTATGTAAGAACAGAATCTCGTCACAAACCTCTTCCGCATCACTTAAAATATGTGTTGAAAATAGAATGGTTGTTTCTTTCCTTAAGCCTTCAAGAAGATCCAATACCTCTCTTCTGCCAATTGGATCTAAGGCAGATACAGGCTCATCCAACATAATAAGCTGGGGGCGATGAATAAGGGCTTGAGCAATTCCCAATCTTTGCTTCATCCCACCTGAATATTTAGCTGTTTTTCGATTTTTTGCATCAGATATACCGACAAGCTCTAAAAGTTCTAGTGATCGTTCCTTCGCTTCCTTACTTGTTAAACCAGCTAATTTGCCTACATAGGACAAGAATTCAAGTCCGGACATCCATTCGTAAAAGACAGGGAACTGCGGGAGGTACCCGATTAAATCGCGGATATCCTCGCCTTTTTTGGCATCGGTAAAGCTAATCGTTCCACTCGTCGGATTCATTAATCCAGACAGCATTCTTAGGGTTGTGGTTTTCCCCGCCCCATTTGGTCCTAATAAAGCGATACATCTCCCTTTTTCTAAAGTAAAATCAATGCCTTTAATTACTTCTGTCCCTTGAAAGCTCTTTTTTAAACCGCTTATTTGAATCAGGGACATTAGTTACTTCTCCTTCCAACGACAAAATAAAGAATCGGTCCAATAATATTAATGAATAAAATAATGAGGGCCCATAACCACTTTGGCCCATTGGTTTTCTCTATCCTCACTAGATCAATAATTGCTACGATAAATAAAATTAGCTGAATAATAAGAATTGGAGCTAATATAGGCGCATACTTTGCTAATTCTTCCATGTCATTTCCCCCTTGTTTTTTCATCTATTTCATTCATATGACGTTTGAAATAGAAAAACGTTCAAAAAAACCCGACAAAATTTTTTGCCGGGTTTTAAGCATTTTATTTAATTAGCCGAAATATCAACGGGAAGCGATATTCATTTCCTTCATAGGCTTTAATTGCTGCAATGATGGTAAATACAAATAACATAACTCCTAAGATGGCCATTGCCACAAAACCGATAATAATTATGGTTAATATTCCGCTAACAAAGAAGTAAACAGCATAGGAAATCAAAAAGTTAAAATATTCCTTGCCATGATAATCAATAAATGATGACTCATCCTTCTTTATCAGCCAAATAATTAATGGAGCTAAAACTGGAAAGAATAAGCTTAACACATAAATACCCGCCGCCAGTAACCTTTCATCACTTTTCACCATTTTCATTTCCCCCCCAATGGTTAAAAAATTTTTTCTTCCCTATTATTTACGCAAAGAAGATTTAAAGGTTTCGCCTTTTGTGTGATTTCCACCAATTTAAATAAAAATGACATCGACACTCGCTTTTACTCAAGCACCCTAGTTGGTAAAATGGATAAAATACTATAAACAACTTACAGAAGGGTTTTATTATGACAAAAATACTCTTGAAAAATGCAACGGTTTACCCGATTACATCTAAACCAATTAAATATGGAGATGTCCTAATTGAAGACGGAAAAATCATAAAGGTCGGAAATAATATCACAACTGATTTAAATGTAAAAATAATCGATTGTGGAGAATTATTTCTCTTTCCAGGCTTTATTGATGTTCATACCCACATAGGACTATATGATGAAGGCACTGGCTGGGCCGGGAATGATGCCAATGAAACAGCCGAAGCACTCACACCCCATATAAGGGCAATAGACGGTGTGTATCCATTGGACCCCGCCTTCACAGATGCGGTAAAAAGCGGAATTACTACAGCGCATATTATGCCAGGTAGTGCAAATGTAATTGGTGGAACCACCTCTGTCATCAAAACAACCGGGAAAAATATCCAGAAAATGATTGTTCAAAAGGTTGCTGGATTAAAAATAGCCTTAGGAGAAAATCCAAAAAGGATTCATAGCCAGGGCAATAATGGTTCAATTACACGGATGGGGATTATGGGAATGCTTAGGGAAGCTTTCTACCAAGCGATTCATGCGGATAACCCCGATGAACTTAGAATCGCCCCAATTGTAATGGCTCTAAAAAGAGAAATCCCTGTAAGAGTTCATGCCCATCGTGCTGATGACATCATTACGGCCATCCGGTTTGCCGAAGAATTTAATCTTGATTTACGAATTGAGCATTGTACTGAGGGACATTTAATCGCCAGTGAAATGTCGGGAAGGAATTTAATGGTATCCGTCGGTCCCACATTAACAAGGAGATCGAAAGTCGAATTAAAAAATAAGACCTGGAAAACGTATCAAGAACTGACTAATCATGGTGTTGAGGTGTCGATTACCACCGATCATCCTTATACACCTATTCAATACCTTAATATTTGTGCAGGTCTTGCCGTCCGTGAAGGTTTACCAGAGCAAAAAGCCTTAGAGGGAATTACCATTCTTCCCGCAAGGAATTTAAAAATAGACCAAAATGTTGGCAGTATCGAAGAAAGGAAAGATGCGGATTTAGTCCTTTGGAGTCATCATCCTTTCCATTACTTAGCAAAGCCAAAATGGACGATGATTGGCGGTGAAATCGTCTTTTTAGAAACGTAGAATTTTGTTGAAATTTGGCAAAAAATATTATCGAAAAATCAACAAAAAAACTATTTATTTTTTTCCTTTTTTCTTGTATCATACTCTAAGTGAAACTGTTTTAGACCTGAAAAAATTTGGGGGTTTACGAACATAATCCGTTAACAAAAAAATGAAATAGGGAAGGCAAATGGTGCGCCACCAGTTTAACTGGTTCTAGTGGGTTCGATTCCCACCCCGAAATTTTTTAGCAACTTTATAAAAAATTTCGAGGGTGGATCCATCTTTTGACATGGGATCGAACTGCCCTAATGGAGGGAAATTCATGCTTAAAAAACGTGATCTTCATGACAGCCACACATTGTACGAATTAATGACGCACCCTGATGTCTTCCCTTTTGTACGCCAAAAAGCTGATTCCTATGAAGAATTCTTATTTATGACCAAACAAACCATTGAGGCTGAAGAGCGCGGTGAATTAATTTCACGGACCATTCTTGATGAATGGGGAGCGCCTATCGGTACGATTAATCTTTTTGATATTGAAGAGAAGGCCGGATTTTTAGGAACTTGGCTAGGAAAACAATTTCATGGTAAGGGTTATAATAACCCGGCTAAGGATGCCTTTTTTCAAGAGCTTTTTTATGAGGTGGGGATTGAGACAGTTTTTATGCGTATTCGGAAGGTAAATATACGCTCCATCAAAGCTGCCGAAAAGCTTCCGTATATTGTAAAAGCAAATGAAACTAGGAAGGCAATCTATGAGCAATTGAATGCGAACGGCGAAGTATATGATTTGTATGAAATTCCAAAAGATCAATACACCTTTTATCTTATGCGTAATAGTATTGTCGAGACAGAAGATTCGCATTTGTTGGAAGCATAAAAAGCAATCGGCTCCTGGCCGATTGCTTTTATTTTTTTAAAAATTAGTTCTTATTATTCCGTAACACTTTGTTCGATTGTTTGGTTTACATCACTAAGACCCATTTGGAGCAAAAATTCATCTAATTCCTCATTCGTTAATGTTTCAAAGCGGCCATCATGAAAAAATACTTGGGTTTGATTTGGATTAATTCTGTTGATGTTAAAACTCATTTTCTTTGCTCCTTTCATAGATGATTAAGTCTATTATCAACAAAAGGAACCATTTTCATTCCAGGAAATCAATGATTTCAAAAAATTGTAAAAGTATCAGAACCTTTTTACTAAATCTTCATAACCTTTCCCAGTACGTCAACACCGCCTGTTACCGGGATAATGCTTCCAGTAATAAAGTCTGACTTTTCGTCTGTAAGAAAGGCAATGACTCTCGCGATATCCTCCCCTGTACCCTGCCTTTCGATTGAATCATTTCCGTCTAATGCGGCGATTGACTCTTCAATATTATTTTCCTTCCACTCGTTGATAATATCACCTGGACAGACCATATTTGCTGTTATCCCAAATTCCGCTTCCTCAATGGCAATTGTCCGAGTTAGCGAGGCTAATCCCGTCTTTGCAGCAGCAAAGGCAGAACGATAAATCCAGCCTGGTGCGGTTTCCGCCCGATCAAATCCCAAAGTAATGATTCTTCCCCATTTTTGTAGCCGCATCATAGGTATAATCAGTTTAGACAAATAGAAAACAGCACTTAAATTCCCCTGTAATAGGTAGTTCCATTCTTCAAAAGAGTAATCAATCATTTTTTTACGTTCATGTATATAAGGACCTGCATTATGAACTAAAACATCCACGGTTGGATAGGCAGAGCGTGCTGCATTTACAATTCGAATACAATCCTCCTTGATCGCCACATCCCCTTGGACTGTAATAACTTTCGTGCCAAAACAGTTAGTCAAATGGTTTGCTAAAGTTAGGGCCTCAGATTCACTAGTACGGTAATTGATCACTAGATGATACCCCTTTTCAGCAAGATGTATTGCCGTTTTTTTGCCAATACCAGAAGCTCCTCCTGTTATTAAAGCCGTTTTCTTATTCAATGCCATTACCTCTCTATTTCTGTCATTTATCTATTTACTATATGTTAAAAAGAATCGTTTATATATGCAAATTTTAATAAAAAGAACATGCTGATTACGTTCTCCCAAAAACGACCCGAAGGAAGTTTTAATAACGGAAGAGCATGTGATTGCATAATATGAGATATCAAAGAAAAACGGTGTGCCTTTTTCAGCGGCTGCCGATTTAAGACTTACCTTGGAGGATGTGCTACGATGTTCCCCTGGAATATGTTTCCTTTTAATAAAGATATGAAGGATTCCATGTCAAAAATGAAGCCTGACCAAATCGAGAATTTTGTCCAAGATCTCATGGGAAAAGTTATGCCCGGCAACATGAGAGGAATGATGAACCCCCAAGAAATGTTCACAGGTTCCCAATCTTCTCCGCCCCAGCAGCAAACAACTGGAATTTTGAATTCAACAGCCTTTGAGACCCATGATTTTGTGTTTGTCAGAATTCCAATAAAAAATGATGAATGGGTAAGGCAGCTCCGTATTTATCATACATCCAATCAACTGATTGTAGAGCATATCCCGCAGCCTGAGGATAAACATACGATTACCCTTCCTGCCATCGTAAAAAAGAAAGGAGCATCCGCTAACTATAAGGACTCCATGTTGGAGGTGAAAATTCCCAAAAATGTTGATATGCAATTTTCGCAAATTGACGTAACGGAAATCATCTAATAACAAATTCTTCGAATGTTCCTGTTAACAGAAAATAGGATATAACTAGTGATGACATATAGGGGTGACATATATGGAAGTAGATAAACTCAAGGAATGGCTGGATGTGGCCCAACAATTTCAATCAGAAAAATTTTGGAATCAAATTTTTAATGATCATCATACAACTAGTTCAAGTACCAACCTTTCCCAAACTCCTTTAACAACGGTAAAAGAATATCTCCCAAAATGTGACTTATTCGAAAACGATAACAAACTTGTCATTGAAGCTGAAATTCCTGGTCTTGCAAAGGAGGATCTTCATATTTCTGTCCATCAGCAGCTTTTAACGATCAGCGGGGAATTTAAAGCATTAAAGCAGAATTGTAAATATTATTTAAAAGAACGTACCAATCGAACGTTTAAAAAGGAAATAACACTCCCCTATCCGATCTTAGTAACCAAGATAACAACAGAAATCCGTGATGGTATTTTATACATTATCATGCCCTTTCTCCAAGAAGATGTAGAAAATATCCCTATTGGCTTCGATTAATCTGCAATATAAGAAATCAACTAACAAGAAAGACAGCATCAATGGCTGTCTTTTTAGCAGTAAATGAAATTAATTGCCTTTATTCGATTTATCATGATTATCTTGATCTTGGTGTTCGTCCATGTTCATTCCATCCATAGAGTCCTTATGCTTGGAATCTTCAGGCTCGCTAGGCTTTCCAACTGTAAACTCCTTCTTTGGCATATTATGCATATCTCTAGCTGTGACGTGCGAAATGATATAATAGGTTCCTTCCCGGCTGAACGTTTTTTCAAGGCGGTAGATTCCATTTTCGGCATGTTTAATTTCCATTTTTTCATGTTTTTCATCGTTTGCTCGCCAAATTTCAAAGATGACCTCCGCATCCTTTACGATTTCCTTTCCCTGGGTGACCTTCGCTTCAAAGGTAATCGGTTGTGTTACTTCACCTTTATCAGGTTTTATCGACAAGTCTACTTTTACCATTTTAGGCAGCGTGTCAGCTTTTTCTTTTTGATTACTACATGATGCCACGATACTTAAACATAGTACAGCCATAAAAATAATGATAATCTTTTTCACATTATTCTCTCCTAACTTAGCTCTTCCATTATTTCATTATGAATTTTAATTAACTTCAGCTTTGCATCTGACGAGATTGTGGAATCAGTCACTCTTTTTATAGCAGAAAAATATTTCTCATATTTATTTTTCCTAATTCTCGGATGTGAGTTTTCATCCAACAGTTCCCGTTTGATTACCTCTAGCAAAGTCGCTTTACTACCTATTTTCTCTGTCCTTAATAAACGGTTATTCCAAATTGTCCGATATTCGTTTAATAAAACGGCAAAATCCACTTTTTCTTCTAACAAATGATTCCCCCCTTTTGCCTTCCATTGCATTGTTACATATTTAACAACCTTATTGCAAAAAATAGATTTTAACTACATGAAGAAAGGAGAAACATATGTCCACCCCATACAAATGTCCCAATTGTAAGACAAACAGAAGTCGCTTTAATATCATTCAACAAGTGTCCCAATCTGTGAAACTCGATCCTCAAACGGGCGCGGTCGTCCGCGAGTTTGGAGAAAACGATTTGGAACCCTTTCACATTCCATACAATGGCCCGGATTACCGTATTCAATGTGGCGCATGCGGCTTAATTGAGGATGAACGTACTTTTATCAAATTCGGCGAGCAGCCAATATAGTTTTTTCTATGAAAGTAAAACACCTTTATTAACGGGCTCCCGTCATTAAAGGTGTTTTTCTTTAGCCATTATCGAAGCTGGTTTTCTTTTAAAAAATGCTTTGAGTCCACCTTCCAAGCATCAAAAGGCGAAAATCGCACCAAATGAATTTCTCCTTTAAACGTTTGTCTGCCTCTGCCTTCTATGTACCAATCAATTTCTACAGGAACATTCAAACTAATTTCTGCTCTTAAGTCTTCAGGGGGCAATAGTTCCATCCTTGCTATCTTTACATTTTCAATTTTTGTTAAAATTGGTTTCCATTTCATCCTTTGCAAGGAGGTTTGTGAAGCAATCCTGACATCCTGCTGTTTCAATCCCGCCATATAAGCATTTATCACCTCATATGGGTTCGCACTACCTAAGTAATCAGTTAATTTTCCGGACGCCTTTAAGATCATGAGCATATGTGAAAAGTCCATTGCATTGGTTCGATGGGTGGTACTCCCATAAAAATGAATACAAAAGTGACCTGGAAAGTTATTTTCCAATGCACCTGCCCCATGCGGCATCCCGTGCATCGAGGCGGCTATCCATTGATCTTTATGGATAACAATAATAGCCCGGCGTTTCCAGCTCCATTTACCCCCGTATATTTTTTTCATTACCTTTGTATCCTTTGGGGTCAAAGGCTGCACATCAGCATGGTGACTTCCGGCCCGCCTCTGCACCTTAAATTGTTTTCCGGTTTCAATGTCCATTACTGTGAATTTTGTGTACCTTGGCAGTAAATGATTCACTTCGTTCCAGTTCGGCATATCTATTTTATAGCTTATATGGGATGCTGCATAAACCCCATGACCATTTAGGAGAATAAAAATCAACACAATCAAGCAAACTGCCCTCTTCATTCAAGACCCCCTTTTAATGGTTTTTTTTGTTACATTAAAAGAGTTACCTGAAGAGGAAATTATCATTCACCCATTACAGAGTTTTATCTTCTTTTTCAAGATTTACTAATTGAGCCTGAATCTCAATCCAATCAATATTTTCACCAATAAAGACGAGGTTTAATGGCAAATTCATCTCTTCCTTCATGTACAAAGGCATCCCATATGAAAATTGAAATAAAAAAGGCTGATCTGAATAATCAAACTTGACATAACCCTTGATCCGGTAAATCGAATCAGGTAATCCTCTTAAAAACTCCTCAAACCTTGTATGGCTTATTGCAGTCTTAAATTGGTAAACAAACGTCGTTAAATTTAAATTTATTTTTTGGGGTACCTCCCCTGAATTTCCAACTGTTACCGAAAGCTTTCTAACATAGTCCATGGGTATTTGTGAATAGTTCGATAATAGACACCTTGCGTTCTGATTGATGCCCTGAATTTCAAATGTAATCTTTGCCTGGTCGGCCTCTCTTAATTCATTCATTTTATTAATAATAATTAAATCTGCATGCCTTACCTGTTCGAGGATAAGCTGCTGAAGCTGCGGGTTTAGTGACTTTCTATCCATCCATCTTGTGCCATCAACCGTGGTTATAATACCTTTCATCATAAGTTTGTCCGCAAACAATGGAGAAAGGATCGCATCGAGGACCTCAACAGGGTGGGCTGCGCCAGTGGTCTCAATATAAATAACATCCGGTTTTTCCTCAAAAAATAATCCTTGAAGCTGTGCTTCAAGTTTGTCCTTAATGGAACAGCAAATGCAGCCGCCTAACAGTTCCTTTAGTGCAACATCGTCACCCGTAACAGCATCAGAATCAATCGACACCTTGCCTAATTCATTCATCATTACCGCTACTCTCCTGCCTAACTTTCGTTCATCCTCCAGCAATCGTTTTAAAAGGCTAGTTTTTCCACTACCCAAAAATCCAGATAAAATATAAACCTCTGCCGTATTCATCTTCTATTTCCCCCTAACTTTTTATTGTCTGTTAATTAAAATTGAACCCAACTCCATAGGGAATTGGGTTCAACCTTATTTCATTCTACCTTTTAATACTTCCATTGCTTTTTGCAGCTGGGTATCACTTTTTTTGATTTTTTCTCTTAAAAGATCCATTAACTTCATGGTGGACTCGCCTTTTAAAACACCATTCGCTGGAAGCTTTTGAGCTTTTTGAAAGGTTTTTACGGCTGCCTTTGTTTTTTCATCGAAAAATCCGTCTTCACGGCCTGGATCGTAACCAACCGCTTTCAACATCTTCTGGGCTGTTTGAACCTCTGTTGATGCGGTAGAAAGTGTTAGTTCCTTATCAGGATTTATAATTGGTAATTCAGCATATTTAGGTAAGGCTACCTCCACGTCGGGCTTGATTCCTTTTTTATGAATCCAATTCCCATTCGGTGTCAGCCATTTTGCGATTGTATATTTTAGATTCGAGCCATCTTTGAAATCCTCCGCCGTTTGAACTGTTCCTTTTCCAAATGACTTCTCACCCACAAGCGGGATGCCAGCGGATTCCTTTACCCCAGCGGCAAGAATTTCAGATGCACTTGCACTGCCTTTATCAATTAAAACTACTAATGGAAGGTCTGGATTCCCCTCATTTCGCGAAGGGATTTCTGTTATCTTTCCATTCCGATCTTCTTCTTTTACAATAATCTTTCCTTTAGGAACGAACATGCTGGTAATAGTTACAGCTTGTTCTAATAAGCCCCCAGGATTTTGGCGCAAGTCTAAAACTAGACCTTTCATGCCCTTCTTTTGTAAATCATTCAAGGTTGTAACAAGTTCCTTGGATGTATTGTTTGAAAAACTAGTAATTTGCACCTTCGCAATACCATCCCCAACCATTTCACCATAAACAGTTTCGATTGGAATCTCATCGCGGACAATTGGCACAGTCATGGGAGCATCCATACCAGGACGTTGAATAGACAACTCAACCTTCGTACCTTTTTTCCCGCGTATCAATGTTACCGCTTGGGTAGAATTCATGCCCTGAAGGCTTTTTCCATCCACAGACATAATCATGTCATTCGGTTTTAAGCCGGCTTTTTCAGCAGGAGAGCCTTTTATCGGTGAAACGATGACAATGTGTCCGTCCTTTTCCTGAATTTCAGCACCAATCCCTTCAAAGGAAGAAGAAATACTGCTGTGAAAACTTGTTGCTTCCTCATTACTCATATAATCAGAGTATGGGTCATCGAGCGCCTCAACCATACCGTTAATAGCGCCATTAATAAGCTTTTTTTGATTTGGCTCCTTATAATACTTATTCTTTAATGTATCAAAGGCTTCATAGAGTTTATTAAATTCCGGCCGTTCCGTGTTAACTTGTACTACCTTTCCTTTTCCAAATGCAAGGGCAAATGTTGTAATCCCCGCAGACAGAAAAACAACCAAAAACAACAGCATTATAAAGTGAAATTTTTTCAACCGAATATAACTCAATTTGTTTTCTGCTGGTTGTTCCTGTTCAACTTTCTCTTCATCCAAAGCCTTCACCACTTTCATTAACCATAAAAATTAGAAATGTACCCACTGATAGCTTCAGTTACAGCGAGTTAATTTTTCAAATTTTCAGAAGCTATTTTCAAATATATAAAAGTTTAAACCCTTAGTGATTAGAATAACATCTTTTTTATAAAATTTACAAAGAAAAGTTAATGTTTATATCTTCACTCGCTTTAGGCGTAGTGAGTTAGTGACGACAGACACTGAACTAAATGCCATTGCTGCTCCGGCGACCCATGGTGCTAAAAATCCTAATGCAGCGATAGGGATCCCTCCAGAGTTATAAATGAGCGCCCAGAAAAGATTTTGACGAATATTTTTCATAGTCGTTTTACTTAATGCCATTGCTTTTGGAATTAAGGTCAGTTCCCCGCCAAGTATTGTAATATCGGCTGCTTCGATTGCAACATCTGTCCCCGTGCCAATGGCAATTCCAATATCAGCTACTACTAAGGCTGGTGCATCATTTATTCCATCCCCAACCATTGCAACGACCATTCCCTTTTGCTGTAGTTTTTTCACATGATTGGCCTTTTCCTCCGGAAGGACTTCGGCAATAACATTTTTAATTCCCACCTTTGCGGCAATCGCCTTTGCGGTCCGTTCATTATCACCTGTCAGCATATAAACATCGATACCCAATTGGTTTAATTCCCGAACCGCCAGTTTTGCCGTTTCCTTTACCGTATCCGCCACTGCAACGATTCCCATAATGGTTGAATTAATAGCAATGTACATTGCCGTTTTCCCTTCGTTTTCAAAGCGGAGCAGGTCCTTTTCAATATCGGTATGAGCAATACTTTTTAAATCCATCAACTTACGAGTACCAACATATATTTCATCATCGTTTATCTTTGCTTCAATTCCATAACCAGGTATAGCCCTAAACCGTTTGACAGGAAGAGTGCTTGACCTCTTTTCCATCCCATACTTCACAATGGCCTCAGCCAGGGGGTGTTCAGAAGATTTCTCGGCGGATACTAGATATTGGATTACTTTTTTCTCCTCTTGAAAAGCTATAAAATCAGTAACAATTGGCTGCCCTTTTGTAATAGTACCCGTTTTATCAAGAACAATCGCATTGATCTTATGGGCCCTTTCCAAATGCTCACCGCCTTTAAAAAGAATACCCATTTCAGCCCCTTTTCCAGTCCCAACCATGATTGAGGTTGGTGTGGCAAGCCCAAGTGCACAAGGACAAGCAATAACCAGAACCGCAATCGCTGTCTCCAGTGCGGATGGGAAATCACTTGGGTCTACAAATAAGTACCAAATTAAAAAGGTAAACAAGGCGATGACGACAACAACTGGTACAAAGTAACCAGAAATGGTATCGGCAATTCGTTGAATTGGCGCTTTACTGCCTTGAGCCTCCTCAACAATCTTTATAATACCAGCAAGGGCTGTATCTTTACCAATCTTTGTCGCTTTCATTGTTAAGGTTCCATTCTTATTTATGGTTGAGCCAATTAAGCTATCACCAACAGATTTCTCTACTGGTATGGATTCACCCGTTATCATCGATTCATTAACAGATGATTGCCCTAAGATTACTTGACCATCAACAGGAATTTTTTCCCCAGGTTTTACTAATAATCGATCAGAAACCTTCACATCTTCAATCGAGATTTGAAATTCCTTCCCTTCTCTAATTACTGTTGCTTCTTTTGCCTGTAGGTTTAATAGTTTGGAAATCGCTATCGTTGTTCTTCCTTTTGCCAAGGTTTCAAATAATTTACCCAAAAGGATTAAGGTAATCAATACTGCACTTGTTTCAAAATAAAGATGTGGCATATAAAAGGGGTTTGCAATTGTTTTGATTCCTTCCGCAAGACTGTAGAAGTAGGCAGCTGATGTTCCTAACGCGACAAGTACATCCATATTAGCACTCTTATTTTTAAGGGCTTTAAAGGCACCAACATAAAACTGGCCGCCAATATAAAACTGCACCGGCGTTGCTAATAGTAATTGAAACCAGGGATTCATTAAAATCTGTGGCATAGGTATTCCCGTATCGATGGGCAAGTGAGCTAGCATCGTATACAAAAGCGGAAGGGACAAAATCACTGAAAGGAAAAATTTGTGTTTCTTCTGTTTCATTTCTTCTTCCTTATATTGCTGTTTTGTCTCCCTCTGGACCTTTTCTGTTGCACCATAACCAAGTTTTTCAATTTTGGATATGATATCATGACTAGAAACTACATCTTCATCATACGAAATAGCTGCATTCTCCATCGCCAAATTGACATTCGCTTCAACACCGTTCATTTTATTCAATACCTTCTCGATTCTGGTTGAACAGGCGGCACAGGTCATTCCCGTTATATCTATTTTGAGCTGCTCTTTCATTTTACTCACCTCGCTTGTTTAAATAAATTCTCCATTACCTAGCGTTGTTCCTCCTAAAATGGAAAAACCCCTTCCATAGGAAGGGGGAAACATCATTATTC
This sequence comes from Neobacillus soli NBRC 102451, assembly GCF_001591665.1. Lineage (GTDB taxonomy): Bacteria > Bacillota > Bacilli > Bacillales > Cytobacillaceae > Neobacillus > Neobacillus soli. The sequence goes on along the minus strand of NZ_BCVI01000005.1, from coordinate 36,342 downwards.
TTTAGATGCAGCTTCTAAAGCAACCTCAATCATATCATTAAAGGTCACTTGTCTTTCTTCAGCTGTCGTCTCTTCACCAGTTAAGATGTGATCGCTGACAGTAAGAACCGAAAGAGCCTTGCGGCCAAATTTAGCGGCTAAAGTATAGAGAGCTGTGGTTTCCATTTCGATCGCAAGTATCTGATATTTAGCCCATTTTTCAAGGTCTGCGTTGTCATTATAGAACGAATCAGCCGTAAAGATATTTCCTACCTTTAAATTAAGTCCTTTGGCAATCCCCGCATCATAGGCATGTTTCAGTAATTCAAAGTTTGCAGTCGGGGCAAAATCAACATGCCCAAAGGTAAGCCGGTTCATGTTCGAATCAGTGGAACTGGTCATCGCCAAAATAACGTCGCGAACCTTAACATCCTTTTGAATCGCGCCGCAAGTACCGACTCGAATTAGATTTTGGACATGATAGCTTTGCATCAATTCATTTACATAAATCGATATGGACGGGACGCCCATTCCAGTTCCTTGAACAGAAATTCTTTTCCCTTTATACGTACCCGTGTAGCCAAACATATTCCGAACTTCGTTATAACATTTCGCGTCTTCTAAAAAGGTCTCTGCTATATATTTTGCCCGAAGCGGGTCCCCAGGCAGCAATACCGTCTCCGCAATTTCATTTTCTTTGGCACCAATATGTACGCTCATAAATTAACCCCCTATCAAAAGTAAGTACAGTTAGTCCGTACCATAGACACTATATCATAAACAATTTTTAATGAAAAACCTTTCATTGAAAAAGACATGATTTGTTAAATTTGTGGGAAGCTATTTCTAGATTTAAAAGGAGGAAGAATGATAATGGGTAAAAAACATCGAAGCCGAACCAATTCACCTAAGAAAAATAATCACATACCTGCAGAGGCAATTGCGGCAGAGCATGATGCACATGCAAAAGAGCATAATGCAACAGGCGGACGAAAGAGGTAAGCAGAAAAAAACCTAAGGGATTCCTTAGGTTTTTTGAAAATAACATTCAGCGTATGATTATTCGATTAATAGGGAACCAACCACCAGGCTTCAATTGGTAATAATATTGGCCGCCTCGGCCTTCATCAATTAAAATAATATCTCCTGTTGAAAGAAATCTGCCCTGATAATTTACTGGAATTCTGTCGGTCACATTAAAGATGCTAAAGGTTTCCTGTAAACACTGCTCACGGCTATTCGCTGGGATTGTTACACGATAGACCTCTTTAAACCCTTTATTCTCTCGGTACTTTGGAGTTTGAAAGATCGTCACATCATATTGAATACATGCTCTATTTGTTAATACTTTGATCATCATTTACCTCCAATTATTAGAATTATTTGTCTACTCTAATAATTAGCGATGCGCTTTGTCGAATCCTCTGTAGAATATCCACTATTTTTGTCGATTAATATCTTTTTTAAGAATTATTAAAAATCTAATATATAAAGAAGGGATCTTTTTCCTCTTCTTGATTTAAGGATTCACTATTCATCCTCATCTTCTTCGTCGATAATGCTCTTTTCAACCAAATATTCAAAGGTTATATCTGCGATTTCTTCTAATTCTTCTTCACTAGGAACGTATCCCCTTTTTACAAGCTCATGAAAGAAAAATTCGGCAATCTCCTCTGTATCAATAAATACTTGAATTTCTCTCATAGCATCGCCCCCTTTTTAGAGAATGTATGATGTACATGGCTTTTTCATGCTATTTACTTTGGAAAGGAATCACTATTTGATTCGGTATAAAACCGTATTATTTCGAACATATTATTTTCTGGAAAAGAAGATGTCTTTTTTTGATTGGACAAGCATAGGCTGTTAAAAAGAACACTTGAGGAGAGATAAAATGTCCAATATACAATTAAAGTTTGAGGCATGGATGGAAGACGTTAATAAGGAGGATAGTCACACCCTTCGACTATTTGAAAAGATAATCAATACGTTGTTTTCCTTAATAAAATGGGCAGGCATTCCGTTCGTTTTTTATTTATTATTTGAGTTGGCAAGGTGGTAAGAGGGGCTATACATGGCTTTTCCCATCGTTGCCGACAAGACTTTCTAATTTCCTAAGGATTACCCGCATCACTTGATAATATTCTTGATCTTGAAACAATTCAAATAAAATCCGGTAATCATTAAATATGTCCAATAAATTATCGATTAATTCCTTTTTTTCATTTTTTCGATCCATTTCTTCAAATTCTGCTTTCCTTATCAGGTTCTGGGTTTTTGGACTTTTTTCTAACTTTTCCTGCTTATTCACTAAGTAAAGGAGACCTAGTTTTTGAATGAACGTGTCAGCATTTTCTGCATCGGCTACTAATGTAATCTCTTCTTCTCCCGCTTCGAGCCATTCTCCATCACTTACTCTCGAAAGCTCATAAATGACATCTTCCCAAGCATCTTCCTTATAACGCCAAATTTCCGTTCGGAAGCCAACGACCTTAAATAGGTCTGCACCATAACCGCTTACTTGAACTAAATCACCGAAAAAAAACATATATTCAATATCAATTTGTTCTTGCTCCATCACAGTTCCGTCATATTCTGAAAGTATTTGTAAGGCCGATTCATTGAAAAGGCCGTCACTTTTATTCACTTCATATACATACTTTCCATCCAGCCATTTAACATCTGTTACTTTTCTATTTTTAATCGGTAATTGAACCTTGTAATTAAGGCAGTTTATAAGCTTTTAAAACAAAAAACTCATATATCAGATGATACATGAGTTTACTTTATCTTGTCATTCCCTTTTTTATCCTTATCAGGTTGTTTCTTCATTTTATTCGTCAGTTCAACCAGTCCCCTGGCTGCTTTTTCGGCATCGAATGTCCCTCGTTCTGCATATTTCGCTTTCATGAGATCACCTCATAGCAAAATATGCTTTTGGAACTTATTTGGTATCTTGTCTTTAATAATTTGTCAGAAGCATCATATAAAAATTTTAAAAGTGGTTTTTTACTCAATCAGACGCATTAATAATTATTGTTTCAACCATACGAGTGCTATTCCTCCTCAAAGATTATTTAATATTCATTATTATCGTTATTCTGCACATAATTGGGTAAATTATTCTCTGACACAGCCAACCCTAAATGGATAAACGAAAAAATAGCATCGAAGCATTCGATGCTATTTTTTCGGATTAATCAATGACAAAACATTTTCAAATAACTTTGATAATTCAGTAACACTATTTGAAATTTCCGGATTTGATTGGTTAGAAGAATTTCCTTGCACTTGTTCCTCGTTTGCTTTCCCAAAAAACTGGTCCACCATATTAGCCAAAATTTCTTTTCGTTTTTCATCTTCCAGTTCAACTAGGTATGGACTTAATGTAGTCAGTTCCAATTCCATTCGTCTGTAGCGACGTTCAGCATCTAAATGAATTTTCGCTTGTCTAGAAGCATAACCGGCAACCGTAGCAAGTGTAGCTGCAACAGACACTCTTTTGGCGATTTCCGTCCAAATAGATTTATCCCCTATTGGATGAAAAAAGCTGTAGATGGAGGCAATAACAAGTAAACCCATTGTTATCATTGTAACTGTTCTCCAAAATTTCCGGGATGATTTTTCCTGATCTGCAACTTGTTGATATCCCCCAGCCATGCTGGTATTGGATATAATATTTAGCACTTGAGCAGCTTTACTTTTGTATCCTTCAAGAGTTTGAATGTATTGTTCGGCTTGACTTTTAAACTTTTCCTGCAATTGTTTTTCCTTATCTTGAAAGGATGCGACATATTCATTAAAAGTCGTTTCCGAACCATCTTTTAAGTTTTTAAATTTTTCATCCCATTCTGATTCGAGTAGTTCAAAATCATTTTTTCTTTGTTCTTCCGCCTGAGAAAATTTATCTCTTCTGCTTTCTTCAGAATTGGAGAATTGTTGTTGGAAATCAGAAATAGCTGTATCAAGTCGACCTTTTTGGACTTCCACCGTCGAAGATACTTGGCTAAACCCCTGTTCCAATTCTGTTTTAGCTGCAGCTACTCTTCTATAATCTTCCTCTGTATTCCGTAAATGCTGAGCTGCAGATCTACGAAAAGAAACGATTGATTCTCTAATGCCTTCAACATCATGTGGGAATTTCGTAGTAGCGATATTTGTCATGCTTGGAATGTAGCTATCTAAATGATTATTGGCTGAATGCAGTTGAGATATATTGCGGTCATTTCTAAAATTATTTAAATAGCTTAAGACGTTGTTAATGCAACTATTTTGAATACTATCCAAATATCCCATATGAACAAGATTTGGATCGCAATTGTCCAGTAATTCTTTCAAATAAAACAATACCTGTTTGACCCTTTCAAGCTCGATAAGAGCATCAGGTTGTGCATTTTCTATTTCTAACAGCTCATTGACAGTATTGATGCTGTTCTCCAGGCTTTTATGCAGAGCATGGTTCTCAAAACGATCGATAAACCTTGACATTTTCCACCCCCGTTTTTTACTTTATTTCAAACAATTATTATACTACTTTCTACCATTTCTTTCACTAGAAATAAAAATGAAGCGATAAATCGCTTCATTTTAAATACAAATTATCTTTGTGAGTCAAAAAATTCTATTTCTTTCTTATACAAAAATCCTATATTTCTGGTTTTTTAAGAAATATATTCAATAATGTCTACTTTTTCTCTGTGCAAGGTTAGAACCGGGCTATTGTTCCACGATCTACCATGCTTTGGATTACCTTTGTTTGTTAACTCTCCTACTCTGTATAAATCATATTTTTCTAACCATTTTAAGACTTGTTTTATCCTTTTATCTACAATTACTTTATCAATACCCTTGCAATTTCCATGAGCAAGAATAATGTAATCCACGTCCTTACAAATTGTTTTTATCCAATTATCGTTTTTTACGCTATTTAAGGCTTTTTCATTCATACCAGATAGATTTTTGGGGTGAGGGTCAACATATGAAAATAAATTCAGGCAATGGACAATATCAATTGGATTTGCTGGGTTTTCATAACACCAACTAAGGACTTTTCCGATAGTTGAATCACATTTCCATTTATTCTTTTTTTCTGTTGGACCAGCCATCGATCCATTCATTTGAATTACCGCTGCACTTTTTCCATTACGATGCGATTTTGACTGAAATTTCAGTCCAAACCGATGAGAGCCCTTTTTCGGTAAATACCCTTCTGGCTCAACATGAATTAAATTGTAATATCTTTTTGCTTTGGACAAAGACTTCACTCCATGTTTGAATTCTAGTAACGGTTTGAATCAATTCAAGCGGCAATGGGCTCTTTTTACACATTAATACTAACTTCTAAAATTCATTAAAATAATATGATTATATTTCTTGCTAATTTTAATATATGCCATTAAAAAGACCTATATGGGGGTGTTTGAACAGACAATGAATTTTTTTATTTTTATTATATATTTGTTTTTTTTCGGATGGTTCTTTTCGAAGCCTCAACGTTTATTTTTGCTTTTTATATTTTTTGGATTATTTATATGTAATCCACCCGGGTACACTTTTATATCTCCTTTCATAATCATAGGAATTGCAGGATACCAATTTTGGGTTATTGGATATAAAATTTTTCTCAAACATAGAAATAAAAAAGTAAATGTGGACAATAAAGAGATACGTAAGAAAGGTATTCATCGAAAATTACAAGAGGCACGACAGTGGGAGCAATTTGAGAAGGGAAATTCGCTTAAAATACAACGTGAACAACGGCGGATAGAACGTCTCCAGCGTGAGCAGCAAGAGAAAGAATCTATTTTGCAAGCTTACGGTTTAGACGAGGAGATATATAATATCATACAATATTTAAATCAACTTTTACATATACAAAAACACCATTTAACAAAAAACGAAAGAGAACAAAAAGCTGCCATTTTAAATAATTATAATTTGTATATTCAAAAGCTAGGTTACGGATATGTCTATTTTGTTAAAGAAAATACAAAGGGCGCTATTAAAATTGGTAAAGCTAAAGATCCGTACGATAGAATTGTTAATGGATTTGGTGTGAAGATTCCATTTGAATTGGAAGTTGTTTATTTAATAAAAACATGGAACGACACTAAACTGGAAAGTGCCTTTCATGACATTTTTAAAAACAAAAGAGTTAATGGTGAATGGTTTTCTTTAAACGAAGAAGATATTGTTTGGATTAAATCAAAAAATTATCCCATTGAAATGTTAAATTTATTAAGTAAAAAGTAAAAATGTTGGAATATATCCAACATTTTTTCATAAAAATTTCTTTTATCAGTTATTTATTTACTTTCTAACCTCAAATTGATGCATGGATTTAAATTATTTCATTTTTATGTGATTAGAAATTGTCAATGATATCCGTATTCCAGATTTGCTCTGATATTTTTTCATAAAGTGCTGTTCTTTCTTCTAAATCATCTTTATCGAATGTGCTGTATGCTTTAAATGGTAATTGACTGTTATTTTTATAATTTAAAAAGCCTGGGTTATTTTGATAACAGTTAGTATGCAGAGACTTTGCCAGTAAGTTTTGCCCATAATATTTCGACACTTTTACAGGATAGTCCTTATCTCCGTAGCTTTGATTAATATCTTTGGGTAACAATAGAAGCCCACCGACATGATTTCGATGATTTTGAAATTCTGTTTCCGTTTGAAACTGACTTGCAAACCGTTGAAATTTATTTGCCCAAATATGCTCAATTTGAAATGGATTTTTCGATTCTTTCGTTACGTAGGATTCAAATTTGGAATCAATACCACTCTCTATTTCGAGATGATGTGTAATTCGTGCAAGTAAATAGTGAACATATTTTTTGTTTTGTTGATGAAGATAAAATGTTTTTACTTTCTCTATTTTGTTAATCTCTTTTGCTTTTGACTTTAGGATAATTTTTAATTCATCCAAGTCTTTGTCCCGGATATCTTTTGTTAGGTTATACATTGTATATGCAATCGCAGAATAATTTAAAGTTGTAAATGAAATGAATCTGTTCACGATCATCATATCGATGTAAAATGAGACAAGATTTAACTTACGATTAACAATATCCTGACTATCTGTGACCTTTAAAGGTGCCAACAATAAATGATATTGATGTGTGAAATTATTATGGCTATTATAATAAAGGTATTCTAAGCCTTTAGTATATAAGGCGGCAGCCTTTAATATATGCAGATATTGCTTCGAATAAAAATCAAAGTGTTTAGTAATAAATTCTTCAAAATCCTGACTTTTTTGAAGATTTAGCAATTCTTTATTATCACGAGTCCATTTATGATATGCGGTAGCTACTTTTTCAAAATCCTTATTTTCTTTGCCTCTACCTCTTTCACGAATACTTTGTGCATATTTTGCTCTATACCAGTGTTTAAAGAAATCAACTTCCTCGTTTTTTCCCTTTTCTATTAATTCCAAAATCCTCTTTTTCCATAATGAATTGGCTTTCTCTTTTGCCCGTTCATCTTTAATGTTAGCCAATAAATAACCCTTCAACATATCTGTTGGATTAAGGCTTAGCCCTCTATCATTCATAGTTTCAAAAATGGTATAGGCATCCTCATCATTATCCGCTTCAATATGTACCAACATTACTTTATGGAGTAACCAATCGATAAAATAAGGAAGAGCATCTCCTTGTAATTCATCAGAAAAAAGTTGTTTTATATCTTCATACCTAGCTCCAATCGTTCGAACAGATTCTATTTGACTCCCTTCAAAATCAAATTGTTGCTCATTATATAAAGCGTTCATACAAGGTGTACGATCTTCAACATTCATGTTAAAGGATTTTACACCGAACTTTTCCGAAAAGATTAGTTCGCTGATATTAACTTTCCTTTGATTCCTGTTTTTTTGTAGATTATGAAGGAAAATTAACAGCAAAGAAATTGAGGTTAGGCGCTGTTGACCATCAATAATATATTTTTTTCCGTCTTTTTTACTTATCACAACTGAACCTAAAAAATAATTTTCATATTTTTCAACTTCACTTGGTTCATGGTTGGGATCATAATTATCAAGAAATTTATCCGTTAAATCCTCAAGTAATTCACGAATTTGCTTAGTTTCCCACCGATATTCCCTTTGGTAATAGTCTATTTCATATTTTTGATTATTCAATGTATCATAAATACTTTTTGAACGTGCTTGAATATCACTCATTTATCTCCCTCCTTTTCCTGTTTGAAAATATACAACAAAACGCCTAAAGGAGCAAAAATAGGCGTTTTGTTTTTTCAAGATTAATTTACATGATCGGGGTCAGGGTCGTTATCACTTGATTTTAATACGTTAAAAACATGTTCACCCATATATTCTTCTAACTGTGTTCGGAAAATATCATCTTCAAGTACCTTGCCAAAAAACCCTTGGTTTTTTTCAAATCCTTCAACAACGTAATCCATAAACCTTTTTCTAAAGCCTAAAATGAAATCATCATACGGATTGTTTTTCGCTTGGGTCCGAAGTGTTTCATCACTAGAAGCAATATCGACAATTTGTTGGATGTTTAACTTTTCATGCTCACCAAACTCTGTGCCGTTCTTCGAGTTTAACCTCTCCAAAATAGCAGTTAAAGGGTCTGTTGGCGGTTCTTCTCCACTGCGACCACCACCGATTGTAATGGAAACAGAATACTCTTCACTATCTTCACCCAGCGAGATGTCTTTTTTACCCTTGTCTTTTATCGTGTAATATTCCAGCACTACTTTATCATCTAAATCAATATTTCCTGTTCCTTTTATAGAAATTTTCTTTAAAAGATAGCGAAGATACACAAACAATTTGTGAAGATCAACGTCTTTAAATGGTGTAATTTGAAGTATAAACATATAAATGCTGTTAAATTTTTTTGCTTTGCTAACAAAATCGCGTTGTTCTTCATCGGTTAAACGTTTGAAACGATCCGCAGCAGAATCGATGTAGTTATTCGATAACTCTGTATCTCGCTTTGTTTTTTTGTCTTTATAAATGATATCAACAAATTTTTGAACATCATCCTCATGTAACACCATATAACTTTCAATTTCTTGTTGAATGCTATAAAGCTCATTTGGTTCGATATCGCCTTTTAAAACAGTATCCTCATAATATGGTTCGAAAGCTTTTCGAATATCATCTGGGTCATTTACAAAGTCTAAAATGAATGTATCTTCTTTGTCGGGATGTGTCCGGTTAAGCCTTGATAAAGTTTGAACAGCTTTAAGTCCAGATAATTTTTTATCTACAAACATCGTGTGAAGCTTTGGCTGGTCGAATCCAGTTTGGTATTTTTCAGCTACAAGTAAAACCTGATATTCATCGCTATCAAACTTTTTAGGCAGTTGCTTTTCAGAGAATTTGTTCATGCCAGGCTCTGTATATTCCTCACCCTTATCTTTCACCGTACCAGAGAATGCAACAAGCGCTTTCATGTCTTTGTAACCTTTTTTCTTAATATAAGCATCAAATGCCAACTTGTATCTTACAGCATGTAAACGGGAAGCTGTAACAACCATTGCTTTAGCTTGTCCGTTTATTTTTTTACTTGTAACTTTTCGAAAGTGTTCAATTATGATTTCTGTTTTTTGTTCGATGTTATGCGGGTGCAAACTTACGAATCGTGAAATAGCTTTTGTAGCCTTTGCACTTTCAAATTCAGGATCATCTTCTATTTTTTTTGCAACTTTATAATAGGTTTTATATGAGACATAATTTTTTAGAATATCAATGATAAATCCCTCTTGAATCGCTTGTTTCATGCTGTATAAATGGAACGGATGCGGCTTTCCTTCAGCATCCTCAGTTCCAAACATTTTTAACGTACTACCTTTTGGGGTAGCCGTGAAAGCAAAGAAGCTAATATTAGACTGTTTACCTACACGATTAATTTCATCAAGTATTTTTTCATCAGCATCAATTTGATTTTCTTCTGCTTCTTCATCAAGCTTCTGGGCTTCTTCAAGAGTTAGTGTTGTCGTTAGCGCTGCCATGTTCTTACCGCTTGTTGAAGAGTGTGCTTCATCAATTATTATGGCATAATTCTTATCTTTTAAAGTACCTAGCTTATCTAATATGTATGGGAATTTCTGAATAGTTGTAATGATAATTTTGATACCTTTATTTAATGAATCAGCAAGTTGCGATGAATCTTCCTCGATTTTTACTACCATACCTGCTTTATGTTCTAATTGATAAACAGCTTTTTGTAATTGTTTATCCAAGACTTTTCTGTCTGTAACGACAATAACACCTTCAAAAACCGACTCGTTAAAATCATTATGCAAAGTTGCAAGACGATGCGATAACCATGAAATTGAGTTTGTTTTTCCACTTCCGGCACTGTGCTGAATCAAATAAGATTGCCCCGGTCCAAATGTTGTTGCATGATTTAAAACTTTTTGGACAGCATCTCGTTGATGATAACGTGGAAATATCAATGTTTCTTTTGTAATGATATTCCCTTCATCATCTTCTTCTTCATCCACTTTTAAATAAACGAATTTAAAAAGGATTTCAAGTATGCTATCGCGAGACAAAACGTCTTCCCATACATAATGGGTTTTTAGTTTACCTTCAACGGAAGGATTGCCTTTTCCACCGTTAAATCCTTTATTAAATGGAAGAAAGAATGTTTTTGTACCGTTTAACTTAGTTGCCATAAATACATCATTTGTATCCATAGCAAAACAAGCAATAACACGTTGTTTAAAACGGAATAAAAGGTCTTTACCGCTTCGTTCATGCATCCATTGATATTTTGCATCATCTACATTTTGACCTGTAAACTCATTTTTTAACTCGAATGCTAGAACCGGCAAACCGTTTAAGAAAATGACAAGATCAATTCGTTCACCTTCTTTATGGACCAATTCCTCTGTGACAGAGAGACGATTTTTATTATAAAGGGCTATTAAATCATGATTTAGGGTTGTAGGTGGTTTAAAATATGCTAAATCAATTTGTACACCGTAATCTTTAATACCTTTACGAAGGACGTCAACGATGCCACGTCGTTTTAATTCAGTATCTAATCGAAAAAGAATTTTTTGTTTGTATTGCCCTTTATAAATTTCTTTAAGTTTGGCTAATGGTTTTTCCTGGGTTTCTTCGAGGAAAGCAAATAACTGAGTTTCATCAAATGCATATTGACGACTATAATCCTGATTTGTTCCCTCCAAATAACCATTTACAGTGGTCAAATATTCTTTGACCACTGTTTGAAATGCACGTTCCTTTAATATATCTGGCGTTAAGATCATAATTTCACCTCCATATTTTGTTTTTTGTAATTTCGAACATCAATTTTGCCTGTAATAGCTTCGTAAATAATGGATTGACGATACTTTTTTAAAATCTCTATCTGTTCATTTATTTTTAATACAGTTTCATCGATTTCATGAGTGGTTCTATCGAGATAATTAGCAATTTCTATTTGTTCCTCTTTTGGTGGGAAAACAATTTTAAAATTCTTCACCAAAGATAAATTGGTTCTAAGTCTGGTTGACCCAGTTGAGTACGATTCAGCATTAATTCTAAAATATCTTGCATTGATTGAATAAATAATGAATTTTTTATCTACAATTTTTTCGTTTGCTAAAAATTTAATGCAATCGGAAGAAATTAAATATTTATCATAATCATAATTAACAATGGCTGCCCTTGCGACTGGCATCATTTTTGTTATAACAATATCCCCTGGAAACGTATTACTTCTCTTTAAACTATCTGCTTTTTCCTCAGAAGTAAATTTAGTATTTTTGTTTATATGGACTCCGTCTCCTAAATTATTTAGCTGAATAATAGGAACGCCATATTCCGTGTAATGTTCTGTTTTTAAATCTGACCCAAATGGACCATCAACAAAACTATCACTTTTATTAATTGCTAAATATTTAAGTCTTACTAAATCCCAATGTTCAGGAATTTTTCCAATCCATTTCATACCGCTATCCTTCGCTTTTGTGCTTGGATTTAACCCACGTAATACGGTTTCATTGATAAGAGACTGACGGTATTTCTTTAGAGTATCAACTTGTTTTTGTTTGTTGTTTACAATAAAATCTATTTTTGATAATTCGTTATCAAGAAAATCAGAAATATTTATTTGTTCATTTTTTGGTGGTAAAAAAAGTAACATATTTCCGAATAACTGATAAGATATAGGCTTTCCATCCCTTAGACTTAAAACAAGAGATGAAATATAGTTAATGAAAGTTTCACAATAAAATAAATATTTAAAGAATGATGGAGAATCTTCACAATTTCTCAATTCAAAAACTGAATAAGCAGGGCTAACTATTCCCCTTATTTTAGACATTTCAAAACCACTTTGAAAACTTCTCAAATGAATAACAAATTGATAAGGATATACTAATTTAAAATTTTGTAAATCTTTAAAAGCCATTACTACACCAGATTCAACATCTTTTCTTGGCACCAGTCCCTTCCCTTTCATCACGGAAAGTAATTCTTCATTTGGATGATTTTTAATGCTAAGTTCTTTAAAAATATATTTAGCCCTTTTTGTCACCCAATGTTTCGGGATCTTGCCAATCCACTCAACACCGCTGTCTTTATATAACTCATATGTCTTGTAGCTCATTATATAAGCACCTTCTTTAACATCTCTTGAATGCTATCATCTAAATTTTGAATTTGCTGCTTCAAAACAGAAGAACCTTCAAGCTGTTCATACTGATAAAAAAAGCGTGTAATCGGTATTTCATAACCGATTTTAGTTTTACTTTCGTCTATCCAAGGTTCTTGCGCATACGGAAGAACCTCTCTTTCGAAGTATTCATAGATGCTGTCTTTCAGTGGCACAATTTCAGTTTCACGAAGCATAGGATCAGCCTCAATTTTACCTTTGGTATCTTGGCATACGTCAGCAGTTTCGTCACGTTCTGATAAACCCATATATATACTCTTTAAGAGTGATACCTTTACTTCCGGTACATTTTTGAATATTAGTTTTAACACTTTTAAAAATTCGTCACGATTTTTATATAATTTTTCTGATGTATTATCATTTAATATAGAAATTATCTTTTCTTGAAGTTCTTTTCCTTCTTCTAAAATTGCTAGTTTTTTTATATCAGTTGGTTTTTTTTCTTTTTTATTATTTAGCTCTAAATAAGTTCCTTCATCAAATAATTTACCAAAGGTGGATTCATAATATAGGCTTTCAATACGTTCTACTGAGATTTTAAAATTTAATTTAAGTGGTCTATCTACTGTAATTTTTCTGTACCCGAAATCAACACCGTCGAAAATTTTACAATATTCATTTTCTTTAAATTCACCATATAGACGTGTTATTTCAGCTATTTGCATTTCTGTAATTTCATTACGTTTGTTTCCCATACTTCTAGGCATCTTTACAAAAAAACTTGAAGCGTCAATTATTTGAACTTTGCCTTTACGAATAGCACCACTTTTTAGATTATCATTTTTTCTATTTGATAGAATCCAAATATATGTAGAAATACCTGTGTTGTAAAATAATTGATCAGGTAATGCTATGATACCTTCTAACAAATCTTCTTCGATTAACCAGCGGCGTATTTCACTTTCTCCACTACCGGCATCACCAGTAAAAAGTGGGGACCCATTTAAAATAATTGCCATCCTACTTCCTTTTTCATCTTGTTTCATTTTTGATACCATATGTTGCAAAAATAAAAGTGAACCGTCTGATGTACGTGGGAGACCTGCTCCATAACGTCCATCAGTTCCTTTATCATCGTGTTCTGCTATTATGGATTCACCATAATGTTTCCAATCCACACCAAACGGAGGATTCATAAGTGCATAACGAACTTGTAACCCTTTGTGTCCATCCGAATCCGTTAAAGAATTACCAAATGCAATATGACCAGCATTTTGTCCTTTAATTAATAAATCGGCGCATGCAATAGCATAGGATTTCGGATTAATTTCTTGCCCAAAAACTTCAACTTGTGTGTTAGGATTTAACTCTTGGATGAAACGAGTTGCCTCTGATAACATACCGCCAGTCCCACAGGCGAAATCCCCTATCTGAACAATTTTACCTTCTTGCATTAATTCAGATTGATCCTCGTTTAAAATAAGGTTGACCATTAATTGAATAACTTCGCGTGGAGTATAATGATCGCCTGCTTCAGCATTTTCAGAAAAACGACGGATAAATTCTTCGAATATGTATCCCATTTGCATATTCGAAACACGCTTCACACTTAGATCAATGTTAGAAAACATTTGAATTACACTATATAAAAGATTATGTTCGTCCATTTTTGAAATTTGCTTATCGAATTCAAAACGCTCAAATATAATACGAACGTTTGACGAATATCCTTGAATATAGTTGCGTAAGTTTGCCGCTATATTATCAGGATCTTGTAATAGTGTTTGAAAATCAAATTTACTAATATTATTGAAATCGTATCCAGTAATTTTATTTAATATTGCGTCATGTTTTACTGTGTTAGCCCTTTCTAAAACCTTTTCTTTTGTGGGTTGTAATAAACAGTCAAATCTTCTTAAAACAGCTAGTGGCAAAACCACATCTTGATACTCTTCTTTTTTATATGGACCGCGTAGGATTTCAGCATTTTTCCAAATAAAATTGACAAATTCATTATTATTAATTTCCATAATTTAGAATCACCTCTATTGAGACTTTTGATATATTTTTATTATTTTCCTTTTTATTTTAACCCAACTAAAGTAACGTTTCATTATATTTATAAAATGAAAGAACAAATACCGACATGTAAAAATAAATAAATCGTCCTAATTGGCAGGACGATTTTTTAAATAATCATAAAATGTGGTTCGGCTGATACCGAATTTTTCTGTAATTTCTTTTACTGAATAACGTTTTGATTCGTATAAAGTAAAGGCATCTTTCAATATTTCTTTATCAACAGCTGGTCGACCCAGTTTAATACCATTTTTCTTTTTGGCAGCCAATTGTTCTTTTGTGCGTTCTGATATAATGTCGCGCTCAAGTTCAGCAATCGATCCCATCATACGGAAAAAGAATTTCCCCATAGCGGTCGATGTATCGATTTTTTCATGAATGGAAATAAATTCAATCCCACGGTTTTGAAATTCCTCCACGAGTTCCTCTAAATGTTTTAAGCTGCGACTGATGCGATCGAGCTTGAAAACAACAATTTCATCCCCTTCACGGGCGTATTCAAGCAATCGTTTTAACTCAGGACGATCTTTTTTCATTCCTGATACATGTTCTTTGAATATATTATCCTCTTTCACACCAGCAGCTTTTAGTGCTTCAATTTGCATGAGCATGTCTTGAAAAGCAGTAGAACATCTGCAATATCCCAACTTCATTTTTCCCTCCAATTCTGTTCGAAAAAGGGTAAATATATTTTTTTACGGACAATATATTTTTCGTACCCTTTTTCGAACACTTTTAATATGAAATTAGCTCAAAAAATACCAATTTAAATTGGTTGAAAATAAATCAATTAAACGGTCGTTTTTTGAACACCGCTATTATGGTACAAGTTTTAACTTTTAATACCTTTTGGTAAATACATGTTGCTTACACCTAATACAAAAGAAAGGGAAAGAGCTCTTAAAAATAAATTATTAAGCAGGGTGTTTAAGAGGAGGGGGAAGGTTTGATATCTGGTTTTTTATTTATATTTAAGATATGTTTATCGTTATTTTTTGGTTGCGGTCTTACTGTGATTGTTTCATATCTATTTACTGGTTTCTCAGAAGACAAAATTAAGAGAATATTTATCTTATCAAATATCCTTTCTATTATTTATGTGATTTTAATTTAAAAGAAAATTTTTTATTTACACGGTGTCCAAGTTATTTAATAATAAAAGTTGGAAATATAGGAAAAAAGGGGAAATAAGGATGAAGAAATTTTTTTTAGTAGGATTAGGAATTGTATTACTTGCGATTGGTTTGGTAATACAAAACCCGAAAGTAATTCTTGATATTGCGTTTTTTAGTTTAGCATTTTCATTATTTAGGCTATCGAAAAGATTAATTAGAGTAAATAAAAGCCTTAACAAAAGGATTCTTCTTGTTTGCTGGTGGGTAATTTTGATTGTTACAGTATTTTTTATGGCATTGTTTGCTGCAGATATATTTTTCTTGAAATTTGCTATCTATAAATACTTAACTGACGATGGCAATCTTGTTATTGGAATGCCTTTTATAGCTTTAGCCTTTGTCATTTTACAAATTGCTCTCGATGAAAGTTTAAAAAATACATCAAATCAGCCTACTCCTGGAAACCATCAAGACCATCAAGCATAATGAGGAATAAACCCTCTCATTTTTCAATCAACGAGTTCGATTTTGAAGTACAAAGTTCGAATTAAAGGCTAAAATCACAGCGAAATTAGCATTTGAATAAACAAACGAATTAACACAATAATCGACATAAAAAAATGCTCAGGGTATAAAAAACTCTGAGCATTTTTTTATATATCGACTTATTCTCAAAACATACTTCAATTAATTTCGATAAGCAAGCATCTCTTTATGATATTAAGAATTAAATTTCCTCCCGATATATTTCTGATTTTATTGGCTTTATATTCAAAGGTATTTTAAACTCCTGAAGGTTTTCAATATTATTGAAAAAATCATTTATATCATCATAATCCATTGACCATTCTGATACCTCTAATTTTCTTAACTCAACTGTTGGTTTAAATAAAAATTCACAGTGAAGCTGTTCCATATTAGAATATTCGTCTTCATCATATACAGTAAACTGACGTACAAAATCAAAATGAAAAAATTCCTCTCCAGTAAAATCATAAACACCACATTGAAATAGTATTTCTTTATCTTCTTCCCCTTCAACTGGTTCTTTACAAAAATCCTTAAAAGTTTCCCAAACTTTTTTTATATCATTGGCATCTTCACCGATCTTATCTTTAAGGTAACTTTCGGCATTTCTAACGTTAATCATACCAACACCTCCGATATTATTATGTAATCATTTTTATTAAACTACAGAAACTTTCGATATCCTCACCCATTACTGTTTTAATCTAATACTATAAAGTCTCATAGCTTCAAGACTACCTTCTGCCTCAAATACCCCTGCTTCTATCATTTTTTTAAGGCGATATTCCAAGAAAGAATCCCCTACAAATTGGTCTAAATGCCCCAATACTTCACCGATTAATCTTGCAGATTTTATGAATACTTTTGTCTTTGTTTTTCCATGCAATCTTTTTGCTGCCTTAACAATAAATTCATCTAAATAATCTTCCGAAACACAATGGATTCTCCCGTTTCTCCATAATCTTAAATTATCTTGATTGTCCGCAAGGTATTGCCATTCTTTTTGCACCTCCTCTATATCATGGTCTGTAAAGTTTTCACCCTTCCCTTGCTCATATATTAATTGCAATTTTTCTGGTATGATTTCACCTGAATGCAAAACAGTATATTTTACTTTTCTTTTCTGAAAAAGTTCATTGTATTCTTTAGTCGTGTTAATAACAGAAATGCTATTGTTTCTATCCTTCAATAAATGCAAAACAAACCGCAATCCTGTCTGTTCATGAGCGCTTTCGGAAGTCCATATTGTAATTGGTACACTTTCTGGAATAGATTTTATTTGATTTAATGCCTTTTGAAAATATTCCTTATATTCATCAAATTCACTATTTTCATTAGTGTGGATTTTTTCCATCCAATCAAACCTAGCTTGTTGTCCAATTTCATCATGCAAATGCCAAATCGGACCCACAGAAAACATCTCCCAAAATGAAATAACCTTTTCTTCATTTAGGAGACCTAAATTTTTAAGGACATTCTTAAATGTCCCAGCAGCAGATAGACTAAAGAGAATATGAATCATTTTAAATGGTCCTTCTTCCTTCTTTTCAGCCTTTTCATTGGTTAAAATCATTTTGTAAACCTTTCTTATATCTTTTACAAATTTTTCTTCAGAAAAACCCCAATCATCCTTCTCATTTAAGAAATAGACTTTTTTTAAAATATGTAAAAGAAAAAGCTTCGCTTCGCCTTCAGGTAACTCTTTAATTACCTTATTTAATTTTTCAAATTCTATTTCCATCTCTCGCAAACCTTCCAAACTCCCCTTTTAATCACATTTTTTTATATCCTATTTGCTTATATAATGAATCTTTATGCCATTCACCTTTTTATCCATTTCGTAATTTTCCGAAGTTTTATCATAAATCACGTTCAGGTTCTTATCGTTTAGCCATTCAACGGAAAATTCTTTATCGGTCCTAAATGTGTTACCTGATTCATTTTGAAATTTTTCACCTTTATTTAAAATGGATAGTTGTGGAGAAAGTCCCGTTGTAGCACCGCAATTTCTTTCGAAGATATAAGCTACATTTTCACCATTAGGAGAAAGAACTTTTTGTTTAATGTCATTTCCGCACATATCCCCAAATAATGTATCCAGTGCATACTTACCGGCAAAATACACAGCAATTATAACGATTATAGTGATTAAAATGGGTTTTAACTTATTCCTCATGAAATTCTCCCACCTTTATTAGCCCCAGCCAAAATCCAGCTTTCCTTCATTCATCTTGCTTTCATTCCATTCCAAAATTCCTTCGCCTTCTTCAATGCCTTGCTCTTCCATTTCCTTTTTGTAAAATTGGATGAGCTTTTCTCGTTTATCTTCTTGCGGTAATTCTACAATCAGTGCTGTGGCGTAAGGACCGCCCTCCTCCTCAATTCGTTCCGGTTCATCCAGGATACCAATCACATTGACCTTTAGAGCACCAAGCTCGTAAAGCTTTTCAACAAATTTGATGGCATTAGCGGTTTCGCCGAAGCGATCACTTGCTAAAGCTGATGGATTTTTGTTAGTGGTTAGCCATTCCAGGGCTTCAAATGTTTTCACCCATTTCACTTCTTCGGTATACTTATTCCGATTTTACTATATGTATAATTTCCCCGTGACTCCAAATAATAATTCATTTAATGATTTATAATCCTTTTATCAATAAACAACAAATTTATTAATGATAAGTCAGGAGATACTAATATAAGAACACCAGAAGTTGTCTCCGTTTTTGCCCACTCGATGAAATAGGTTATTAACGAATACATGCTGTAGTTTACTAAAAGACTGAACAACCAGAGGTGTATTTTGATCATGAAAAAGATTATTATTTTTATCCTGATGTTTACAGGTTTTTTCGCACAGATACCATCAACTAAGGCAATATCCCCCTTAGTAACACATGACATCAATTTTATTAAAATAAACCGCTCCTCTGGAGGATCACGCGTATTTAAAGAAACTGATGGTTATGAAGAAGTCGTCATCAATAAAGTTGTGAATTGGATTAATGCAACAAGTTCTGTAAAAGAAACAACTAAGCCAGAAAATCACAAAACACCAATCGCTGTTTTAAAAATACAAATGAAAAATGGTGATGTTTTAATTATCCAACCTGCTTATAACTGTATCACTGAAAAACAAACAAAAAAATGCTTGCTAGCCGATGGTGAGGTGATTTTGACTCGGAATCATAAAAATATTCGATTAAAATCCATTGAACTATTTGATTGGCTCCTGGTTGGTTGGAAAAATGAAAGTGTGGGAGCCTCTAAGGAAGAATTGCTTGATGAAACCTTATATCAACGGTACTTCAACTATATCGACAAATCGTACCCTGATTTTTTTATGTGCCCCAATATAGATAAAATCGAAAGAATAAACGGTGATGGAAGAAGACATGTCATTCACATGAGTGCGTTAAATTTTTCAGGGCATCATGCAGGACCGCTTCATAGAATTCATATCACGTTGACGGATACACCTGAAAATGGCGTAAAAATTAATAACATTACAATCCAAAAAAATATCTCCGGAAAAGAAGGACGCATTCAGTGTAGACGGGAGAACTGAATTTAGGAGTGGTTTTATGTTGAAATTTTCAACCGCATTGCTATTGCTAATTTTCCCTTATATAGGTGTTGCTCATGCTCAAACAAGCAAAGGAGTATCATATCCATGCAGCGTGGTTCTTCATCCGGTTAAAGGTACTCCTAACGCTCAAGGAACTGCTTTAATTACAAAAGTTAAAAAGCCTTATACTTCTTCACCATCAAGCCCAATTAGAGAACGTCAAAGTGTGGGCATTTATTCAGATTGGCTTCCGAAGCCTTCATCATTCGGACATTATGATCAATACGAAGGATTCGCCCAAATACCTGGCGAAATCAGTTGGCGATTTAAGATGTATCCTGTTAAAGAACATAACCCAAGCTGGTTTGGTGGAAACCCATGGGTAGGTAAGTTTGATGAGATATCTGCAAAAATTCCTAAAAATGCAATTGTCGAGGTTCGACCCTCCAACTCAAAAACAGAGAAATTGGGTCCTGCTATTTTACAAGCCAACTTACATGGATGTAAATCTGATCTCAGGAAAAACACTGCAAAATCAGCGCTCGCTAATGTCAATAAACCAACTCAAGACTCTGAAGAACTAAGGCTGCAGGATATGCTCATGAACATGCTGACACCTTATATTGAAAAAGATTTGCGTAGCTATTATTATCCAAATATTTATAAGGATTTTTCACCTATTGTCGCTCCATGGAAAATAGAAGTGATGCAAACAAGAAGAGTAGATCACTTCCGCGGCTTTTTATTGGAAATTACATTTGATATTGAGCCGACCGATGGTGGGCATTGGGTTCCAATAGGGAAGGACCGAATGACATACCGAATTTCCGTTGGACCAGAGGTAAAACTAATAAACCACACGCACTTAGCAACATATCCGTATAATCCAAAGGAGTAAGCGCCATGAAGAAAGTATGGATATGTTTTTTCTTAATTTCTGTAACCAGTCTTACAGGTTTTGTTAAGAAAGACCAAGATAAATGCCTTCATTGTAAAGAATGCTATGATACCGCTTGGGATGACGGTTATTGGACGGGTTATGGCACAGGAGCTGTAAATGAAAGGTATCGAATCACAAGAAGCCTGATTCAAATCGGAAAAACGGATGAAGAGCTTGTTCGCATGATACCAACAAGTTATGTGGAATTAAAAGACGTAAGAGAACAACTCAAGCTCTATCATGGTTATTTCGAGTTTGAAATGTCAAGATACGAGCAAGCAAGAACACTCCTAAAAAAAGGAAAAACTAACGAAGAAATTGTGAAAAAAACAAACCTAAGCTTCTACGAACTAGAACTGGTGAAACAACAACTCAAGCAAAATAATGGAATGTTTTTATGGGAATTGCATGGAGGACAAAGTTAGAGAATAAAGATTCCAATATAGGAGTGAACCTCATGAAAAAAATTTTATTAATGTTAGCAATAGCACTCTTCTTTGTTGGTAGCAGTGCTTCTGCAGAAGTTGCAGGTGAAGGTAAAGTAGTAGAAATAAAAGACAAAACAACAAAAACATTTATGTACCAAATACTATCGAGACCATACATACACCATATTGCATCAAATTTTTACCATAAAAAATACAATGCAAAGTCAATTGGATGGGGAGAAGTTAAATCAGAAAATATTCGTATCTGGATACAAGAAGCTAAACCTGCTCAAGGTGAGGCTAGCTATACCCACATTGTAAAAATATATATACCGTACGAGAAAATTGTTATTAACGATAAAAAGGAAATAAACACAGCTGATACGTATGTTTTTGCAATCGATGGAGATATGTTTTCACTTTGTTCCGAATCAGGAAAAACGGAAAATCAGGTTAAATTACTAAAACACCATCATAAGGAACAACGCTAAGAAAATAAACGTCCATAGTCTAAAAATGCCGAAAAAGCGACCTCGTTAGGTCGCTTTTTCATTGTCCCATATCTCTTGCACTTCCTTAATATATTCAATCTTCCTATTATTTTGATGCACACCATCCAAAAACCATTCAATATATTTGTAGAATGCTCGGCAGCCATTTAAGACAATTTTGTTTTGATTATACACCCTGTTGTACTAATTCATCATTTAGTCGAAGGTATTTATTTATATGACAATTGCTTTTTCTTTTTATTCAATGCATTAATGAGCTCAGTCATGAATTCTGGATTATTTACAATAAGCAACATTATTTGTTTTCTTGCACGGGTAACTGATTGATAAAGCATCCGTTCCGGATCATAATGATTTTTTCCTTTTACAGCAAGACCACCATCTTCATCATAGTAAAAAGTAGATCCTACTAAAACAAGAACCTTATCAAACTCTTGCCCCAGAACACCATGCGCATTTAATCCTCTGTATAATCTCATTCTTTCGATTATATACCCATTCCAATTTTCTCCGGTATAGTCGATAACCTGCCATCCTTCTATTTCCAATCCTTCTGCAAATCCTCTAGCTCGATCAATATCATCAAAGTAGTGAATAGATATATTATCGGTATTATTGCAATGCTTCATATGATTTAAGTTAAATAAACCTTTAATAAAAGCACCAAGCTCTTTATTTGTTCTAATCTTTTTACTTAATTTATATACTTCACAATCATCCAAGTTCATGAGTGTACCTTTATTATCGTAATCCCACTCTTGAATGGAGAGAATTTGTTTTGGATCAATTGAAAAAATACAAAATATATCATTTTCTATTACATATTTAATAAGATAGTCAAGTTGGTAAGGTCTCATTCTTTGAGTCTCATCAACAAAAATATATTGAGGTTTGATTTCCTCAATCCTTTTACACGCTTTAATAGGAATGATGTTCCATTTATATTGTTGATTCAATATCAAATGCCCCGTATTTAAGGTTCCTGTGTGAATAATTACAATTTCATGATCCTTTTTAAATTCTTTAGCTAAATCGTAGAGCAACAATGTCTTTCCTGTTCCTGGTAGACCCTCAATAATTTTAAATTTTGCGGAACTTTTTAATATGGCATTCTTAAACTGCTGTTGTTGTTTGGTCAAAAAATAAGAGCCAATATTGAATCTTTCACTATCATTGAAGGGAGATACAAGATAATCAGAAGGATCAAATAAGTCATCTAAATTCGAATGGTGTTCGACCTTTTGACTGGTCAAAAGTTTTTCAAATACCCCAAAATCTATTTGTTGAAAGTTATCATCATCATCTAGTTGATATAGACTGTTATCTTCTGCAACATAAGTAAACGACTTTATTTTCTTGCCTAAGGAAGTTAAATAATATCTATTCTTAATTAGTTGTGCCTTTGCATCATCTATTTTTAAGATGGATTTTATTTCAACATTTAAGATATAGTTTTCTCCAAATCTAAGTAAATCAAATTCTTTGTCTATTTGAGGTATCTTGTAACCCAAATAAAAATAACCAAAATATTTATTTTCAATTGTTAAGTTAGCTATAAACTTTGAAATCTGCTCTATTTCATCTTTTCTTAAATCAAAATCAAAAAAGCTCAGAAGTTCATTAAAAGTTTCTTTTGCTAAAAAGTTATAACTGCTTATTAAAGAGTTTAAATCCATTGGTTTTTTCAAAAATCTCACCCACGCATTTTTATTTACTTTATTTAGTATATATTACCATACAAAAATATTAATAATGCTTCGAGCAGGAAAGTTTATATCTTAGTTTTACAAACAAAAATGTGAAATACATTCGGTATTACCCGAGTGTATTTCACAGACATAAACTCCATCATATAATCATTTTACAAATTCTCATTGGCTTTATTCATTGCTTCTACTAGATTATCTTTAAAAAACAATGGTGCATTAGGTTGGTTTCCATAATTCCCCGATACAAAAGTCATAACTAACTTTCCAGCTTCTATTATAAATTTCGACTCTAGAACCGTTTTATTCGAATTAGATCTAAACTGGTACACTAATTCATTGCCGTCAATAAATGCTTTCACACCTTTATAAGTATTTTTCGCTATCCCATTTATCACACTCTCTTTAAGTCCACCAAATGATTTTTCTTCATTAATTACAGCATCAGAAGCAACTTTTGTTATATCAGAAACTGCCTTAGATGAAATAAAAGGAATTTTCCCCTTTTTAGCATACCCAAGAACTATCGTTGTTGCCGCTGCCGCAACAAGAGACCAACCCGTCTTTGACATTTTCATATCGCCATTTTCTCCAATTTCAATTTAAATAGATTTCCGTATCATCAGAACAACTGCGTTAATGTGACTTGGATTCGATTCAGTTCCAAATTTATCACTAGTATATTGACAATTATATCAAAATTCTCAATTATTTGTTTCACTTACAACGAATATGCTTTTAATTTTCTGTTTCAAACTTAAATATTTTTCACATAGTGATGATAAAGTATGCATAATTTTTTAGATTTTACTAAAGATAAATAAAAGGTGGTGTTTGCAATTTCAAATTTCCTGGATGACCTTGAAATTTCAAATGTTTCCCAAAGATTCATAAACGATTCAACTGGACCCTGGGATAAAGAGAACGATTTTTATTGTATTGACTTTGAAACTAAAAATGTAAAATATTACATAGTAATTGCTTTAGATAAAGATGGTGTTTACTATCCTGAAATTATATGTCATGAAGATGAAGAAGAAAAAAACTGCCCATTTTGTAAGTCCTTCGATGTCTGTACCGGATTATCGCCTTATGCTTCCGAATTATTTGAACGATTAAAAGAACAGACCCCTGGAAGAATTATATGGCTATATACTCCATACAAAATATTATAAAACACTTGAGCAACTCAATATTGAGATGCCTTCATTTTTTAGTTTCTAATTAAAAAAAGACTGATGAGTTTTTTATTCATCAGTCAAAAAAGTAGCGGAATTTATCATCCTGTGCAAGTTCCTCAATATCTTTTTTGTAACACCATCTTTTTAATTCATATCCAGACACTTTTCGTCGCGTTGGATCCTGACTTTGTATTCGACCTTGTTTCTTGAGACCTTTAGAAAACCAATCCCGTACGACTTTTGGGGATCTTCCAAATATTTTACCTATTTGCACAGGAGTTAATTGATTTGTATCATCAATAAAAAAATAATAATCAGGAACAGAAACCCCTATTTCTTTTAAGCGCCTTTTATATTTCATAAAATCTTCGAATTCCATTGTTTTTCTCCTCTCCTAGAAGAAATTGACCTACGCTAAATGTTCCTTAATTTTCTCAAGCTCATCCAACCAGTGCATTCTTTTAGTAGCCCATTCCATTGCATTACCCTCACTTGGCGGTTGAGTAGTGGAATTCAAGAGATCCTGTAATTCCTTATACCTTGCAGCCAAATGTTTTTCTTCCTCGGGGCTCAATCTCGGTTTAAGAGCATCAGGACTCTTTTTATAAACATCATTAATTTTAATTTTGTCCGTTTCTATCATAATCGATGTATTTTCATCGATTTTAATCATTTTCTCATATTTTTCTCTATACAGGTGCTTAATTTCCCACTCTCTAAGAGCTGGTAACTCTAATGGAAAATTGATACTTATATTGATAATGGCTGTATAGGTATCGATTATATCTTTATTTCGATAATTGGATTTTCCAATATCACCGGAACTTGAATGATGAACTTGGAAATCAGCAACAAAATCAGTAAACTTACTAAGTTTTGGTTCGACGATGGCTGTTTCTATCCACTCGTTTAGCGAATGCCTTCCATCATGATAGTGTAAATATTTTTTTTGGTTAGAAGTTAAGAAACCACACTCGCCACGAGTCTCTCGTATAAATTTTTGAACCGTTTGTTTTGTGGTCGGTTTGTCAAACCTCTCTGGAAATCTGGAATCGCGAATTAAAAAGCCATGACCTGTTTCATAAACTTTTTTTCCGAAAATGGTAGTAAATGTTCTTCCAGCATCCTGTTTATGAGTTTCAAAAGGGCACTTTTTGTACAATTCTTCCAAGTATTCGTTTATTAACTTCACTGTTGCTGGCGGAATTAGTTTACCCCTCTCTTCTGCGCCTCCATTTTTACCACCTTTACATTTCGCAGCAGGAAGGAAGAGCCATCCAAATCCGTTTTCATCGGTTTTTAAAAATCCATTTTCATCAATCCAAAAATCTTCTACGGCAACCAAGGTTGTCTCCTTGGCGCGTAGACCCAAACGGAAACCTAATTCTAATGGAACTAGTTTGTAAATTCCATATTTTTCTTCTACCCTAGCATATAACTTTGCATATTGCTCTCTGGTTAAATAAGATTTTTTCTTTTCATCAGGTGCCGGTTCAAAAATAACAACATTATTAAAAACATCAAGAATTGCCGTTTTTATATCTTCAAAATCCTCTTGCATTCGGTATCTTTCTTCGAAAGACGTTTTATTTTTACGTTTCTCTTTTTTTAGTACCTTTTCTTTTTTCATTAAATAAAAACAATAAAAAGGTTTTAAAACATTTAGCAGATGTTTTTGTAGAGTAATGTCGCTATACTTTTCACTTAGCAGGCTTACACATTCTTCATCAAAATCATCCAAACTAAATTCGGTATTAGAAACTTTTTCTAATTCCAAAATTTCAACATCATGTCCCCAAAAAAACTTTAGTTTGGTATCTCCATCGAATTGTATCCCCTCTATAGAGGTTATGATATCGAAAAAAAGGTTTTTAAGCGCCCGCCGATGGGCTTCTGCGTTTTCTTCCTTAATAAAACCTTTTTTGACCAATGAAACTCCACCAATACTGATACCAGGAGTTTTTGATAGGCGGTGTCTGATATATTCATGAATGGTACTTAAAATTTCATTTGGCAAATAATTATCGTATAGAGAAAGAAGATCGTCGGGGCGGTGCACCTTCTCAGAAGGAATTGCGATTTCTTGTTCCTTGATTCTATTGAGCAAATCATCAACATTGTATAACATTGTTGTTTTGCCATAAGGGTATGCAGTTAGCCCTTTAATTTTTCCTTCTTCTATCCAGACTCTTAAAGTATTAGCAGCCATTCCTAAGAGCTTCGCAAAATAAGGAACAGGTTTATGAGCTTCTAAAAAATCAATTAACTTTTCCCCATCGATTGCGTACTTTGCCGTATTAGGATTAGTAGTTTTTTTTCGTTGGACGTCAACACCAACCTTAAAAACCATCCCTCTGAACCAATCTGGTGGGTTTTCCACCATATATTTAAAGACTCCGTTTTGCATAATGCCTTGATGAGTTATGTCTCTCAAAACATAAAATTTTCTACCCATACTTTTTTCTAACTCTTCCCAAGTAGGAATTTTATCTGAAGAATTCATAAATTCACCCCACTATAGTATGGACACGACACGAACGTTTTATCCCATTTTTTCACCGCGTTTGTGGTTGAATGCCTACATAAAATGGAACAAAACGTGCGAAATGTGTGTATCGTACTTTTCGTTCTAATAAAAGTTATATCAAATATAGAAATTCATCAAGAAGTAAAAAAAGGAAATGGAGATAAGTAAAATCTCCATTTCCTTTAAATTCCTAATTCTTTGCAAAGCTTGTTAAATTTATCTTGGATCAATTTCAAGTCTTTACTATCAACTTGGTTTTTATTGTTTAATTTGTTAAGCAAGTAATTTATTTCATACTTTTCCTTTTTAGGATTTATAAATGCAAGATCACTCAATAGTTCTATCTTATTCTTTTCAAATTTAATTAAGCTGCCTAGATTTCCTTTGTTTCCACAATCACAGCTCCATTCAGTTGTGCCCGCATTCATTTCTATTTTAAAACCACAATGGAAACAAGAAAAAAAGATAACATCATCAATGATGTAATAATTCACCCTTTTCTCTTTTAAAAAAGCTAGAGCGTGGAGTTTTAAACTCATGAAATAGTGTTCTCCTTCTTTTTACTTCGACTATGGGAATCCAACATAAATTTTTTAAAATCGTTACCCAGAATCGTATATTTGCCTCCAAAACTATATGAGGGTAATTTTCCTTTTCTACACCATCTTCTTACAGTTTCTTTGCTCCTGTTTAATAATTCAGCAATATCCTCCGGTGTCAGCACCGATTCATCCGGTATCGCTTTAAATAATTTATTTAATTGTGGAGTTAATCCAAGTTTCTTCTCAAATTCATAATTCAAATTCATTACCTCCATTATTTTAAGACATTGTCTCAATTAGTTGATTTATTAAAACCTCAGCAGCAGCTTCTGGAGTATCAGACACAAGCAATTCATCCATTGTAAATAAAATAATTGTCCCTGTTTTTTTAATGGTGAATCCAAATCCATTAGAACCTATCCCAACACTTACATCTGATTGGAAATGCTTCCTCAATTCCTGACCCACGATAATTAAAAAATCTTCTTCCATCTATCAACACCATTTATTCGATTTCCTTCAACAAATTTTCAATAGCTTGGTTGAAGAAATGTGTTTTGAAACCTTTACCTTTTTCTGTAGAGAGAGCATTTACTTTATCCACCAGATCATTCCTCATTAAAAAAGTGGTTCTAGTATGGGTATCTTCTACTTTTTTCTTATTCTTTTTTTCATAAAATTTATCAAAAACGTCATTCCTCTTTTCCAAAAATGACACCATCCTTAACGAGATATTATCAGTATGACCATTTATGTAATACTTAAACGTAATTTTTAATATATTTTTATTTTTTCAGTAAAAATATAGGTCCTTCGTATCTTAAAAACTGTCATTAACCTTGATTTGATACAGCGATTTTTATCCTGGTATTTTTTCTCTTAAATTTCCTACCCAAAATGTCGTTTGCAATCATCTCCTTCCCACTGCTACCTTTGGGATAGGAGGAGGTGTTTATTTGAAAGGTTTCACGCTGTATCAAATGCTGCTTGC
The DNA here is from genome assembly GCF_001591665.1 of Neobacillus soli NBRC 102451. GTDB lineage: Bacteria > Bacillota > Bacilli > Bacillales > Cytobacillaceae > Neobacillus > Neobacillus soli. The sequence goes on along the minus strand of NZ_BCVI01000005.1, from coordinate 7,632 downwards.
GTCAGAAAAATCCCGCAACTTACTTGAATTGAAATTAGATTTGTTAAACCTAAAACATACCGGTCTATTGTTCTTCATGGAAGATATACTGCTATTGAATCCGGAAGAGCGCTTTGAAGTGTATCATGCGAAATCACCTGGTATTATTCCATTCCGAAATGCATTTCCAATCGACAAACATGAGTTTGTTAACAACAAATGTAACTCAAAAAGCTTTGCAGCATTTTTAAAAGACAAATATTTTAACTATTACCAAGAGGAAGTAAGTGATGAATCAATAGCAATGTTTCAAAACTGCTTTATGGGACAAGAGTATGCTTGGATTTATAAATGAAATAAGGTGAGGAGCGAGGAAAAACATATGAATTCACCCAATATAAACAGAATTCTGATCATGAACATAGTGGGTCGCTTAAAAGAGAAAATTAATATATTACTGCCCGGAAAAGAGCTACAGGAGCCATTCAAAGTCGTGTGGTCGGCAAACCATAATAATCTAGAGGTATTAGAGCCTGGTATTGCAACTCCACGAATAAAGGGAGAAGAAGGCGTTAAAAAGTGGCTTCAAGAGTTACCTGCGGACATTACTTTTTGGATTGAGCCATTCGGAGATGAACAGGAATATATAAAATGATAGAGATGGATTTAAATAAATGGAATTTGATTGTATTGGATGTGAGGCATTATCCAAACGAATCGATGATTGAGGGTGAATTATTATTACAAAGTGAATTTGTCTTATATCGAGTTAGATTTAAAATATGGTTTACATCTGATTTAAAAACGGTTATAAAACCAATCGAAAAAAAGCACTCATTATCTTTTTTAAAACATATCGAAAATAGAATATATAAAAATCGGATTGATATTATTTGCGGAAATTGGGATGAAATCGAATAATTTATAAGGAGAAAAAAACATGGAAAAACAAATATGGAATAATCTATTGCAAGAAATCAAAAAGAAAATCAATAATCCACAATTTGAAACATGGATTAAACCTTGTGAGCTTATCTATCTGGATGATAATAAAGTTGTGATACGCACTAAAACAGAATTCTCTAAAGACTGGTTAGATGAGAGATATACAAATTTAATCAGTGATACACTTGAAGAATTGACAGGGATAAAAAAAGATATTCAGTTTATTTATTAGAAAAAATGGTTTGTAATTAATATAAAAAGGAGCGACCATCGCTCCTTTTTATTTTCTATTAAAGCCATTCAATTTCTATTGTGACTTCGGGAGGTTCTTTTTTGGTATTATGGTCTGCTGTTGCATTTGTCGAGAACCATATTTTCTTTATGAATGTTTTAAGGAAAGTATTACACTCTTCAGCTTCCAATAAGTCTAGATTATTTAATGTTTTAATGCAAAGTTCTAATCGCTCTTGTTCTTCTTCTGTATGATTTAAATTTTCTAATTGAATTGTAATTAATTCTTTTTGCTGCTTAATTTGATTTATCTTCTCTTCATTTTCCTTACTTAAATCTAAAAAGTCTGTTTTCGTAATTTCTCCATCCATTCGCATTATTTTTAGGTTTTTTTCTCTGTTATTTAACTTTTCTAACTGTTTATCAAGGGAATCCATTTGAACAATTAATTTCTTTTCTTCATTAGATGTATCAGAATCTTTTAATTTTGATAATGCTTGACGAAAGTCTACCTCTTTTTCCTTAACTTTTTGGATAACAAATTCTTCAACAGGCTGATACTTAATACCTTTATCTTTACAGGCATTATTGCTTATTTTGTATGAACATGTCTTAATGAAATCCGTACCGCTACCGTCCGTTTGAATGTATCTTTTTCTACCGCAGTGATTACAAAACAGTAAATTTTGAAGCCTTCTAGTCGCCTTCTTTTTATTAAAGAAATTGCCTGTTGTATTTTCATCCAATATTTTTTGAACTTCTAACCAGTGCTGTTTCGAAATGATGGGATCGTGAGCAGCTTCAACAAATACTTCATCTACTACTCTCCCATTGACTCTTCTGCATGCAGCCACAACACCGTAATAAACTACATTCCTTCTTATAGAAGAAATATGGGCGGTGGTTAACACATTTCCATTTCTGCTCTTCCAACCAAGCATAAATAATTGTTTAGCAATTTCATTTGCAGAGACTCTATCTTTCGTTTTTTCGAAGATGTATCTAATAATCCTTGCTTCTTCCTCAACAATCTTTAATATTTGATTTTGGTCCTTTTTATACCCCAAAGGAACTTGATTACTCATCACCCATCTGCCTTGTTCCGCGGCAGCAAGCCGTCCTCTACCTAAACGCTTTCTGATTTGCTTATACTCAAAATTTGCCAACATCGCTTGAACTGAATATGTCATCTCACTAGTTTCTTGGGTCAGATCGATCGTTCCAGTAGGAGTCAAAATTTTTATGTCATGGGCAATCAGCATGGTCTTTATATATTCTGCGTAGGCATTGTCACGAGAAAGTCGGTCAATATCCATCACAATTATATAATCATACAGATCCAAACTCTTCAACAATTTGTTCAATTCAGGTCTTTCCGTGTTTACACCACTAGAAATTTCCTGATATAGGTCAAAGCTTAAATGATGTTGATTTGCAAGTTTAATTAAAGCCTGTCGATGACTACTTAATACCTCCTCGATGTTTAATTGTTCTTCGTTCCTTGACAAACGTAAATAAATAGCAGCCAAAGACATTTTGTTTTTACCACTCCTTTGATATGTAGTATACCCATTCAAAATTGGAAAGTTACATCTGTTACCCTGCCCACTGTACCATAGATTGTAATCACGACCGTATCACCAATCTTATACTTCGGTTTTTTCCTATTCGCCATGTCCTCCCATCCTCTCAATTGTTTAGTCGTGAATTTTGATTACAATAGTATATGCACAATTAAAGATATCGCTCTTTATAAAAAGAAAAAATCGCCCCTGGAAACGTGGCGATAACATTTAGCTTATATTTTGCTTTCAGAAATCAAATATTGCTGCCATGCTTCATCAAATACGGACATTGATTCCAAGTAATGACCACTCAGCTCAAGATAAGAACTTAGCTCATGGTAGTCCTCGGAAACTTTAGGAAAACTATGGTCTAAATAGGCGTGATTAGCGAAGGCACTAATCGCATCCTTTGGGGCAGGGTGCCTATATTTCATTAAAAAATGATAAAATGATTTAATCATACATAAACGCCTTTCTTATCTAGATTCGGTACGTTGTATTTCTATGAAATACTATAACGGATACTTGCGATATCGTCCAGCATTTCATAAAAAGCTACAAAATGAACAAAAGCAGCCTTGAAATCAGGCTGCTGATTCATTATGAGGAAAAATCAAAATAATTTTTCTTCAATAATCTTGGGATACTCATTAATTCTTCAAAAGTAATTACTTTTCCAAGCTGTTTACAATCAATTAAATATAAATGATTCTCTATTTCTTTTACAATCGGTTCACTCTGATAAATCATGGCACAGTCAGGGCATGATAATGTTGGGGTTTCAGTGATTTCGATTGCTCTTGTTCCATCGGGCAGTTCCCAATACACCGAATTGGTTTTTCTTTCTATATTCGTGCTCCCGCACCATTCACATATATTCTCCACTAAGACTCCCCCTAGTCCTTTATCTGATCAACTTCATGCTGGCTTGCCATTTCCTTTTGTGTCAATGCTTTATATTTCTTATCCTTTAACTCATCCCGTTTACTTCGCTTATCCTTTAGCGAGGAATGGGCCGGATCTTGGATGTAGTCCTTGCGCCGATTTAGCCTTGACAGGCCTTCTGGCACAAGATTAAAGTGTTGATCATTCATAATACCGGCGATACCGGCAAGAGACCTTTTTTCCTCCATATCGGGGTAAACCTCTTGGAAATAGCCCTCCGCCCTTCCAGGGATATAATTTTCCGGCTCTGGATAGGAAGTGATTACACCTTCAAAATTACGCAGGACGACCTTCTCAGGACTTTGCGAGAGTAAATAATTGGGCTGAAGTGCAATTTTCCCACCGCCGCCAGGTGCATCAACAACAAAGGTCGGGACAGCGTATCCTGAAGTGTGGCCGCGAAGCCCCTCAATAATTTCAAGACCCTTAGAAACAGGGGCACGGAAATGGCCAATTCCTTCTGACAGGTCACATTGATAAATGTAATAAGGGCGGACGCGAATTTTTACAAGATCATGCATTAGTTTTTTCATGATTGGAACACTGTCATTGATTCCCGCAAGGATAACAGACTGGTTTCCAACGGGAACACCAGCATTTGCAAGCATTTCACAGGCTCTTTTTGAGTCCTCTGTAATCTCAATCGAGGTATTAAAATGAGTGTTAAGCCAGACGGGATGATACTTTTTCAAAATATTGCACAGGTTTTCAGTGATTCTCTGCGGGAACACAACAGGAGCCCTCGTCCCAATCCGAATAATTTCAACATGGTCGATATCCCGCAAGTTTTTCAGGATGTATTCCAAAATATTATCATTAATTAGCAATCCATCCCCGCCAGAAATCAACACATCGCGAACTTGCGGCGTTTCCCGGATATAGGCAATAGCAGCATCGAGTTGTTTCTTAGGTACACCCATCCCTATTTGCCCTGAAAAACGCCTTCTTGTACAGTAACGGCAATACATCGAACATTGATTGGTTACTAGAAAGAGGACACGGTCAGGATAGCGATGTGTCAACCCAGGTACCGGCGAATCCTCATCCTCATATAAAGGGTCTTCAAGATCATATTTCGTTTTATAAATTTCTTTAGAAATAGGCACCGATTGCATTCTAATTGGGCAGCGCGGGTCATCAGGATTCATCAAGGATGCATAATAAGGTGTAATATTTAAGGGGATGGTCTTCGTCGATATTCTGACGCCCTCTTCTTCATCTGGGGTTAAGTGAATCACTTTTTTTAAATCTTCTAAGGTGCGGATTGTATTCGTTAATTGCCAGAGCCAATCGTTCCATTGCTCTTCAGTAATATCTTTCCACAGCTCTATATCCTTCCAATGCCTTTTAGGTTTATATAAAAATTGTTTCATTGTGAATTCCTCCCATCTCGCTATACTAGATACCTTGCAAGAATTATGCCAACTACTTAAAATAGCGCTGGAATCACCTTTTGTTGAAAATTCCTATACTTCAGTCTCCTTTAAATAAAAAAAGCGCCGGAAAATCGGCAGCTCACTTTGTAATTTTTTTCATTTTATATTGTAAAGTTTGCCTTGGAATCTCTAAAAGCTTCGCAGCTTGGTTAATGTTCCCATCGCACAAGTCAAGGGCATTCGTGATCAGTCTTTTTTCTAATTCTTCGATATTTTTTCTTAATGAAAGACCTTCGGATACCCCGCCATAACCTTTAGCAGGGGCTGCTAGATGTCTAAGCATGATTGGTAAATCTTCATGTCTTAACATTCCCGCTGCACAAACGTTCATCATATATTCAATGGTATGCTTTAGTTCCCTGACATTGCCAGGCCATTGGTAGTTCAGGAAGAATAACTCCAGCTTTTCCTCAAGCCCCTTAATATTTTTATCAAGTTTTTGATTATATTCCTTTATATAATAATCCGTTAAATAAAGAATATCTTCTTTTCTATCTCTTAGCGGTAACAGTGAAAAAGTGAAGACATTTAAGCGGTAATATAGGTCTGAACGCAGCCTTTGATCCTGGAGGGCCTTGCTTGGATGGACGTTCATCGCTGCGATAACCCGAACATTAACAGAGATATTCTGCGAACCCCCAACCCTTCTAACCATCCCATCCTCTAGGACCCTTAAAAGCTTTGCTTGTAATTCAATCGGCATCGTATGTAATTCGTCAAGAAAAAGCGTTCCACCGTCTGCAAGTTCGAACAACCCTTTTCGATCAACAGCTCCTGTGTAGCTTCCCTTTGCCGTGCCGAAAAGAATACTTTCAAGCAAGGTTTCGGGTATGGCCGCACAATTTTGGGCAATAAATGCCCCTTCCCTACATAATGATTCTTGATGAATCCCTTGAACAAATAACTCTTTTCCCGTTCCAGACTCACCATAAACGAGGATGGGAGAATCTGATTTTGCCAGCTTCCTAGCTTCGTCCTTCATGCTGATAAAGGTGGGGTTAATTGTCTTTAAATCATTAAAGGTATAGTTTACTTGCTTCAATGCCTTTTTCTTACTGTTATTTTTCAAGCCCTTTTGTAAATCTAATAATCTTTCTGCAAGTATCTTCATTCGAGAGTAATCTTTTGCAATTTCTACAGCACCAATGATTTCTTTCCCTAGAAAGATTGGCAATGTAGTATTAATTGTATCAATCCTTGTTCCATGTAAATTCATATAAACCTGTGTTTGATTGTAAATAGGCTTAGCTGTTTTAATCACTTTAAGCAAGGTACTTGACTCTTCCGTTAGGGAAGGAAATGCATCAATTAAATACTTCCCCTGAACTTCCTTCACATCCATACCATCGTGCTTTGCGGCCACATCATTATAAAAAATCGTTTTTCCTTCTGTATTGACTACATGGATTCCTTCATCAATCCCTTTTAGAATAGCTGTAAGAACCTCTTGCGTTAAAGCGGTTAATTGGAGCATTTATTTCACCTGCCCTTCTAACAAATGCTAGGGTGCCGAAAAGTTGTCACGTGAAGCCGAAATCTTAGCGGTTTGCCAGATTCTTTACCCACATATTCATGTTTTCCAACTTGTCATAGATATAGCAATTATTCATTAATCTTCCCCGGTACGAGTATCCGAGCTGAAATAAAACGGCATTCATGCCAAAGGATAACGACCTCGCTATCGAATAAGCACAAAAAATTCCTTGTCTTTTCAGTTCTGCTTCAAGTTCCTGAAGAATAATTTTCATAAGACCATATTTCCTATGTTCTATTAATGTTGCACAATCTGTTAATTCAGCATTCTTATAAAAGGAATTAATTTCGGCTGATGCAGCACTGACAATTTTTCCTTCATGAAAAAAGACATAATAGATTGTCCCCTCCTGCATCGTTTTTGTTACATAATCGGGATCATGCAATGGGGTAGGATAGATTTGGAAGACTTGACGGTACAATGCTGCTAGCTCCACAGCACAATTTTCGTCGGCCTTTCTTAATTCATATTCCTTTGGTGGATAGGCTTTTTGAATAGATGTGTCTAATTGATAAATATTTTGGATCATCCCATCCTCGGTCAGCCAGTGGTCATTTTTCTTGCGCTCAGGAGTATAGAACTTTGAATAGAAATGGGCATCCGAACCAAGAAAATAGCGCTCAACAACTGCCTCAGGCTGAAGGCCATTTTCAAAAAAAAGCAGAAAATCTTCACTGCGCCCTTTAATAATTAACTTTTCGGCTTGATGCTGCTGGACAAGTTCTTCGGCTTTCTTGAGAAGTAAATTTGTGTTTCCACGATAATCATCCACACGGATACGTTTATTAAAAGGATCTAGATAAACCTCAAGGAAAAAATTATTTTCCTTAAGATAAATGGTGGATGCCGTTAGGTTCATCGAATTCACTCCTTCTTCACATTATATTTCTTAGATTATAGCAATCTTTAAAAAATGCCTGACTCTATCAAAAAAGCGCAAGCGCCCGTTTAGCGGCGTATGGACTGGAGCGCTTTGACTGAGATAAAGGAAACACGG
>NZ_BCVI01000004.1 GCF_001591665.1 Neobacillus soli NBRC 102451 | reverse complement strand
CCGTGCTTGACTTATCGTAGGGAAAAGAGCGAAGTCCACTGGGCGCTGGAGCTGAATTCAGATAACTATTTCAAAGTTATATACACAAAATTATTTAATAATTTCTTAGACAACCGAAACAAGCCAGACATCCCCAACTACTCAACTCATATTATACCAGTATTTAATAAATTAGGGTAAATTTCCCTGACCTAATCATCGACTTCACACCATTTTAATAGTGTAAGAGCAATAATCTCGCTAGCAGCAAACATATCTTCGAGGACAATATGCTCATCCGCATCATGGGCCGTTTCTGTTATACCAGGTCCGAAAATTACAGCTGGTGTATTCCCTACATTAGAAAGAATGCCTCCATCCGTCCCCCACGGACTTGCTTCAATAACCGGGTTAACACCCTTCACCTCTAGGAAACATTTCGTTAGTTCATACATCAAAGGGTGTTCACTCTCAAGACTTCCAGGTATCCATCTGCCGCCAAACCACTCAATTTTGGGCGGATTTTCTCGTAGCCACTCATCTTGTTCGGCCAATTCTCGCAAGCTCGTTTCCATTTCAAGCTGTGCGGATTTCATCGTTTCTTCCGGCCCTACCCCCATCCGCCCTTCGATGATGGCAGTGTCAGGCACCGAGGATGGCCATTCTCCACTGGTAATCTTGCCAATATTAATGGGAATGGGGATGGGGATTTTTTCAAAAAGAGGGTCAGACACCTTGGCGTTTCTATCTTTCTCTAACTGTTGCACTCGATGGATCACAAGGAGCGATTTCTCAATCGCACTAACACCTTCGTACCTCGTCCCGCCGTGTGCCGCTTTACCTGGCACCGTGATTCTAAACCACATTGAACCCTGCTGCTTGGGGAAGATTTTCATATTGGTCGGCTCGGGTATGATTGCCCCGTCAGCATGGTAACCTCTGAGAACAGCAGCAAGTGTCCCCGCTCCGCCACTTTCTTCTTCAATTACGCTTTGAAAAATAACATCCCCTTTAAGCTTAATTCCATTTGCTATTAACGACTCGATTGCCATTAGCAGGGCAACATTCCCGCCCTTCATATCTGTTGCTCCTCTTCCATAAAGTTTGCCACACTCAATCATCCCGCTAAATGGGGCATGATTCCAGCTCTGTTCATCGCCAACAGGAACGACATCGATATGACCATTTAATATGATTGATTTACCGCCGCCAGTGCCCTTTAACACTGCTACCAAATTCGGATTCCCTTCGAAGCTTTGGCGATCACAAAAATAGGCATCATGATTTTTTAGTTCGTCACCGCCGATTTCCCAAATATCGAGTGTGAGTCCGAGCTGACGGCATTTTTCTATCACAATCGCCTGCGTACTGCTTTCGTTTCCCCTTGTACTATTTTCACGCACTAGTATTTGTAAAAGTCTTGCCCCTCTTGCGCGATTCTCCTTCAGCCATTGCTTAATTTGGATCTCATGGTTCTTCAAATAATTCACTCCCTTGGGAAGATTTAAGCTTAATACGGAATTTCGCGGACATTTTCACTTACTTTAAATTCACACCCTGTTTTTTCAATCACATTTTCTAAACTGTATGGGGTAAATAGCTCTGTCAAAAGTAAGCCTTCTTCGGTCACCATGAAAACTGCCAGCTCCGTGATAATAAGGTCGACACAGCCGGCTGAGGTTAATGGCAAGGTGCAGGATGTAACAATTTTGGGATTCCCATATTTATCACTGTGATTCATGACCACAATAACTTTTTTAGCTTTTTGAGCGAGCTCCATTGCTCCTCCCATGCCCGGAACCTTTTTCCCTGGAACAATCCAATTAGCCAAGTCGCCACTTTGACTGACCTCAAGCGAACCTAAAATAGTAATATCTACCCTGCCTCTGCGAATCATCCCAAAAGAAATCGCACTATCACAATAAGAGGCACCACTGGTTAACGTGACCGGAAACCCTCCGGCGTTGCATAAATTTTCATCCTCATCCCCTATGGCCGGACTTGGCCCCATCCCGGTGATGCCATTTTCGGCATGAAACATGACCATGGTCTCCTTAGCTAAATGATTGGGAACAAGCGAAGGGATGCCTATGCCAAGATTGACAACCATTCCATTTTGAATTTCCTCCGCAGCCCTTTTGGCCATTTGGTTTCTAAATTCTACTCCCATGCCCATTTCCAATTCACCCCCTTCGATGGAATCACAAAATCAACGAACACACCCGGCGTAATGATTTCATCAGGGTCAAGGCTCCCCAGCGGCACTATTTCTTCTACTTCCGCAATTGTTATATCCCCCGCCATCGCAACGAGTGGATTGGTATTGCGGGCACTTTTGTCATAAATTAAATTCCCATACTCATCTGCCTTTTTCGCATAAACAATCGCTACCTCCGCCGTCAGCGCAGTTTCAATTAGATAGTCCTTTCCATCAAGGTGAAAACGGGGTTTATTTTTCGAGACCAGTTCATTGTCCATTCCAATATCTGAAAAAAAAGCCGCTAACCCCACACCACCAGCCCGAATCCTTTCGGCCAGGATTCCTTGCGGCGAGAACTCAACCTCAAGCTTTCCTGTATGCATGAGCTGTCCTGCGATTGGGTTCGATCCAATATGTGAGGCGATCACCTTCTTGGCCCTTTCCTCACGGACTAATTTGCCGATACCAATGTGGGGGAATCCCGTATCATTTCCAATCAAGGTAATATCAACAATGCCTTTATTAAGAATTCCCTCAATCAAGGTGGGCGGTGATCCAACCCCGCCAAATCCCCCGAACATCAATGTCATTCCATCATGAAATTGTTCCATGACAGCCTCTAATGTCGTAATTTTCCCGAATGGATTTTTCATTTAACTATCACCTTCCAGTGCTGCATTAATTTGGTTTGAAAAAGCCGCAAAAGTTTCTTTTAATAAATAGATGAGTTCCTTAATCTCAATTTTTGTAATCGTTAAGGGAGGAGAAATAATGATAGAATCCCCGTTCACCCCATCAATTCCCGCACCGGCTGGGTAAACAAGGAGGCCTTTTTCCTTGGCAAGCGCTATTATTGTTTGTGTAATCAAGGCCGTTCTAGGGAATGGCATTTTAGTGCTCCGATCCTTGACAAATTCTATTCCAAGTAACAAGCCTTTACCGCGAACATCACCAATAAATGAAAATTGTTCTTTTAGTTTCTCAAGCTGGTCCTTTAGGTAAATTCCCTTCCATTCTACCTCTCTCATAATCTTGTTTTTTTCTAAGTACTCGAGAACTGCTAAGGAAACCGCACATGATTGAGGGTTGGCGCTTAACGTATGTCCGCTCATCACCGATTTGGACCCGGCCAGGATGGGCTCCATCACTTTTTCACTTGCAACCGCTGCTGCAATCGGGGCATAACCCGCACCCATCCCTTTACCTAACGCGACAATATCAGGAATAATTCCCCACTGCTCGCATGCCAACATTGTTCCCGTCCGGCCAGTTCCTGTCATTACTTCATCTGCAATTAGAAGGATTTCATGATCGTCACATATTTTTTTAATGATTTTAAAATAATCCTCAGGGGGAGCAATCGCCCCGCCCGCAGCCCCTATTACTGGTTCGGCAATAAAAGCCGCGATTTGCTCCTTGCCTATCCGTTTAATGGCCATTTCCAGCTCATGGGCACATAAATACCCGCAAGACGGGGCTTCAAGATTATACGGACAGCGGTAGCAATAAGGCGGATTGATGACTGGAAAATCTTCTAAGAGCGGGACAAACCTCGCTCTTCTCCCGGTATGCCCCGACATTGAAAGCGCTCCTAAAGTTATCCCGTGGTAACTAACCCATCTTGATAATACCTTCGTTTTTGTTTGAATCCCACGCTCCTGCCAATATTGGATCGCCATTTTCATTGCCGTTTCCGTTGCTTCCGACCCACTATTTACAAAGAAACTCCAGTTTAAGTCACCCGGTGTTAATTCTGCAATTTTTTTTGCCAGCTTTTCGGCCGCTTCACTTGTAAATTGTGAGCGATATACAAAGGAGACTTTTTTCGCCTGTTCCTGCATTGCTTCAATGATTTCGACTGTGCCATGTCCAATGTTTGCCGTAACCGCACCTGAGGCAGCATCGAGGTACTTTTTCCCTTCCATATCAAATAAATAAACCCCTTTGCCATAATCAATGACCGGGTATGCTTCATCAAGCATTGGTTTAATTAGAAAAGATTTTTCCACTCTGCCACCACTTTCTTTTATCAAATTAAGTCAGTCCCATACTCAATTGTATGAAGCAATTTTTCATTCTATCATCTGATTTTTAAAGGGGATGGAAGAAATAAATCAGAAATGTATAAAACCTTCTTTTACTTTTCTCCAATGTTATTATAGAATTACTGAAAGATAACTTAAGGAATGGATCATATGAACACAATTAAAAAAATTAAATTAAAGTCGAAGGAACTATCAACCATTCAGTTGATTGTTATTTTTTATTTATCTGCTTTAATCGTTTCTACACTCTTATTAAAAATTCCTCTTGCCCATCGTGAAAATATTTCGTTAAGTTTTATCGATGCCATGTTTACTTCGGCCAGCGCCATAAGTGTAACTGGTCTAAGTGTAATTTCATTGAAAGATACCTTTAATAACTTTGGGATATTCCTCTTATGTTTAATTCTGCAATTGGGCGGACTAGGGGTTATGTCTTTAAGTACATTTCTTTGGATCATGCTAGGTAAAAAGGTGGGACTAAAAGAAAGACAGCTAATTATGATTGATCAAAATCAATCGAACCTAGCTGGACTAGTCCAGTTGGCGAAGCGGATTTTAATTATTTTTGTTTCGTTTGAAATGATTGGTGGGATCCTCTTAGGAATTCGCTTTTTAAATTATTTCGACCGGCCGATATCTGCTTTTAAACATGGATTTTTCGCATCGATCAGCGCGACAACCAATGCCGGCTTTGATATAACAGACGCGTCGTTAAGCCCTTATAGTCATGATTACATTGTTCAGACGATTGTTATTGGCTTAATGATTGTTGGAGCCATTGGATTTCCAGTAATGGTGGAGGTTTATGAATTTCTTTTAAGTTTAAAAGATAAGAAGAAATTCCATTTTACCTTGTTTACTAAATTAACCACAATAACGTTTGTAACCCTTACAGCAGCGGGTGCATTATTCATTTACATCCTTGACAGTCATAACTTTTTTATGAATAAATCCTGGCATGAATCCTTTTTTTACTCATTGTTCAATTCTGCTACAACAAAAAGTGCTGGGTTAGCGACAATGGATATTAATGAATTTACACCTAGCAACCAGCTTTTTATGTCGATTTTAATGTTTATTGGCGGCTCGCCAAGCAGTGCCAGCGGCGGTATTCGGACAACAACGTTTGCCATTGTCATATTAACGATTGTTTTTTATGCCCAAGGGAAAAGCTCAATCAAAATTTTTAGACGCGAACTTCATAGTGAAGATGTGCTTAAATCATTTATCGTTATTGCAACCGCCTCGTTCCTCTGTTTATTTTCAATTATAATTCTATCTATTACAGAGCAGGGCACAGTCATGGAGGTCATTTTTGAAGTTTCGTCTGCTTTTGGTACAAATGGATTAACCTTGGGTCTGACACCTAGATTAACAACCTTCGGCGAGATCCTCATCATCATCTTAATGTTTATAGGAAGAGTAGGTATCGTCACTTGTTTACTAATATTGCGTGGTAAAGGCAGCAAGGAGAAGTTCGGTTATCCAAAGGAAAAGGTAACAATTGGTTAATATATGAATGGAAGGGAGGATAAACTTCCCTTTTTTTTACTATTTTAACATATTTCTATCCTTCTTGTAAAAAAAGAACCCACTATTTAAAGTGGGCTGCAAAAGGCTGATTCCGAAAAAATCCCTTGGGTCAGCCCCTTGTTTATTTAATATATCCAGGTCGCTCCAATAATGATTAATAAAATAAACAATACAACAATTAACGCAAATCCTCCAAAGCCGAAGCCGACTCCGCCTCCTGCAGCAGGATATGCGGGATAACCGCAGCAGCCATCATATCCATATCCATACATTCACATTCACTCCTCTAAAATTTGTTTCTGTTCATTGTTACTTTATGTCCTAGGTACTTGACCTGTATGTGCATTCGCCTAGATTTTGAAAGGCAATGATAAATTTTGGGGTGAATTAACTCCGAAAAAAAAAGCAGCCGAAGGGCCGCTTTTTATTTTTTTTCAAATAGCTTAATAAATTCCGCGTACCCTTCCACTGATAATCTCTCTTTCGGAATAAACCTTAGCGCAGCGGAGTTGATACAATAGCGCAGGCCAGTTGGGTCTGGGCCGTCATTGAAAACATGGCCTAAATGGGAATCAGCAGATTTGCTCCTTACTTCTGTCCGTGTCATAAAATGGCTGAAATCGGCCTTTTCAATCACTTCTTCGTCTTGAATCGGTTTAGTAAAGCTCGGCCAGCCACAGCCGGCATCAAATTTATCGAGGGAGCTAAACAGTGGCTTCCCGGAAACAAGATCCACATAAATTCCATCCCTGGTTTCATTCCAATAGTCATTTTTAAAAGGAGGCTCGGTGCCCTTATTTTGCGTTACTTCATACTGTATTGGTGTTAATTCTTTTTTCAAATCTTTATTTTGCATTATTTATCCCCCCAATGCTTTTCAATAAAGCCTGCTCGACCCGATCCAACGTGATAGGACTCGTAATGAGCCCGATTTTTCTTATAGTACTGCTGATGATATTCTTCCGCAGGATAAAAGGTTTGTGCCGGCAGAATTGGCGTCACAATTGGTTTCTGAAAGCGTCCGCTTTCCTGCAATGCTTGTTTTGATTCTTCAGCCAGCCTTTTTTGTGTCTTATCATGGTAAAAGATTGCCGGTTGATATGATTGGCCCCGGTCGTAAAACTGCCCACCAAGGTCAGTTGGGTCGATTTGCTGCCAAAATAATTCGAGCAGTTTTTCATATGGAAAAATCTCTGGATCATACGTAATTTGTACGGCTTCAAAATGGCCGGTTGTATCGGTACAAACCTGCTGATACGTTGGATTTTCAACCGTTCCTCCCGTGTATCCGGAAATAACACTATTAATGCCTGGCTGTTCATCAAACGGCTTTACCATACACCAAAAACAACCACCGGCAAACGTTGCAACTTGATTCGCTTTTTCCACGTTCCCACCCCTTTTCATCTTAAATAAAAGTATACCGAATGTTACCTCAAAAATAAAATCTGCTGTTCAAAACTAATTCAAAGTTATCTACACTAAATAATTTTATAATTTCCTATACAACAAAAAAGCCGAAACAGGGTCATCTCTGTTTCGGCAATATTATTACTAATGGCTTTTCCGTTGCTTCATCTGTTTGTTCATATTTTTCCATTGTTTTTTCACTTCCGCTTGTGCACGTTTATCGGCTTTCCTTTCAATAAACGCAAGCTCCTTTTGCAGCTTGTTGTAGCTAGTCAGGCGCTCAGCAGCAACCAAACCGGCTTCAATCGCCTTCACCACCGCACAATCAGGCTCATCTCTATGCTGACAATCCCGGTAGCGGCACCCGGCAGCTAATTCCTCAATTTCCGAAAAGGTTTCTGTTAAACCGTCCGAGCTTTCCCATAGCTGCAGTTCCCTCATCCCAGGAGTATCAATCAAAATACATCCATTCGGGAGAAGGATCATTTCTCTATGCGTCGTTGTGTGGCGCCCTTTATCATCCGCCAAACGAATCTCCTGAACGAATTGTTTTTCAACACCTAAGAGACGATTGGTTAAGGTCGACTTTCCCACCCCTGATGAGCCTAGCAAGGCTATCGTTTTTCCCGGCTGTAAAAACGGCTCTAAATCTTCAAGTCCGCTCATTGTTTCCGAACTGATTGGAATCACGGGCACACCTCCAAAGGCAATCGCCTCGACCTCAGCCAGTGACGCATTTATATCTTGACAAAGATCGGCTTTACTTAAAATGATTACGGGGTTTGCACCACTTTCCCAAGTCAACAAAAGATAGCGCTCAATCCTTCTTAAATTCAAGTCTTCATTTAATGAGTTTACCAGAAAGACCGTATCCACGTTTGCAGCCACAATTTGCTCTTCTGCAGTACCTCCCGCAGATTTTCTTGAGAACTTACTTTTTCGCGGCATAACAGCCAATATGGTGCCCTTTCCTTCAGCAGGCCTAGGCTTTATACTCACCCAATCACCGACAGCCGGAAAGTCCTCCCTATTAAAGGCATTATAGCTGAGCCTGCCCGAAACTTCACATAATAATTCCCCCTGCTCCGTCCAAACACGGTACATTCGCTTATGTTCGAGTGCTACTCGGCCAAGAATCATATCATCCCTAGTATTTAATATTTCAAAGTCATTTTTTAGTGTTTCCGTTAAGCCCATTGTAATTAAATTCATCCTTATTCCTCCAGCGAATCATTATTTTTTACATAATAAAAAACCATAGGCACACACAGCCCATGGTTTTATTCGCATAGTGGAATAAAGGGTAAATCTTCCTAAACGGAAAATCTTTGGGCTGTGCAAACAATATTCGAAGCACGGAATTCTCTCATATTTTCATTTAACATTGCACGTCACCCACTTTCAGACATATTTGTTAACAGTATATGTTTAATTTCTTTATTTGTAAATAGAAATTCTAAAAATTCTAAATTACAGGATGAGATGTTAGACACCTACCTAATTAAGTATGAATAAATTATCGTGAACCCATATGATAGGAGTTGATAATATGTCCGAAAAAAGAACTCATTCCGATTATCTTCAAAAAGCGGCAATGTATGATTTGTTAGCCCAATTTTATAAATATTCCATTCCAAGTTTGCACACACAATATTATTTAAAGCATATAAAGTACATGAATAAAGCAATGAATCTTATGCGCACGTATCCCCAATCGCTGCAAGAAGAAGCGAGAATTCGCATCCTTCACACTTCACATAATTCCCCTAATGTTGATGTCTATATAAATGGGAAAAGACTAGTGAAGGATTTACCATTTAAAAATGTTAGTGATCCTTTTTCATTAAAGGCTGGTAAATACCATATAGATATTTACCCAACTGGAAATATGGTGGATAGTGTCTTAAATAAAAAAATAACTGTTGAAGCAGGAAAATCCTACACGCTGGCAACCATTGACCATGTAAAAAAAATGCGCCTGCTTGTTTTTCAGAATCAACCGAAAGTACCTGCAAATGAATCAAAAGTTCGCTTTATCCACTTATCACCTGACAGCCCTGCTGTCGATATTGCTGTGAAGGATCGAGATGTGGTTTTCCCCGCGATTTCCTACAAGCAGGCAACAGAATATTTAGGCTTAACACCGATGACAGTGGATCTTGAAGTACGAATAGCGGGCAGTAAGACGGTTGTTCTGCCAATGCCAAAGTTGCATTTTAAGCCCAATCAAAGCTACACGATTGTCCTGGTTGGCTTAGCAAATGAAAAACCCGAATTCCAATTTATAAGGATTAAAGAGTGAGATATAAACAAAAGGCGCAAGCGCCCGTTTAGCGGCGTATGGACTGGAGCGCTTTGACTGAGATAAAGGAAACACGGAGAGCGGAGCGCATCCGTGCTTGACTTATCGTAGGGAAAAGAGCGAAGTCCACTAGCCGCTGGGCGCTGGAGCTAGATTCAGATAACTAATTCTAAGTTATTATCCTCACTAAATTATTTTATAATTTCCTATATAATCAAAAAATAGGTGCCCCGAATTGACGAGGCACCTATTTTACAGGTACTAATATTGAAAACACAATATCATCGTTCTTTAAATCAAATTTGTTTGCTTTTATCCTAATATCACTTTTCAGTTTCAACTGCTGCATATTGACATAAATAAGTTTATCATTTGGCCTAATGTCAACTCCCTTGGGAATCTTATAGTTATCGCTGATAAACTTTAAAACGGTTGAAATGGGAATATCTAAGCTGCCAATTGACATGGATTTTTGTTTCAAAACCAAATCGCCATTTTTTTGTGCCTTCGGTTCAAACGTTAATTTCAAATTTAATTCTTCACTAAAAAACGGTAATGTCCCATATAGTTCTACCTCTTGCCCTAAGATGACCCGATATGCAATTGGAGAATCCGCAGCTTCTTCTTTTATATAATGGTTGATAAGCTTATTTAGATCATTCTTATTGGACTTAACATGAAAGGTTACATACTCGCCCATTGGTCCCTTCAAGTTGCTGCTATTCATACCTTCAGATGGGCTCATAAGCAGCGTTACCACAACAATTGCGAACAAAAGGTTGATTCCCACAAGGAGCAGGAATCCTATTTTCCATTTGTTTTTCATAAAAAGTCTAATTCTCCCTTGTATTGACCAAGTATGGCTTTTTATCGAGTTCAGGTAAAATACGCTCTTCTAAAGTCTGATTCAACCTTTGTGCAATCAGCTCATATCCTTTGTCATTTGGATGAAAATTATCTGTAAACAACAGATTTTCGTTAGCATGTAAAAACACGTCTTCAATTGGGACAAAAAAGCCATTCGGGTAATTGGCAATCACATTTTGGCCAGTTTGATTCCATTCGGCAACAATTTCATCCATCTCTTTAATATCTGAAAACCACTTTGAAAACGGATTGTATAATCCAACCAATACGATTGACGAATGTGGATTTTCCTGAACAATGGCCTCCATAATTTGTGTTAAATGGGTCTGATAGGATTCCTTCTCTTTGGTGAATTTGGATAGTTGGAGGTCGGTTATATTGTCCCTAACGACCTTCATAATATCGTTTCCACCAATAGTTAGAATAACCAAATCCGCTTTTTGTAATGCATCTTTCATTTCCGGTGTTTTCAGCCTTTTTAATAGTTGTGTTGTGCGGTTTCCCGTTACACCATAATTATAGAAATCAACTTCCTGGATTCCTCTTTCTTTTTCAAGCATGATTTTTAAGTAAGGCAAGTAGCCGCCTTGGTGTGTACTGTCTCCTACACCTTGCGTTAATGAATCGCCAGCAGATACTACCGTTAATTTTCGTGGTAAGAAATCAGGAGGAATCTGTTCAAAAACCTGCACCGTTGTTTTCTTGGTATGATGAAACGCCATTTGGTCGGTTTGAGTGCATGAACATAGGAATAATAATGCCGGGAGAATTAGAAGGGTTAAACGATTTTTCAATTTATTCACCTGCCTAATAAACTAACTTTATTATAACATGCCATGAATGATTCAAAACAGGTATATACGATATCCTATTCCTGCCAAAAAAAACAGACCATTTAAATGGTCTATTGTAACGCTTTGATATCATGAATTATTTCATCAAAAGGAACATCCTTAAATCCATTATATGATTTTTTGATATTCCCTTCCTTATCCACTAAATAAAGATATGTTTGGTGAATGACCTGACTGCCCTCTTCAGGTTTTTTGACAAGCGTCTTAAATGTTTTCGCGGCATAATTTTCAATAAACGCTTGAGAGTACCCTGTTAGAAAAGTCCAATTAGAGAAATTAACTTGGAATAGCTTTGCATAACGGGTTAATACCTCTGGGGTATCCACTGCAGGGTCAACACTAAAAGAGACGAATTCAACATTCTTCAGGCCCTCATCGTTGACCTTCTTTTGTAATTTAGTCATATTAGAAGTCATTGGCGGGCATACATCCGCACAGCTTGTAAAAATAAAGTCGGAAATCCACACCTTACCCTTTAAATCCTTTAAGCCAAATGGCTTATTTTCCTGAGTTGTTGCCGAAAAGTCCTTTACAGGCCAATTAACGGCATTTTCAATTTTCTCCTGCCCACAGGCCGATAATAAAACAGTAGTCATGATTAACAATATTACGGCAAAACGACATTTCATATAATCACCTGAACCTTCTTCATTTCCATTCAGTGATTAGTTTAACAAAGATTTGAAAAAGAAGAAAGCAAACACACTTTAATCGATTATCCCTGTCCGAATGATTGTAGCAATCTCCTTAACAGTCCATTTTATGTTTGTGGCATTTTGAAAAAAGGATAGTTTTGCACCATCCTTCGTTAGAGCTCATTATTCAAAATAATACATTAAAGCAAGGGCACCAGGCCCGGTATGTGTACTGACAGTTGGTCCTGTATAATCAATTTCTACGTTTTGAAACCCCGTTAATTCGAAAATACTGTCTTTTATTTTGGCGGAAAGCTCGTGGGCCTCAGCGTGGGCAATTCCGACACCTCGGATGGTTTTTCCTTTGACATCTTCCGCAAACTGCTTGGCCATAAATTTAACGACCTGGGAATGGCTGCGGACCTTAGTTACCGGCGAATATTCTGCCCCTTCAAGCGATGCAATCGGCTTGATATTTAAAAGAGAACCGATAAAGGCCTTACCTTTCCCGATTCGTCCACCCTTTACAAGATTCTCCAAGGTGTCTACCATTATGTATAATTTTGTATGTTCACGGATGGTTTCGAGACGGTCAACAATTTCCTCCATACTTTTCCCCTGTTCTGCCAACGCGGCAGCTTCCTTCACCTGGAAGGAAAGGGCTTTCGAAATAAACCTGGAATCAACCACCGTTACCTTCGTCTCTGACATTTGCGCAGCACTTTCAGCGGAGCGAACGGTTCCGCTCATTTTGCCGGTCATATGGATCGATAATACCTCATATCCTTCTCTTCCAAGTTGGTCATAAACTTCTAGAAAGGTACCAACTGATGGCTGCGAGCTTTTAGGCAGCTCCTTAGAACTGCTCATATTTTCAATAAATTCAACCGGATCTAAATCAACCCGCTCAAAATAGGTTTCTCCATCTATTGTTATCGCCAAAGGCACCACAATGATACCAAGCTTTTCAGCTGCTTCTCTGGTTATATCCAATGTAGAATCGGTTACAATTTTAATTTTGTTCATTTACACACTTCCCTACCAGTATTGCCTTGTATTATACAGGTTCCACTAACTGATTAAAACAATTCCATCCTTTCCTGATAATAATAATTCTATTCACAATGGTAAAAACAAAAGAGCACCGTCGGGAACCCCAACCAGTGCTCGAAAGAGAATTATGCGTTATTTTTTAGCTCTCCAACCTTAAACAGTTGTTCATAATCCGGCCACTTCATGACCTTTTTCAAATAATCCTTAAAGGAGTAGCATTTTTTCAGGCCTTTCTCCCGATAAAGCGAAGTAACAAATGTCTGTAAACGGACTTGGATCATAAATTTATAAGTGCTATCTTCCTCCAATACAGGAATGTCCATGACTTTAACCTTCTGTCCAACAACATTTTTGAACTCTAGGCTTTTGAATAACAAAATATCAATCCTCTTTTTCACCCGTTTGATTATATTATACACCCAATCCGCCTCGAAATGTGTCTTATTATGCTTGGTTTACAAAATTATTGTGAATTTTTTACACCTGGATTATTGGGATCCTTAGGCAAAAAAACAGGACATATGGATGGCCTGTTTTACTAGTCGAATGATTTGAAAACGTAAGGTTTGATTCGGTCATTCAATTTTCGGTTTTGTTGGAAATAACTGTTTTTGATAATAAATAATTGCGGGTTGCTTTGTTTACGGGTTTCAGCGTCCTTAGCGGTAACACGAGTGAGATCAATATTGCAGACAGGACATATCCATCTATCTCTATCACTGCTGCTGAAGGATGGCTGCAGGCATTTGGGGCAGATTTTTCTGAACATGAGGGACAACTCCTTTCAATTGGGATTTTATGTATCTTTACATTTGCTATTTTCATAAAGTTATGTACTATTAATTTCAATTAGACCTTGATCGAGGAATTCACCTTATCAAGGTCCTGTTATGTTTGCATAAGGAGTTGCAATCTAAAGAGTGGATTTTCTTTCGCGATGTATGAAGAACCAAATGGGTAACCCTGTTAATTATCTCCATCTACTTCCTTATTAATATCAACTATTTTGTTCTTAATAGTGAACCAATAAGTTGAGTATATGCTAAAATAACTAGCTTGAAAAACCTCAAAAATAGCCATATTTTCCTAATTTAGAACACTTTTAGTCCTTTATATCGTTATATCTCCGTTTTCCTTACTATATAGCGCATTATAAAGAACTGCTTATTCTTTATAATGTGCTAAAAACATGAAAACGCATGGATAATGATCTCAACTGCATTTTTACATTTTTTTCATTTAATAAGTTGGAATAATAATTTTCCATTCGAACGCAGAAAAGACCTTAAGAGAGTGGAATCTCTTAAGGTCTTTGCTCCATTTCATTTATGCTTTGATTATTTCCTCTTCTTCTTGTTCCTGCTTTTTCAGACGTTTCCGGTAAACAAATTTCGATAAATTAATACTAATTTCATAAAGAAGTAAGAGTGGCAGGGTTACAACAAAATCAGACATAAAGTCTGGCGGTGTAATAACGACAGCAATAATGATAAGAACGAAATATGCATATTTACGGATTTTTGATAACACAAACGGATTAATAATTCCAAGTGAAGTTAGGAACATAACAACCACTGGAAGTTCGAATAATACCCCGAATGGAAGTGTCATGTTCATAATAAAACTAAAATATCTTTCGGCCGTAAAATTTGTAACAAACATCCCTTGACCCATGTTCACTAAAAACTTAAGGACCATCGGGAAGATAACAAAATAACCAAATGAAAGCCCGATTAAAAATAAGAAAAACAACGCTGGAACATAGGATAAGGTAATCCTTCTTTCCACCGGTCTTAACGCTGGTCTAACAAACAGCCATATTTGCAAGGCAAGAACGGGTATGGTCCCCGCAACTGCTACAACCGTCGCAAGCATAAAATAAATCCACATAATATCACTGGGACCAAGTACCATTAGTTTTGTATCTCCAACAAACCATCGATAAATATCGTCAACATAAATAAAACCAACGATAAAAAAGACTACAAAAGCTAGTGCTGATATAATGATCCGTTTACGTAATTCCTCTAAATGATCAACCAAATTTAATTCTTTATCGTTCATGTACTTCCCCTGCCATTAACAAGTTTTCACGCGTTCTTATAGGTATAAACCATGAGAAGAAAAAGGTGTAAGACACAAAATCCTACACCTTATTTAGTCATGTTATTCTTATCTTCTTCAATGTCTTTCATCACATCGTCTGTAAGCTCACGTGTCGACTTCTTAAATTCCTTTAAAGTTTGGCCGAAGGCTTTTCCGATTTCCGGAAGTTTCTTTGGTCCAAAAATAATTAAGGCAAGTGTTAAAATTAAAATTAATCCGGGTATTCCGATATTAGAAAACATGGATTTACATCCCCTTCAAATATTATATCTTTCTACTATGATTATAGGCCCGAAAAGTCATTTTTGGTTACTTATCTGCAATAATTCATAGTACTTTCACAAAATCAAATAAAATTACTTTCAGAGTGATAATTAGCATTTTCATTTTCATTTATGAATCTCTATAGACAATTTAACAATTACCCGTACTTAAGTCAATGTTTGACCATGTTCGTGTAATTTTTAAAATATTTTGACAATTACTTTTTTTTTGCATATAATTTGAACATTAGGGACATATACTAATGAAACTTTCTATACTATTTGGATGGGATGTGAAGAGGATGGAATTTTCACTATGCAGTTTTGATGGTGCCCTCCCTGTAGAGGTAACAATTGATGATGACAACGGAAGGTATACCATTCGTAAAAGCGATCGAAGCGGGGAATATTTTAATAATCCGATTGAATTAATCGACTGGGTTAAAACGCATTTCCATGAGGAAGAATTTTGCCATCCACTGGAATTCAGGGGTATGCTTGAAAAATTAACAGAGTACGAATTAAATGGCTCCTATTTCTAATGTTAAATAGATGAAAAGCACCAGCCACTAGCTGATGCTTTTTCTAATAGACTTTCGTTCATAAAGTCTAAATTCATAATCATAGGGGTTTTTTTCATTTTTTATTCCTTTTTCACAACTTAACAAATCCCAAAGTTCGAGATTAAATTCGGGGAAAAACGTATCTCCAGCAAATGCTTCTTGAATAAGGGTGACATATAGACGATCCACGTGTTCAAATGTCTCATTAAATATTTCTGCCCCGCCAATCACAAAAATCTCATCGTTCTGCTCATGGCAATACTTAACAAAATCCTCTATGGAATAAAAAACAGTACACCCTTCGGAATGGTAGCCCTGCTGCCGGGTAATAATGATGTTCTCCCTGCCAGGAAGGGCGCGGCCGATGGATTCATGTGTTTTTCTGCCCATGGCAATCGGGTGGCCGATTGTCACCCTTTTAAAAAATTTCAAATCCTCCGGTATATACCAGGGCAATTGATTATCTTTGCCAATGACTCTATTTTCATCCATTGCGACAACAAAAGAAATCATACACTGACCACTCCTTTAATATGTGGATGCGGGTCATACCCTTCTAAGGTAAAATCTTCATAATCGAAAGAGTAAATATCCTTTACAGCAGGGTTAATTTTTAAGATTGGCAATGGCCTTGGTTTTCTATCCATTTGCAGATTGATTTGTTCAAGATGGTTTTGATAGATATGAACATCGCCAAACGTGTGAATAAATTCCCCTGGTTCTAAATCGCAGACCTGAGCAATCATTAATGTTAACAACGCATAGGATGCGATATTGAACGGAACACCAAGAAAGACATCCGCTGAGCGCTGGTATAATTGGCAGGATAGCTTTCCATCGGCCACATAGAATTGAAACAGGCAATGACAAGGCGGCAGGGCCATACTATCGATTTCGGCCACATTCCAGGCATTAACAAGCAGCCTTCTTGAGTTTGGATTTGTTTTTATTTGTTCGATTAATTCACTGATTTGATCGACCGTTTTCCCATCAGCACCTGTCCAGGAACGCCATTGATGTCCATAAACGGGGCCAAGTTCACCGTTCTTATCTGCCCATTCATTCCATATTCGGACACCCTTCTCCTGCAGGTAGCCAACATTCGTATCACCTTTTAAAAACCAAAGCAATTCATAAATAATCGATTTAAGATGTAGCTTTTTAGTTGTTATCAGAGGAAACCCTTCTGCCAAATTAAATCTCATTTGATAACCGAAGGTGCTGATTGTTCCTGTACCTGTTCGATCTCCCTTAACGGTACCGTTTTTTAAGATATGTTCACATAGCTGTAAATATTGCTTCAAATCGGACACTCCCTTAACAGCGATTCATATTTAATTATTTTAACATAAACGGCATATGAGCGTAATTTTTCAAAAAAAAAGCCACCAGAGCTAGGCAGCTTTTTTTGTTATTAAAAAATTAAACTTCTAAACCATAATTTCGACAAAGTGCGGCTAAACCACCTGAAAAGCCACTGCCTATGGCATTGAATTTCCAATCACCATTATTTCGGTAAAGCTCACAAATAACAACAGCTGTTTCAACTGAAAAGTCCTCACCAAGGTCAAAACGTAAGACTTCATTATTACTATCTTCGTCAATTACACGTACGAAAGAATTTGAAACTTGACCAAAATTCTGGTTTCTTGCCTCAGCATCGTGAATGGTCACTGAAATCGCAATCCGGTGGATTTGTGAAGGCACCTTACTAAAGTCAATCTTAATTTGTTCATCGTCACCATCACCTTCACCCGTGCGGTTATCACCGGTATGTTCAACAGCACCGGATTGATGAATTAAGTTATTATAAAAAATAAAGTCTAAATCCTGTAGCACTTTGCCGTTTGCATCAGTTAAGAACGCAGATGCGTCCAGGTCAAAGTCGTGTCCACCATGATAATGATTCGTATCCCAGCCAAGGCCAATAATAACCTTGGTTAACCCAGGATTCGTTTTTGTTAAATCGATTCTTTGTCCTTTTGCTAAGTTGATGCCCAAATCTATCACCTCATTATGACTTTTTTTATTTAACTATAAGTACGAACAACTTCACTTAGAGTGCCAGCCGTCGTGCCAGTACCTACAGCGGCAAACTTCCATTCATTGCCGTGGCGGTAAATTTCGCCGGCAACAAGGCAGGTCAGTCCGCTATAATTATCTGATAAATTATAGTGGATTAGCTCTTGATTATTACTAGGATTCACAATCCTGATAAAAGCATTTTTGATCATCCCAAAGTGCTGTTTTCTTTTAACACAATCATAAATATTCACGATGAAAACAAGCTTTTGAATCGTCGACGGTACTCTGCTTAAATCAACGACGATTTGCTCGTCATCACCATCTCCATCACCCGTCAAGTTATCCCCTGAGTGTTGAACACTTCCATCATTACTTTTCAAATTTCCAAAGTAAATAACATTTTTATTGTTTTGCAGCTTGTCGTTCTCACCTAACATGATTACGGATGCATCACAGTCAATATTAGCTGTACTGCCGCCGCCAAACAAGGAACCGAATAAACCACCGCCACCGCCGCTTTGAACTGGGTCCCAGCCCAAGCCTACGATGATTTTGGAAAGTCCAGGATTACTTTTAGTTAAATCGACGCGTTGACCTTTTTGTAAATTAATTGCCATATCCTTCACTCCAGTTAAGAAATTTAGTAACACATCAACAATATAGTACCTATGATTGTTTCAATTGTTTAAAGTTGTCTTGCAACTGTTCTAAACGTTTTGTGCCTTCTACACGCATACGTTTATTCTCTTCTTCAATCGCTCTTGTTTCCTGCATGCCTTTGATGATGATATTCCAAGATTCTTCGATGGTTTCAATTTTAATGCTTGGACCGCCCGCAAGCCTGGCAATATCGGTGCTTTGCTGTGAAATGTTCTGGGCATTTTTAAGCAGCATTTCATTGGTCCTGCGGTCAAGTTCACTCATCGAATCAGCAACAAGTTTTTGTCTTTTCGCTGCCATCGCCTGGATTAAGCCATTTTTAAAAATAGGGATAGTTGTGACAAAGGCAGAATTAATTTTTCCAATTAGCTTTGTATTCCCTCTTTGCAAGAGACGAATTTGTGGTGCTGTCTGTAATGAAACCATTTTTGCCATTTCTAAATCATATACCCTTTGCTCCAATAGCTCGATGACATTTTTCAATGAATCCAATTGCATCGAAGCAAGTTGGTCACCGGACGCAGTGCGTGCTTCAAGCTGTGGAAGCTGACTATTCTTTAGATCTTCCACTTTTAATTCACCAGCAACAATATATTTTTCAAGTGTCAAATAGTATTGATAGTTTTGCTCATACATTTGCTCGAGCATATTGGTCGAATCGACCATCTCATGCTGGTATTTGGAAATTTCCACATAGACTTTATCAATTTCGGAGCCCATTGTCTGGTACTTTCCAAACAGCTTTTCAATCATCTTTTCGCCTTTATTGAAGAGTTTTCCAAAAAAGCCGCTTGATGATTTTTGAAAATCCTTGGCATCAAATTTATCCATAATGCGGCCAAGATTTTTAAGAAGTTCACCTGAGTCTTCTACTTTTGTCATCCGCATGTTGTTTAAAATTTGGTCGGAAAATCGAGAAATTTGAACGGCTGGTTCTTTCCCAAACTCTAATACCTGAATCTGGTCACGCTCATCAATGGTGCGGGCCAAATTTTGAACTTCTGGTTCTTTACGAAGTGCAAGCTTGATATCAGATACCTTTGTTTCAGTCAGTTTGTTGTCGGCAGACAAAGAAGTCATGCCGCTTGACGGGTTTGGCGTTAGATTCACTTATTAATCTCCCCTTAAGTTTTTTAAGAAACCTTGGAAAAGCCCTTTTTTGAAAAGAGACGGCTCTTTAAATTCCAAGTCAAAAACAACATCTTCAAGCCAATGCTTATCAAATAACCGTTCGTCGAGAAAATTTTCAATATCATTGTGACCTGGCGGATTATACAAGACGATATCAATACCAAATTGATTTAAAAGTAATAGAAGAGCGGCATCAGACCTTGACAGCATTCCCGTTGATTCATTATTGTAAATCATTAATTTAGGGACCTGTTGGGAATAGTCAAATCTTTCCACCAATTGAATAATATTTTTTGGCAAAAACAATGCCTGCGTAAATAAATACATTTTTACATCTTCCAAACTTTCCATTGGCAAAGGTTTTAAGCCAGGCTTTTCGCACATTCTTCTTACGGCGCTCGCAATTCCCTTTTGCAAACCCGATGCTAAAAAGGCGTATGGCCAGTAATGTGATTGCATCATTTTTTCAGGATTAATTAAGCCATCCCTGCCAAGTGCATTTTGATAATGAAAGCGAAAGTCGTTCGAGCTGGGCATCGTGATTGGCAGCCTGCGAATTAGTAAACAATGATCTAATTGACTTAGTGCCTGAAGACGTTCCCAGTACTCCTTGCGATTTTTACTTACACCCTGTACCTTTGCAAAAAGGGAGGGAATTTTAACCTGTCCGTTCCCAACCTCAAAACCAGGACGGACCATCGCTATTTCTTTACAAAGAATAAATAGCTCATCATAGGTCGTTTTTAGGGTAATCGAGGAAGGTGTGTAATCCCTCAATTGCCATGGTTTGTATAGGCCTGAGCCCTCTTGATTTAGAATGGTCTCAATCTCTTTTGAGGCCCGGTAAGCCACAGTGGTTTTTCGGCTTCGTTTTTCCTTTGGAAATGGTTCTGGTGGCAATTTGTTTTGGAACTGATGAGTAAAAACCGGATCATCTATCATCCCGGCTAAAATATCTTGATCATCAGGATGAAAGATAACGATATCGCAGCCAAGTTTCATTAAATAATATAAAAAATATTGATGGCTTTTCTTAAATTCTCCATACCACAAGAATTTGGGCATTTCCTTTTGTGGATCAGCCTTCTCGAGTACTGGTTGTAAATGATTGATGGACCACTTCACAAGATCAACCAGTACCCGCCTTAGCTCGTGATTTTTTAACCCGTCATTTTCTAACTTCGTGTACAATTCAAGCGTTGCAATCATCGCTTCTCTCAGCTTCCGATGGATGACCGGTACCTGTGATTTTAACAGCAGTTGTTCCCCATCAAGAAAGGCAGTAAAGCGGTTAATGGACAGCTTTTGATCGCGATTAATATTTAACACTTTTTGAATGGATTGAAAGTGAGCATTGTTAATGGATTTATCGAGTGACTCCTCACTTAGTAAATGTAAGTTCCACTCATTCGTATTGACGTAATCAAATAGTTGGTTGTAATAGTCATCCGTGTCAATTGGTATTCCTAGGAATTTCCCTAAAACTTGTCCGATTTGAATAATCCCATTTCCTAATGAAAATTCTGGACGTTCCGATATCGGCCTTTTTAGCATACCGAGCCAATTTTCATATGAAAGGGATACACGTCTGACGTTTAATTGGTTATATGATGGAAACATTCTTTATCCCTTCCCTCTGATAGCGAAAGCTTCTTTTTGATCTTTAGAAAATTATGTAAGACTTCTTTACCATCATATCACAGTTACCAAAAAGGGTCATTTCTTTATACGAAAGTATTTGAAAAAGGTTTCAGATTTTGTTTCCTTTTCACCCTTTTCCTTGCCCTTACATACTATTTGAGTATTGATACTTAAAGTAGGTGACTCGAATGAGATTTTTATATAAGCGGCCAAGGATAGAAGACATGAATGATGAATTAATAACCGTTATGGAAGTGATGGTTTCCGATTTATTTATTTATCTAGATTTATTTGTGTTCAGCCTCATCTTTACACTAATGCTTTCCCATGTAATAGGTTCTCTAGCCTTGTCAATCCTATTCTTTTTTAGCTGCTATGCTTTATTTTTCTGTGTTTACTATTTTGTTTTTAAGAAAAAAGGTTAAACTTTAAGATGCTGCAGTTTAAGAAACTGTTGGAGAATTTCTTCTCCTGCGCCCACACCATAACTTTTTGTGAGAATATGGTTACCAATGCCTGACAACCTGGCAAGTTCACCATGGTTTGGAACGAATCGATACCGGCAGTTCTGCAAAAAATCCCAGTCTAAAATGGAGTCCCCCGCACCTGCAATCAATTCCATTCCTTCTTGCTTGCAAATAAATTCAAGTGCAGTCCCCTTACTTATCGCATGTGGGATAAAGTAAAGCTTCCGCCCTTGTAAGGAGATCCTCCAGCCATAGTTAGCGGCCAGTTCGTTTAAAGCTCTCTTTTCAGATAGAGAAGGCAGACTGTTTAAGATAAAATAGAAAAATAGTTTTTCCGCCTGCTTCATTTGCCCATCAAATTGATGCCCTTCCCTCTGTAAAATAGACAATAACTCAGCTTGTGTAACCGACTCCTCATTCATCCGCTTAAAAATAGATGCTGACCAATCTTCCATCGGCTTACCCTTATATAATATATTAGCACCATTGGACGTTATCGCATAGGTCAGCGGAATGTCTTTTTCAAAAATGACGAACCGGTTAAATTGTTCTGTTGTCCGTGTAGTAACAGGGACAAAAAGGCTATCCTGGGCAAGCTCTTTTAAGGCAAAAAAAGATGTCTCTGTCATATATGCCACCCAGGTTCCATCTTTTTTTTCAATAGGTTTAAGTAGCGATTCTTCTAGTACCCCAAGTTCTTCAATTGCCCGTTTCGAATAGATTAATGTGCGGTCAAGGTCTGAGGCAAAGATTATTTTTGATTCTCCTTAACCGACTTTATTAGTCCGCAGCATAAATAATTTAAATCCGGATATGCCACAACTTCTACACCCTTTTCTTCGGCAAGCATAAGGATGTGTTTGACAAACGGGCTTGATGGGTCGCGCATAAGGATTTTCCACGGAACCCTGCGCAGTAGAACTCTCGTCGTTTCACCGACGCCTGGCTTAATAAAATGGGTGCTTTCAATTGCAAATTCCGCTTGGATTTTCTTGACATCCTCCATCCCTAAAAAGCCTGTTCCTATATTTGTGTGGTCCTTTTGTGAGGCGATTTCCCCTGCTTCCACTGCTATGTTTGCAAATTCTTTGGTAATTAACTCAATATATTCGTTTGAAACATCTGTTGGAATCAAATCCTTGTAAAACTTTGCCCCATGAAAATCATCCTTGCCGATATAAAGTTCATTTAAAACAGTCCGGCTTACCAGTCCAGATACCGTCGAATTTAAACATGCACTTGGGATTAAGAAATCCTCCCGTGTTCCAAATAAAGTTGTGCAATAGCCTGGGTCAGCAATGACGGCAAGCGTGTCATCTAGCTTTATCCCGCACCTTTTTTCATAATCCTGACATGCTTTTGTCAATTCAATCGAAATAGCGCCTTTTCCCGTCCAGCCATCAACAAATTGAATGTTTCCATTAGGATGTTCGCTATGAATATAGTGAAGTGCATTTTCATCAATCCCTTTGTCGCGGATGATGGAAATACTATAATGGGGTAAAGAAACATGATAGTGTGTTTCAACATACCTTTTTATTAAGATACCTACTGGAGTTCCCGCACGTGCCAGGGAAACAAGAACGGTCTTATCACCCTTTAAATGATAGATTTGTTCAGCGACGACCCCAATACACAAAGCTACCTTTTGCTTATATTCCTGCAGGGTTTTCCAAAATAAATCAACATAAGCTTTGGGAGGTTGATACTCGATTGGCAATGATTCGCTGTAATGAGCCCCTGATTGAACCTTCATTTCCCGATTTACAGTGGAATCCTCAAGCTTAACATCACTTAAATCCTTTAATAGAAACAGCACATCCTCTTTTTTATAACTACCGATATTTGCAGGTTTATTGCTTGTTTTCTGCATTTTGTTCACCTCGATTTTCAGAAAAAAATACGAGCTTGATCGACTTTATCTGTAATTTTTCTAGTTCCTTTAGTAATGGTCGAAGCTCCTCAAATTCTACCTTTCTTTCAAAAAATATAAAAATTTCATCGTAATGTCCCGGCGGGATATTATAAACATAGTGAGAAATTTCCTGATTTTCAGGATTATGAAAAGCAATCCCGTATCTAGCACCGTACCCTTCTATGTTTTTGATATATATTGGGCTTCTCGTCGTTGATTGATAAAAAACGTCATTTCCCATTTGTGATGCCAATTTCATTGGGAGATACATGAATTCCCCCGTCCCAAGGCAAAGTGTTTTTTCCCCAGTTCTCTTTTGTTTTAAGAATGCAGCAGCGTCTGAAACTTGCTGATGAAGTTCGCTGTTTTTAGTACTTCGTAAACCAAAACGTCCCGTCCCATCAATAAACGGCGCCTTAGTATCGCTGCTATTCGCTAAAAAGCTAGTCGCTGTAAAAAAGGAGGACAGCTGCAGCCACTCTAGAGACATATCAACTTGTTCGCCCCACACATTTTCTTCGGAGTGTTCTTCCATCTCTTTTAGCTGCTTCACTTGGACTTTTCCCGCCATTAGACTTACGACATTAATTTTTATCCCAAGGGCATGCTCAAGCCGTAGGAAGCTTTTTTTATTATCTTCTGAGCGCCAATCTAAAATGGAAACCACCGTATAAACATGTCTTGGAAATTTTGCATGAATGGATTGGATTATATTTAAGGCTGTTTTTCCCGTTGTCATTTCATCATCAACAAGAATGATTTCCCGTTCATTCTTAATCATATCTAATGGAATATAACAGCGATGTGATGTCGCATGGGAATGCTCTTCTTCAAAGGTTATTTCTGGATTTTTATCAACAATTTCTTCCCTTGTCGTATGAAAAAACTCTGCCGATTGAAAGCAATCAAAGAAAGCATGTCCGAGGGCGGTGGCAGTTTCTGCAAAGCCAATCACCACTGGATTAATATCCTCGGTAATAAAAGGGCAGCTTTTATAGGAATCTCCCGTTGTAAATAAAGATAATAGCCGTTCCTTTTCCGCACATTCTGAGCCTTTTACAGATTCTATAAATCTTACAGCCAACAGGGCAGCCGTAAGCAGTCCTTTATTCGGATTTATCGGTAAATGTTTACCAAGCACCTTACTTACAAACAAGAACGAACGTTTCTTATTAATTCGTGCTGCCATGGTAAATAACTCTTCGATGGGCAATTGAAATGGATTTTCAGAAAGCTCAATTTCTGTTTCAATCGAGTCAAGTGTATTATACGTATACTTCTTTTTTGATAAGGTCAATGTTTGTGAATTCTTCATGGAGCACCCCGTACAGCTTTGATTTTAAAATAATTTTTTTTGCCCAATAATAATGTGGTTTTATTTCGTTCATTTTATTAGCGAAATCACTTTTCATGACACCAATTTCACCTGTTGCCGCTTTTACGATATTGCTGGCATCAATATATTCCTCATAGGTAACAACATTAAGGGCCTGAACTACTTTAATATGTGATGGATGGATAATTGTTTTTCCTGTTATACCGTTTGCGATATCCATGAGTATTTCTTGAATTAATCCGTCCATATGGTCGTTAATTAATTTGGCTCTCCATTTCAGCCCCTCATCCCCGTACCGTTCTCGAAACGGAGTTTGCCTCAGCTGCGGCTTTAACATCCTCTGTTTAGCCGAAAAATACTCCCATACGGGTCCGGAGACCACATATCCACTATCAAACCTTTGAAAGACATTGATAATATCTGAAATGCAATCTCTTAATACAGCAATATCATAAACGGTTGTATCCGCACTCCGGCGAATTCCATACAATCCGCAAAAATCAGTCGCCCCAATCCGAACATTCAGAATATTACCCCTGTATTGATCGAGAAGATGCTTGATGTTCATTAATTCTTCTATTCTCGTTTCTTTTTGAATCACCTTATCTGTCTCCAGAATCGGCATTGCATAAAAAGGATGCTGCTCCGAATGAATACGAAGAACCTCTGTTAATAATCCTTCGCCATTTTCGGATCCAAACTTCGGCAGGACTGCACCTGTCAGAAGCTTAGTCGCATCACCTAATTGTTCAGTAACCCGTTTAAATTGCTCAAGGTTACGAATCCGGATAAACATGAGCGGTAAATCAAGAAAACTTAAATAACCTTTATTCAATTCAGCATACAATTTTAACAGTTCCACAATGAGTAGTGCCTCGGCCTTTTTAACTTCGTTATCGCCCACGGCATCTTCAAGGTCAATAACGAGGGAGGTCAAACCTTCATGCTTTTTTGAGAGAATTTCCTGATGAATATTCGGGCGTGTAGCAGGCATGTAGAGTGTCGCACCTAAACCATAGGACAAAAGTTCACGATTTGTATATTTTGTAAAAGTCTGCGGCTTTTGAAAGAAAAATCGTTCGATTTCATCCTCATAAAAATATGTAAAAAGTTCCATAACCAATTTCTCCTCTTTAAAAGGGTAAAAAATAAAGGAGACGGACTCTCGTCAGTTCCCCTTTATTAAGCAATATTTATTGATTAGCTTCTTTGCTTCCTTCTTTCTTCTTATTCATGAAATGAACAATAAAGGTAGCAGCAAAGGTTACTAGTAAAATGATAAAGAAATATAAGGATTCAATATGAATATCGATTAACGGGAGGCTGAGTAACATCTTAATAGAAATAATAAGTATTAAGATATAAGCTGTGGTTTCAAGCTCAGGAACCCTGTCAATTAATGTAAGAAAGACCCCTGCAACACCTCGCATCATTAAAACGCCAAGGATACCACCAACAAATAAAATCCATACCTGGTTGCTGACTCCAAATGCAGCAAGAACGCTATCAACTGAGAAAGCTATATCCATTAATTCAACAGCAGCTACTGTTCCCCAGAAGGTACCAAATAAGCGGATAAGCAATCCACCTTGGTTCAAACCTTCTACTTCCTCCTCGGCGTCATTAGCATCTCCTTTACGCTTATCGATGAAATACTTAATCGCCAACCATGCTAGATACGCGGCACCAAGGGCTTTAATGACCCAAAACTCGATTAAGTATACTCCGATTCCAATGGCGATAAATCTGAATACGTATGCACCCAACAAACCATAGAACAGGGCCCTTTTCCGCTTTTTAGGTGGTAAGTGTTTAACCATAACTGCTAAAACAAGCGCGTTATCAGCAGAAAGCAACCCTTCTAAAATAATTAGAGTACCAATTAGTCCCCAGCTGACTGGATCGGATAATATCTTTCCCCACATATTCAAATCAAAAAATTGCGCATATGTGTCCAAGATGTGATTTAAAACTGACATTGAAGCAATTCCTCCTAGATTGTATACATAATTTTTTAAAAAGACCCAGCAAACTGCTGGATCCTATAATATTTCTAATGTTTAACCTATTGATAAGCCAAAATCAGTTGCCAGTGCGGCTAATCCGCCTTGATAGCCGCTGCCGATGGCACTGAATTTCCACTCACCGTTGTGACGGTACAATTCACCGACAACAACCGCTGTTTCAATCGAAAAATCTTCGCCTAAATCGTAGCGGATCAATTCTTCGCCGTTTGCTTCATTGTAAATTCGCGCATACGCATTTGAGACTTGCCCAAAGTTTTGATTCCTGGTTTCCGCATCATGAATTGTGATTGTAAAAGCAATTCGCTGAACATTTGCCGGAACAGCTGTTAGATTAACTTTTACTCCTTCATCATCACCGTCACCAGCACCAGTGCGGTTATCACCCGTATGTACTACTGCCCCATTTGCCCCTTGCGGATTATTGTAGAAGACAAAATCTGATTCGTTTGTCACCTTGCCATTTTCACCTAATAGGAAAACAGATGAATCTAAATCAAAATCATTCCCGCCATCATATTTATTGGTGTCCCAGCCAAGCCCGACGACCACATTCGTTAAGCCAGGATTTGTTTTTGTTAAGTCAACCTTTTGACCTTTTGACAAGCTTACTGCCATTTTTTCATTCCTCCAATTTGGGTAATAGTCTATTTACGAGTTTCTCATAAAAAGGTTTCATTTATTATAATAAAATTTTTTCCAGCCCTTTCGCAAATCCAAGCGCTAACTCATCCATTTTGGCGGTGTATTTTTTGCCCAATAAATAGATCCTAGGTCATGGTGGCTTTGGAAATCATCATGGTAGGTATGATAATGGAAATTGAACCAGTAACCGGATTGGGGAGGATTGTCCCGTCTTACATGAAAACGGAGAATATCTTTACCCATCAGCTGGTTTTTGATATTAAAAATTTTTTCTGAATATCCTGCACTCGGCACTTCCGTAATTGTGAGATTTTTTAAATCTTCCTCTGGAAATTGTTCAGACGTTTTATCAAGTGCCTTTTCGATATTCGGCATAATAATTTCCCTGAATTCATCTTCGATTACAGGTTTTATTTTTGCACCAAATTTTTGATAGGACTGCAATTCCGCCTGTTTTATCAATGCATCCATAAATTTTTCCCTATCAAATTCTGATTCCTCAATAAACCCGGTCGGTTGACCGAAGCTGCCAGCGGTAGATGCCGCATTGATGCCTTCTTGTTCCTTCGGATTCTCAGCATATACGGAGTTCATTAAGTTTGTTGGCGTAACAAGACCAAAGGTTAAAATCGAAACCATCACAAATAATGATTTACGAAGCCAATTGTTCATTTTTTGATCACCTTATTCTTTTCAAGAATTATTTAACTATCTTTATCTGAAATTAGAAGTTCATACAAAATATTATACTTCTATTTTAACAGAATTGGAAAAAAACAATATGAATATTTTAAAATTTTTGGACAAACTACTAAATTCATAGCTTTGAACCGAAAAATATAAAAAACCGAAAGCAGTATGCTTTCGGTTATCTGATATCCAATTTAGCAATTATCTTTTAATGCAGTCAATACATTTTTCATAACTACTTCCATCGGAACACCCTCAATATCGTGACGTGGTATGAAATGGACGACTTCTTTATCCTTTAATAGGGCCATCGATGGTGATGATGGCTCATAGCCGGCAAAAAATTCGCGCATTTTTGCAGTGGCTTCTTTATCTTGACCGGCAAAAACCGTTACAAGATGGTCCGGTTTTTTCTCGCTATTTAGGACAGCTTGTGTTGCTGCTGGACGTGCCAATCCGGCAGCACATCCGCAAACCGAATTTACAACAACCAAGGTTGTTCCATTCACTTTTTCCATGAACTGCTCTACAGCTTCATCCGTAGTTAACTCCTCAAAACCTGCTCTTGTCAATTCTTCACGCATAGGCAAGACCACTTGCTTCATATATTCATCATAGGCATTTGACAAATCTTATCACTCCATTTCTTCCTCTTTAGGATACTATAATTGCATAAATGAGGCAATTTGGCCAAGCTACTGCTCTGCTTTTCTTGCGTCAGTCATTTGCTTCCAGACAGATCCTTTGGCTTCCTCGCCGCCTTCAATTCTTTCAATCGCCATTTTTATTTGCATGCTGACTTCAAATTCAGGGTCATTCTCTGCCGATTTTAAAGCCGGCAAGGACTTTTCGTCCCCTACTTCATATAAAAACATGGCTGCCCGCCAACGAACTAATTTGCTAGGATCTTTCAAGGCATTGGCCATTTTGTCAGCCGCTTCTGGAAAGCCTAAATCTGACAAGCAATCGCCTGCTGTTCTGCGGACGGTCACGGTTTTATCCTTTAGTGCCTTATATAAAAACGGCAGTACCTCTTTGTCCTTAATCATGCCTAGGTACACCGTTGCAAGTCTGCGAATGGAAGGCTTCTCATCCGCTAATGCTTTTTCAAGAACAGGTAAATCCTTTAGCTCAGGGTCCTCCATTTGCTCGAGGAGCTGGTAGCGGACTTGCCATTCTGGATTTTGTAAGTCTTCCATCGTCACATGCTTGCGATGTCGGATAGGTCGTTGTTCCGAAGTTGTCGTTTCACTCGCTTGGGCCTTAGCCACCAGTTCTTCCAAGCGCCCGGTAGGATAGGCTGCAATTAATTCCTCGACAACCTCCTGGCCAATCTGATCAAAATCACCATAGCGGACACCTTGATTCTGCCATTTTCGCAAGAGAATATAGTTATCTTCAGGAAGCTGGGCACGCTCCCTTGCTTTTAAAAAGTATTCAGGCATCCCAAATCTGTGCTCCGCACTGCTATCGGTAAGCTTCACTTGGAGCGGGATTCCCTTAAATAGTTGGATTTCCACCTTTATTTCACCATAATGTTCATCCAACTTTTCGGCTGGAATAGTATCATCAGCTTTTTCACCAAAAGCTTGGCGGACCTTGGGCAGTAATTCCTTCCAATCAAATTTGGCGTTTCTTTCCACTGCGAGAAAATCCGCTACATGGTACACACCCTTAATACCCTCAATTTGTAAAATGGCCTGAATGATGGGTGGTGCCTCATTAACTGTTTCTCTTTTATAATTATGGCTTTTTCCCATTTGCAGTTCTTGGTTTAAAAGGATTTTCATTGTATTAGGACTTGGCGTTGGTTCAATCGCCTTAATTTTCAACACATCACCTTATTCCATTGGTTTCTTTTTACAAGTTTAGCATATTAGGTATCATTCATTCACCGGATATGCTTTATTAAAGGGTCTATTCATTTTCGGCCAGTTCTGCTAAAACAGTCCATCGTTCAATTGTTTGCTCGAGCTTTTCGTTTAATTCGGCTGCCTCTTTCATTAAATCCTGTGCTTTTGTAAAATCACTTCCTGCCTTTTCCATCTCTTCAGCAACCTCTTCAAGACGTGCTTCCGTCTTA
Organism: Neobacillus soli NBRC 102451; assembly: GCF_001591665.1. Classification (GTDB taxonomy): domain Bacteria; phylum Bacillota; class Bacilli; order Bacillales; family Cytobacillaceae; genus Neobacillus; species Neobacillus soli. The sequence continues at coordinate 20,598 of NZ_BCVI01000004.1, read as the reverse complement.
GCGATAACTTCATCAATGGAAGCCCACTCTTTTTTCTCCATATAGGACATCTTTTTTTTCTTTTCTTTTTCTTGCCCCTTCGATGGCGGCGGGGTCGCAACCGTTCCTGTTTTTCTTACATCAGGAATCGTTTCTTTTTCAAGATATTCGCTGTAATTACCGAAGAAGGCTGCTATTTCCCCTTCTCCTTGTAAAACTAAAAGCTGTTCCGCTACTTTATCAAGGAAATAGCGGTCATGGGAAACTGTTATGACGACTCCAGGGAATTCTTCCAGATAATCTTCAAGAACGGTCAAGGTTTGTGTATCAAGATCATTGGTCGGCTCATCCAGTAAGAGAACGTTTGGTGCGGTCATTAAAAGTTTCAATAAGTATAGACGGCGTTTTTCCCCGCCGGACAGCTTGCGGATGGGTGTCCCATGCGTAAATGGCGGGAAGAGAAAGCGTTCCAGCATTTGTGCGGCCGAAATCGTTTTTCCATCCGATGTTTCGACAATCGCGGCTGTTTCCTTGATGTATTCAATCATTCGCTTACTTTCATCTAAATCTTCGTTTTCTTGTGTATAATAAGCAATTTTTACGGTTTGACCCATGATGAATTCACCCTCATCAAGCGGGATTCGTTTGGCAAGGATATTTAATAAAGTTGATTTCCCGGTCCCATTCTTTCCAATAATCCCAATCCGGTCACCCGGCTTCACAAGCAAATTAAACTGAGTGAGGATTGTTTTTTCTTGGAAGCGCTTAGAAGCATCCTTCAGCTCAAAAACCTGTTTGCCAAGCCTGCTGCCATTTAACGAGATATCCAACTTCTCGCCAGTTTGTTTCCCGCCAGAAACCTTTTCATCAAGTTCCTCGAAGCGCCCGATACGAGCCTTTTGCTTCGTGGACCTTGCTTTGGCACCGCGTCTCATCCATTCGAGTTCTCTTCTGAAAAGGTTTTTATTTTTTTCAAAGGTTGCCGCGTCATTTTCCTCGCGAATCGCCTTTGCTTCTAGAAAGGCCGCATAATTTCCCTTGTAGCTATAGAGGTTGCCGCCGTCTAATTCAAACATTCTGTTGGCAACACGGTCTAAAAAGTAGCGATCATGAGTGACCAGCAAAATAGAGCCATTATATCTGCTTAGGTAGTCCTCCAGCCACTTAACCGAATCAAAGTCAAGATGGTTTGTCGGTTCATCTAAGATGAGTAAATCAGGTTCGGCAATAAGTACTTGTGCTAAGGCGACACGCTTTTTTTGCCCGCCCGACATCTCCCCGACTTTTTTCGTAAAATCCTCTATTCCTAATTTCATTAAAATCGACTTAGCATTCGTGCTTGCATCCCAGGCATTCAAGGCATCCATTTGCTTTTGTAATTGAAAAAGCTCCTCTTGGACCAACGCATCATTTGGAGATACATTCAGTTTCAATAAAGTATTTTCGTATTCACGCATTAGTTTTAAAATGGGTGCTTCTCCGTGAAAGACTTGTTCAAGAACCGTTTTGTCTGCATCTATCTCTGGCTGCTGGTCTAAAAACGAAATGGTATAGTCCTTGCCAGTGATAATTTTTCCCTCATCAGGAGTGTCCAATCCAGCAATGACTTTTAATAACGAGGATTTCCCCGTTCCATTGATCCCGATTAAACCGACCCGCTCTTTTTCGCTTATTGTGATAGAAATATTGTTAAAGAGCTGTTTCTCCCCATATGTTTTTGAAACATTTTCCACCGTGAGCATTTTCATAATTCTTGTTCATCCCATTCTTGATAAAATTGTTCTAAAAAGACGACCATCATTTGCTGCCGGCTCTCCGCCATTTTTCTGGCCGCTTCTGTATTCATTAAATCCTTTAGTTTTAATAGTTTTTCATAGAAATGATGAATGCTTGTTGATTTTCCTTTTCGATATTCGTCAAGGCTCATTTCTGCCCTGATTGCAATGTTTGGGTCGTAAATGAGCTGTCCTTTTTTGCCTCCGTAGGCAAATGCTCTGGCGATCCCAATCGCCCCAATCGCATCTAAGCGGTCCGCATCTTGAACGATTTTTGCCTCAACCGTTTTAAGCTCTGTTTTTCTTCCGCCTTTATAGGAAATCGATTCGATAATTTGGATGATATGGTTCTTGGCTTCATCAGGAAGTGTGATTCTCTGAAAAAAAGAAGCTAATTTCTCCTTTCCCTTTTCAGCACTTTCATTTAATTTTTCATCAGGTATATCATGGAGGAGTGCTGCCATTTCAATGATAAACGGTTCTCCGATCTTTTCTTCTTGGCAAATATGTAAGGCGTTACGCCGGACACGGTCGACATGGAACCAATCATGACCTGTGGCGTCTTCTCCTAATTCATTACGGACATAAACTTTCGTTTGTTCAATGATCTGATTCTTCATTTTCCTAGAGCACCTACCTCATCCTTGCTATTTTATCATGAAAAACAAACAAAAAATAACCCCGGGCAGTTGAGGTTATTTTTATTTGTTATTTTAAACCGTTATGCCAGCTAATTCCGAGGGTATTTTCGCCTGCGTGAACGCCGATTACCGCCCCTAATGGGCAGCAAATAATCTCAAGCTCGGGGAATTGATTTCTTAACTCATCTTCCCAAGCGGCCGCTTGTTCCTCATGCAACCCGTATAAAATATATACTTCTTTAAAATGATGTTTTTCATAAGATGTCCTTAAGTAATCCAAAATCTTCTCTTTTGCCTTTTTCTCGCTTCTTGCTTTTTCTTTTACATTCAGTGCCCCATCCTCAATTCGAATAATTGGCTTAACGTTAAGCATGCTCCCAAGAAAGAATTGCACCCCTGACATCCTCCCGCTGCGATGGAGCTGCTCAAGGCTGCCAATTAGAACATACGTTTCATTCGTTTCCCTTAATGATTCCAGCTGCTCGATTACGAATTCAAGACTGTTCCCTTCGTCCAAAAGATCCATCCCTTTTTTCAGTAAGGCTGTTAACGGATAGGTAAGTATTTTCGAATCAATGGTTGTCACGGGTATCGAAACAAGCTTTGCCGCCTGCTCGCTTGAAGAAACTGTTCCACTTAATTTACTTGATAAAAGAACCGCAACAATCTGGTCATAATCATTTGAAAGTTGTTCGTATAATGTTTGAAAAGCCCCTACAGAAGGCTGCGAAGTTTTAGGAGGATTTTTTAACCCTTTAAGTCTTTCAAACAGTTGTTCAGCCGTTAGATCCTCACCATCTAAAAATTCTTCATCATCAAGTAAAATTGTTAATGGTATTTTATATAAATCCGGATGATTTCTTAAATCTTCATCTAAATAAGCTGTACTGTCCGTTACCCATGCCGTCTTAACCAACGTCATCTCCCCTTTTTATTAGGATGTGGTCATAATATCTAGTAAGTATAATCGTACCCTCTAATTTGAATACTGTAAATATTCAAATCGAAAAAAATTAAACCAGCTTATAATAAGCTGGTTTAATTTTTTTATGACTTTTTGGTCAAATTCTTTAAGGTAGTCACCATAAATTCGGTCATTTCAACCAAATCATCCATGTGATCTTCGCTTATCAACCGATCAAAATCTACGGTAAGAACATTTACTATTCTTTTTTCCTTTTCAAGGGGATTATATTGAACAGAAATGGTAATTTTTCTAGTGACTCCCCATACATCCAAAAGGATATCTTTTATCATTTGATAATCTTTGCCCTCGCCATGCTCAAGATAAAAATGCAGTCTTACATGACATCCAGCAAGTTTCATTGACAAGGCCCCTGGTATTAGCTCCGCCGCCAAGTTAGCAAGCCTTGATTCCAACTCAATTTTCGCCGTGATCGAACTGTTGGGCAGGCGGAAGGATACGTCAAACTGACGGGACATTTTAGCCATGTTTATACAATCGTTTCGATCGGTTATGACGATCTCACCACTTATGTCCCGATCATAAAGGGCACCTTCAATGATCACTTTCATATTATCGAAAGCTGTTGGGTCAAACATTTTTTCGACTCCTTTAAGAAAAGCGGAAGCATCCTTTGCGCGGCGTCCACTAGCCGCTTTGCCGCTGGCGCTAGGCTATTAGAAAAGCCCGACCGCATTTCCGTTTTCATCTAAGTCCATATTTAGTGCTGACGGTTTCTTTGGCAGACCTGGCATGGTCATGACATCTCCTGTTAATGCCACAATAAACCCGGCCCCGATGGATGGTTTAAACTCCCTGACCGTCACAGTGAAATCTGTTGGTCTGCCTAGCTTCGTCGGATCATCAGACAAAGAGTATTGCGATTTTGCCATACAGACTGCCAAATTAGACCAGCCGAATTTTTCAAAATCAATTAACTGTTTTTTGGCTTTTGAAGAAAATTCTACATCTTTTCCCCCGTAAACCTTTTGGACAATTGTTCTAACTTTTTGTTCAATCGAATCTGAAAGCTCATATAGTGGATGAAAATTGTTTTCTTCGTTTCCGATGATTGATAAAAGCTTTTCTGCAAGCTCGATGCCGCCTGCACCGCCTTTTTCCCATACCTCTGTTAGCGCAACCGGAACATTCTCTCTTTGACACCATTCAAGTAATGTTTTTACTTCAAGTTCTGTATCTGTAATGAATTTATTAATTGCAACCACTACTGGCAGGCCAAAGCTTTTAATGGTCTCAATGTGTTTTTTTAGATTAGCAAATCCTAGCGTCAACGCTGGAATATCCTCACTGGCTAACTCTTGTTTTGCTACACCACCATGCATTTTTAAAGCACGAATCGTCGCAACTACGACCACCGCTTCCGGTCTTATACCAGCACTTCTTGATTTAATATGTAAAAACTTTTCCGCCCCCAAATCAGCTCCAAAACCGGACTCGGTGATGACATAATCAGCTAACTTTGATGCAGCCAGCGTGGCAATAACACTATTGCAGCCATGTGCAATATTAGCAAACGGCCCGCCGTGAATGAGTGCCGGTGTATGTTCAATCGTTTGCACTAGGTTTGGTTTGACAGCATCTTTTAATAATAACGTTAATGCGCCTTCAACACCTAGATCACCGACCGTTACTGGTTCTTTATTGTAATTATAGGCAACGACCATCCGTGACAATCGCAGTTTTAAATCCTTGATGTCTGTCGCCAAGCATAAAACTGCCATAACTTCCGATGCGACAGTAATATCAAAGCCATCCTCTCTTGGAACACCTTGAAGGGGGCCACCAAGTCCGATAATAATTTTTCTTAAAGCACGATCATTTAAATCAACGGCCCGCTTCCAAACAATTCTCCTTTGATCAATGTTCAGTTCATTACCTTGTTGAAGATGATTATCGATTAAAGCGGCAAGGGCATTGTTAGCAGTCGTAATCGCATGAAGGTCTCCAGTAAAATGCAGGTTTATGTCTTCCATTGGCAGGACCTGGGAGTAGCCGCCGCCAGTCGCCCCGCCTTTTATACCCATTGTTGGTCCTAAAGAAGGCTCTCTTATCGCAATTATTGCCTTTTTACCAATAAGATTGAAGGCATCCCCCAGCCCAACGGTAACAGTCGATTTACCTTCTCCCGCCGGTGTTGGATTAATCGAAGTGACAAGGATAATTTTCCCTGTTTCCTTTGTTTTAATTTTGGCTAGTGCTTCATTCGAAAGTTTCGCCTTGTATTTTCCAAAAAGTTCGAGATCATCTTCCTCTAACCCAATCATTTTAGCTATTTCGACAATTGGCTTCATCTTTGATTCTTGTGCAATTTCAATGTCTGACTTTACTTTAATATTCATTACCAACTTAATCCCCCGCATTCCGCATTTAGAATTAACCTACTTATACATTGTATCAAATTAGCGCTTTCATTCCGATAAGTAATTATGAACAAATTATTATCTTTTCTGAAATTATAATAATGCTTATAATGTAAATAACAATTAATAAAAAAGGGGATGGTCACTTGCCAATTAACATACCAAAACTTCTCCCTGCACGAGAAGTTCTTGAGCAAGAAAATATTTTTATTATGGATAATGACCGGGCAATCTGCCAGGACATCAGGCCTCTGAAAATACTTATCTTGAATTTAATGCCTGAAAAGGAAAAAGCGGAAACGCAGCTTTTAAGAGTATTAGGAAACACACCATTGCAGGTTAATGTCAGTTTCTTAAAAACCAACTCTTATGAATCCACACATACAAGTAAACAACATCTGGAACAGTTTTATACCACTTTCCCGCAAATTAAGCATCAGAAATTTGACGGGATGATTATTACCGGTGCCCCTGTTGAGCTATTGGAGTTCAATCAGGTGAAATATTGGGCGGAATTAACAGAGATTATGGAATGGGCAAATAAAAATGTAACCTCAACATTACATATTTGCTGGGGAGCACAGGCAGCACTTAACTATCATTACGGTATTGGTAAATTTGAGTTACAGCGGAAATGTTCTGGGATTTATGCTCACAGGATTTTCGAACAAAATGATATTTTGTTACGAGGGTTTGATGATCAATTTTATGCTCCCCATTCTCGCTACACAGATGTTTCGATTGAAGCCATTAAGAAAAAGCCGGAATTAAAATTATTGGCAGCATCCGTGGAAGCTGGAGCTTTATTAATTGCTTCGCGGGATAGAAAACACGTGATGATTACCGGCCATTTAGAATATGAATCTGATTCACTTGCACAGGAGTATTCAAGGGATTTAACTAAGGGGCTGGAGATTCATATTCCGGAGAACTACTTTCCAAACAATGACCCAACACAGCCGCCGATAAATCGTTGGCGTTCCCATGGCCATTTATTCTTTTCAAATTGGCTAAATTATTATGTATATCAAGAAACCCCGTTTTCTTGGGAATAAGAAAAAGCATCAGATTCTATAATCCCTTTTTGTTTATTTTTCGTACAATATAGAAAGAATAAACAAAAAGGGGGAATTAAAAGTGGAATCAATCGTTGCACTTCATCGTAATTATTTTGGGGAAATTATCAGCTTTGTGACTTCCGAGGGGCGCATCATTTCTTACCGTAAGGCATTGAATGAAGCGGAAGATGGTTTAATCCAAGGCATCCACGCCATTCCGGATGTACACGGAAAAATATCTTTAATGCCAGAGACAAATCAGTCATTTGATCATTACCCAAATTTATTTTAAAAGCACCCGGCATTATATTTCGCCAGGTGCTTCCTTTTTTTTGTTTAAATTTAGCTTTTCTTCCTATTCCGGTTCATTTTGTTTTTGTATCTCTTTTAAAGCGTCAACCCGGCTTTGGTCTTCCTCAAAAAACTGAACGAGATCACCAATTCGATCAATCGAATCCCAGCTTAAATGATGTTCAATCCCCTCAACATCATTATAAATATTTTCATCCTTTACACCAATAATTTTTAAAAATTGTTCAAGCAAATCATGCCTAAATACTAACCGCTTTCCAATCTTTTTACCATTGGATGTTAGCACAAGCCCTCTATATTTTTCATAAACTAAATATTCATCTTTATCTAGTTTTTGAACCATTTTCGTTACTGAGGAGGGATGTACAGACAGCGCTTCGGCAATATCTGAGACCCGAGCGTATCCTTTTTCTTCAATCAAAATATATATTTGTTCGATATAATCTTCCATACTAGGTGTTGGCATCCCGTACCCTCCAAATCAATAATCACTAAAAGTTTACTATAGAAAAATAGGAGTTACAAGGCACTTTATCACTTTCATAAATGTAAGTTGAATTATTTGGATGCAGCTTCTTCAAACAGGAATCTTACTTTTTTTTCTTTTTCCTCAAGAAAAAGCCGGGCATTAAAGGTTTTCTCTTTGTTCGAAAATCCTTCAATCAGCTCCGTTTTCCCTTCCGAAAGGAGGAGCTTTACGTTTTTTTGGGTAATATTTTTGCCTAAAATTTTCTTTGATACCGTGAAATCACAATGATTCTTTTGGTAATTTGAACAACCGTAAAAGCTGCCCTTGTCGACTACGGAACCATCACATTTCTTACAAGGTCCCAATTTTGAATATGATTGTTTCGTTTTCCGTTGCTTTCCAGGAGTAAAGCTTTCGCGGACGTTCTCCGAAAAAGACCAATTAGCAGCTTGACCAATGCTTGACGAGATTAAATGGATGACCATCTTTTTTGTCTGCTCCATAAACTGTTTCGGCACTGCTGATCCCTCTGATATTTCCTTCAGTTTTTGCTCCCACTTTGCCGTCATTTCTGGTGAGGCCAAGATTTCTTTACCAATCGCTTCAATCAAGATTTTCGCTTTTGCTGTCGCATACACTAAATTCTTGCTTACCTCAATGTATAAGCGATCCTTTAGCATGGTGATAATCCCAGCCCTAGTGGCTTCAGTACCAAGACCTTCAGTCTTTGACAAAATTTTCTCAAGCTCTTTATCATCTATATGCTTGCCAGCCGTTTTCATTAACGTAATCAACTGACCTTCTGTATAGCGTTTAGGCGGCTGTGTCTGGCTTTCTTTAACTTCCACCTTTTCCGTCTTCCCTTGCTCCCCTTTTAAAAGCAATGGCAGTGCAGGCTCATCCTCACGTTCCTTTGGATTCAGCACTTTTCTCCAGCCCTGTTCAATTTCTACTTTTCCCTTTGAGATAAATGCTGCCCGGCTGTCTACCAACGTTGTTACAGTTGTATATTCAGCGATTGCCTTATTGTAATGAGCAGCGATTAAACTCGTAGCAACTAAATCGTAAATCCTCCGCTCGTCAGGATCAAGCCTCTCAACATTTGGGATTTGTTCAGTCGGAATAATCGCGTAGTGGTCAGTAACCTTCTTTTCATTCACATACCGTTTGTTTTCTGAAAGCGTCGCAAATGGTAATGGAAAAAAGCTTTCATAGGCTTTAATATGACTAAATTTATTTAGAATTTCTGGGAAGGTATTGGCTTCTTCTTTTGTTACGTATCGAGAATCTGAGCGTGGATAGGAGACATACCCTTTTTGATAGAGCTTTTGCATGACATCAAGTGTTTTTTTCGGTGAGAATTTAAAGCGTTTATTCGCTTCTGCTTGAAGGGCAGATAGATTATACAAAAGTGGTGGAAAAAATTCCTTTCGTTCAGCAAGGACCTCGCTGACCTCTGCGGGCTTTTCTCGACAAAACGCAGCAACTTTTTCTGCTAATTCTTTTGTTTTTACACGCGTTTCTCCATCATTCTGCCATTTCCCCGTATATTTTTTGCCGTTGATTAAGAAATGAGCTAGTACCTCCCAAAATGGCTCAGCCTTAAAATTCTCTATTTCCAGTTCTCTTTTAACAATAAGGGCTAAAGTCGGAGTTTGTACCCTGCCGACTGAAAAAACATCGGAAAAACCCTGCTTTTGAAGTAGTAAACTATAAAGCCGAGAAGCATTCATGCCAACCACCCAATCAGCACATGCCCGTGTATAGGCCTCAAAATACAAGCTTCGCGTCTCCCCTTCATCTAAAAGCTTTTGAAATCCATCCCTGATGGCATTCGCTGTTAACGAGGAAATCCATAACCTTTTCATCGGTTTACGGCTTTTTGTTAACCGAAGGATATTGCGGATGATAAGTTCACCTTCACGACCGGCATCACCCGCATGAATAATTTCGCTCACCGCTGGATTAGTGACTAGTTTTTTAATAACCGCAAATTGACTTGCTTTATCTTTTGTTACTTCATATTCGAAGTGTTCTGGAATAATCGGTAAATTATCTAATGACCATTTTTTCCACCCTTGCTGATATTTTTCAGGTGAGACTAATTGACAGACATGACCAATTGCCCAAGTCACATAGGCGCCCTTGGGAAAAACATCGTTTGGAAATATTTCGATAAAACCCTTTTGTTTTTTATGTTTAAAAATCGAGGCTAGCGTTGATCCCTGGTCAGGTTTTTCGGCAATAATTAACTTCATAACAATTGCTCCCTTTTAAATAGCTTTCCACAGTCCATTTTCCCACTTTGTCCTTAATCAGTAAAGAAATAAAAAAAACAAAAAAATTCCATTCAGCATCAGAATTCTGAATGGAAAATTCAGTTTTTAGGTCAGCTTTTTCCCATACTCTTGTAGCTGTTCTCCAATCGTGCATTGTGAAATGCAAAAACGATGGGCCAATCTACGGCCGCCTTCCTTTTTCAAATGCTGATGTAAAAAGCAGCCCTCACAGTATTGAACCATTAAGGACTCCACTTGGCTAAATAATTTTCTTCTGCTTAAGTCCTTCAACAGAGTCTCACACCCGTTTCTTAAAGAATCAATGTTTTTGCAAATATTTCTTTTCCCTCTAATGCTTGGGTGGCCAATTTATCTGCTTCCTTGTTATCTTTTCTGGCAATCGCCGTATATTTTGGTTTTAGGCCCAGCGCAGTAATCTTCTCCTCAATTCTGTCAAGCCATTTATTAAGTGTCTCTTCATAGCAAGGCCACTCTCCCTCCAACTGCTTTAATACAACCTGTGAATCTCCCTTAAATTCACACGATAAATGATGAACCCCTAAATCCTCTAAAATAGTTAATGCATAATAAAAGGCTGCATATTCGGCTTCGTTATTCGTTTCCATTTCATCAAACCGCTCATTGGCACGAATCCGGTATTTCTTTTTCCCTTGCTTGAAAAAAATCACAGCACCAAGACCTGCCTGGTTTGTTTCCTTTTGAAATCCTCCATCAAAATAGACGGTTATGTCATGGGGGTCTTCCTCAATTTCAGTTAACAGCTTTTTCATTTCCTTCAAAATCCATGATGTGCCTTTTTCATCATAAAAAAACAGATCTGTTACTTTTCCAGTCATTTCAAGCTCTTCCCCTATCTGTATGGCTGTTTCGTCTTGTACCCATTCAGAGGAAAACTGAACCTTTTCGCTGCTTTTTAATTTATACATCCACTCAAGTCTATATTTCATTGTATTTTCAGCCCTTCTAGAAAAAAATGGTTGTTTCCTGAATAACTTATTCTTAACTGGTTTTAAGGTAAACTTAATTTTACCTTATTCAGTCATATAGTGTTATCATACCCAGATAACCATCGGGGCTATAAGAATAAATATTTTCTGCCCTAGGAGAAATATGATAAACTTTCAGTAATACAAAAACGGAGGAAATAGCATTGATTGAGGTCTATATTGATGGTGCCAGCGCTGGCAATCCAGGACCAAGCGGCGCGGGTATATTTATAAAAGGAAACGGCATTACTGAAAAGTATTCGATCCCGCTGGGAAGCATGTCAAATCATGAAGCGGAATATCATGCATTTATAAAAGCATTGGAGATATGTTTAGAAATGGGGTTAACGGAATCGTTGCTGTCATTTCGTACCGATTCCGAATTAGTCAACAAGGCGGTTGAAAAGGAATTCGCTAAAAACAAACTTTTCGCCCCCTTACTAGAACAGGCCTTACACTTGTCGCGAAAATTCCCATTGTTTTTTATGAAATGGATTTCAAGTGCCGAAAATAAAGTTGCCGATGAACTAGCAAGAAAAGGTATTCGAAAAAATAAACACGAGGAGCATTAATCCATCATGAAAAAACCATTATTTGCCGATTTAAGCTTGCTTTTTGTGACCATAATTTGGGGAACAACCTTTGTGTTAGTTCAGAATGCCATTGATTTCCTTGAACCGTTTTCCTTTAATGGCATCCGCTTTCTCTCGGCTGCTATTTTATTGATTCTTTGTCTTATCCTATTCGAAAAGAAACAACTTAAACAATTGGATGTAAAAATCATTTTATCAGGGAGTTTCCTGGGATTTTGGCTATTTCTTGGTTATGCAACCCAAACGATCGGCTTACTAACAACGACTAGTTCAAAGGCCGGATTTATTACTGGTTTAAACGTGGTTCTTGTTCCATTGTTTTCAATGATTTTATTAAAACTGTTTCCAAGCAGAAATGCGTTATTCGGTGTGTTAACTGCAACGATTGGCTTATTCCTGCTGACGATGACCGATGTGATATCTTTAAATCAAGGTGACGGATTTGTTTTTATTTGTGCGATTAGTTTTGCCTTGCAAATTATTTTTACAGGTAAGTTCAGCAGCAAATACCCGACATTGCTGTTAACCGTTATTCAAATTACTACCGTCGCGATTCTATCCATCCTCTCTTCGTTTCTTTTTGAGGATTGGAAAAAGTCGTTTAATCCAGATATTTTACTTTCACAGGATGTCCTTATTGCCCTTGTGATTACAAGTATTTTTGCCACAGCAATGGCATTTTTGATTCAAACAAATTTCCAAAAATACACATCAGCCACACGAGTGGCGTTAATTTTTACAATGGAGCCCGTTGTCGCTGCAATCACAGGTTATTTTTGGGCAAATGAACGTCTTTCCTACAGTGCATTAATTGGCTGCTTCCTTATTTTTGCGGGAATGATTTTTGCCGAACTCCCGGTCAACAAAATCCCTCTGTTCAGCAAAAACAAGACCCTTAAGGATAATGCTTTATAAAGAAAACTCCCAAAAGGGAGTTTTTTTGTGGGTTATATCGCAAGCAGTTCCTTTTCCCGGACGAATTTTAGGGCATCTTTTCTTGTTATTATCTTGTTTGAAATTAACGTTTCTAACAATGATACATAAAAGCTGCCATCAAAACCTCTTTGTGCTTTTAATGTCAGCTCTATTGCTGTATTAATCAATTCATCGGAAGCATTTGTATAGTGTTTTCCGAAGAAAATAAAGCCAATTGCATCTTCATGAAGATGAAATCCCTTTCCTTCCAGGTAATGCAGATATTCCTCCACTGTTCGCACTGACCTTACCAACCCTCTCCCAACAATCTTTGAAATCCCTTTAAAAATCTTAACTTAAATTTCAATAATTTTCTATTCTTTTTTGTAGATGTTTTATTATTCGTAATGGAAATACTATCAGCACAGGAGGTGACGGGATGAGCAAAAACGGTCAGGCAAATCGTGGAGTTAAAGCTCCGGGGGTAAACCCGCAAGGATATGGACAGGATGCGGAATTTTCTGAAGAACCAAAAAGCAAATTGGAAAATGCCGCGAAGAAAAAGAATACAAAATAGAAACCTTAATTCATAAAAACTGCCCCTACACCAAAAAGGTTGCCTCAGATTAGATTGAGACAACCTTTTTTAATCAGGATACAAATGCCTGTTCTATCGGCAAAAGCTTAGCAAAACCGCGAAGTTCTAATTCCATTAATTTATTTAATGCTTTATCTTTTTTAATGCGGAGTCCGGCGTCCTCTAATGCACAGCTGACTGGTACATCGCATTTTATTTCTGCTAGCATTCTCGACAAATGGAGCATTTCTAAATCCTGCTCTATTTTGGTTTTATTGGATTTTGACAATCGCTCAAGGTTAGCGATAATGCCCTCGACATGTTCAAATTCCTGTAATAGCTTAAGCGCCGTCTTTTCCCCGATTCCCTTCACGCCAGGATAATTATCACTTGGGTCCCCCATAAGTGCCTTTAAATCGATCATCTGCCTTGGGGTAATTCCTTTATCCTCAAAAAAGGTATGAGGTGTGTGGAGAAGGTAATTTCCATAACCTTTTTTCAGCAAGATAACCGAGATCCTTTCATCAAGGAGCTGGAGCATATCCTGGTCACCCGTTAGGATTGAAACGTGGGCAAAGTCCTTTGATTGATTGGCAATCGTTCCAATACAGTCATCCGCTTCATAGCCGGCTAATCCGATATTAGGAATATCGAACGCATCAACAACCTCTTTTACTAAATCAAATTGTGGAATTAGTTCTACCGGAGCCGCTCCTCTATTACCTTTATAATCGGCAAATAATTCTGTGCGGAAGGTTTTACTTCCCATATCCCAACAAACGGCAACGTGTGATGGTTTAAACGAGGAAATCGCCGTAAATAAATGTTTTACGAAGCCATGGATTCCATTGGTTGGAGTCCCGTTTGAATTTATCATAAATTGTCCTGTTACAGCCGTAGCGTAAAAAGCACGGAATAACAGGGCCATTCCATCAACAAGCATAAGTGAAGGCTTTTGATTTTCCAAGTTTTTCAGTCCTTCCTATTTGGTGCCTTGTAATAACAAGACGAGTTCCATTATAACATAAGCCGGGCCAAAAATTATTCTATATTATTTTCCAGATAAGAAATCCAGTCGCTAAAGCTTCCGACATAAAGCTTTACATTTTCAAAACCGGCTTCCTTTAAGGCCAAGTAATTTGGGGTAGCCGTGACCCCGGAACCACAGTATACAATGATCTGTTTTTCAGAATCTATGTCGGAAAACCTTTCCCTTTGTTGCTTCGTTTGTTTATACTGACTGTCATCAAAGCCCTCCATCCATGGCTTATTGATTGCTCCAGGAATATGGCCGGCCTTCTTATCGATTGGTTCTTCCAACCCAAGATATCGTTTTTCTTCACGTGAATCGATTAAAATCGTGTGACCGACGCGTTTTCCAACCACTTCTTTAACATCCTCTGTGGATGCGATCATTTCAGATTTAAGGTTGACATAGAATTCAGCCTTTTCAAAGGCAGGAATATCCGTTGTCACAGGAAGGTTCCCTTCAATCCATCCCTTAAATCCGCCATCAAGCACATACACTTTTTCATGCCCAAGATATTGAAGCAGCCACCAAAAACGAGCTGCAAATGCTCCGTCTCCGTTATCGTAGGCACATACGACCGTGTTTTCATCGATACCTGAGGACTCAAGCTTTTTAACAAATTCTTCTATCATTGGCATGGGATGCCGCCCGCCATGCTCTTGTATAGGGCTTGATAAGTCTTTTTCCAAATCAAAGTAAACTGCACCAGAAAGATGGCCAGATAAATACTCCTGTTTTCCTTTTTCGGGTTCAGCAAGCGAAAACCGGCAGTCGATAATCCTGACTCTAGTTTCGTTTAGGTTTTTCAACAGCCATTCCTTGTCTTTAATATACTTCAAGCAAATCCCCCCGAATTTTGATAAATTATTTCTGGAATTTTACAAGCTTTTGTTGAATTTCGGTTAACATTTCAATCGAAACTCCGCCATCCAAGGCAGAAAATAGACTTAAATAAAAATCATCCGCTTGTTCGCTCATTTGCGCTAATAGACGTTTGAATTCCTTTGTCAGCTCATCTGCATAATGATCATTTATACGGCCCGCTTCACGTTTTAAATAATCGTCTGCAGGCAAATTTAATACTTGGAAAAGTTCATCACTCATGAATTTCTTGTCATTATTTTCGAAAAAGGATTTTGGATTCTTAAAATATGACATGGCCTTTGTGAATAGTTGTCTATCTACTTCGTTAAAGGCAACGGGAAATTCTATTCCTTCTTTATGCTTCAGTTCAAATGCGGAAAAGGATAGGTCCTGATTGATTTCCTGTAGATTCCGAATCAGACCGGCCTGGTAATCAGATATTAGCTTTTCGGCAAAGCGCTCCAGCCGGACAGTGGTTGCTCTCATTTCCTGAGCAAAATCAAAACCAAGACTGCCAAGAAACTCCTCAAGTGCAGCATGTAAGACCTTTTTCAAATTTCGTCCATCATCCCTGAGTGCAGCCGGATTAAATGCCTCTCTAAAGAAATCCCCAAACCGTAAAAATACCCTTTGTTTAATGTAATAGACAAGTTCTGCCGTTTCCTGGTTCAAGCGCGACTGTAAATTCCCAACAAATTGGGCAGCAACTATCTCTTTAATCATCTCCGTTTGCTTTTCAATATTCGCACGTTTTTTGTCTTTTACTGATTGGTCTTCCTGCGAACTTTGAATGAGCTTAGCAACTAGTTCCTGTACGCGATTTAATTCCTTTTCGGCTGAGTTAATCGCCATTTCTGTTAAATCATTGGAAATGAACTGATAAAAAGCATGCTCAAAATTCTGTATGCCTGAATTGGATTCTGTCACTAAAGTTTTTTGTTCCTTTAAAGCCAGCAGGCTTGAAACAGGATAAAGATGCGGTTTCCTAATTCCATATTTGCTAAGCTGATCCATGATATATTCAGCAACTGTTTCCTTTTCTTCCTCATTTTCGGCAAGATCAATGGCATTAATAATGAAGAACATTTTATCCATTTGAAAGGATTCCTTCACACGGCCCAGCTGGATTAGAAATTCACGATCCGCTTTCGAAAAAGCATGGTTATAATAGGTGACAAATAAACACGCATCTGAATTTTTAATGTAATCAAAAGCGACGCCTGTGTGACGGGCATTGATGGAATCAGCTCCCGGCGTATCAACGAGGGTGATTCCTTTTCTTGTTAACTCGCAATCATAATAGAGCTCAATCCATTCAACATAGCAGGATTTCTCTTCTTTCGCGACAAATCCACTAAATTCAGTTAAATCGGTTTCTAAGATTGTTCCGAGCGATTTCACAAATGTTTCATAGCCCTTTTTAAAAGCTAGCAGAAAGGCATAATGCGTCTTCTCTAACACACCTTCCTGATCTTTTTGAATCATAATTTGATCAATTTTCTTGACAGCCTCTTGAAAATCTTCGGCATGGAGATCAAATACACGTAGGGAGCGATTAACATCATCAAGCATTGCTGCTTCTTCCTTAAATTTAACTAAAACCGTTCCATGCTGATACCTATTTGTAATTGGCTTTATTTTATTAATGGCTGCCGTGGTTGGATTCGGCGAGACAGGTAAAACCTTTTCACCCATTAGCGCATTAGCAAATGATGATTTGCCCGCACTGAAGGCACCAAATAATGCAACGGTAAAGCCCTTGTTTTCCAGTCTTTCCGCTTTATCGATTAAGTCTTTAGCAAGCTTTTGAAACCCTGGAAGATTGTTAATTAGTTTAGATGTATGGTGGAGATGGTTAACTATTTGATTTAAGTGGTCACTAGCTGGAATATCCTTGGATTCACTAGCAGAAAACTTAATTGCCTCATTGTGCTTCGGTTTGTAATTGATTGGGCTTTGAGTAGCCCCAGTCTCCATCTCGGTTTTAATCACTTCATATTCTTCTTCCTCTTGGGTAAATAAATGATAACGATCTTCTAGTAAATCTTTATCTTCTGTTAACAACCTTGAAATCGTTGTTTCTTTCCGTTTAGCAGTCTGTTCACATGCCTGAATGGCCGATATGGCGCCTATATACCTTTTCATTCTGCTCAATTCCTGTTCATACTGCTCTTTTAACTTGGCGGTTTGTTCTGTTAATGCTTGAAGGAACACCCTTTTAAATTCACCAAGTTCATTTCTAGCGCTTCTTTTTATTTCATTGGCAACATCTTCCGTGTAATGTAAAACATATTCACCGGTTAATCTCGCTCCAGGTTTTACTGCGTTCTTCAATAAATCAGCCGGAACATCAATCGAATAGGACTGTGCTATGCTTTGCAATTCGACTTGGTTAAGTCCAGTATTTTTTAAAGTGCGCAGTAAAAATTCACGGACATGCCACTCCAACTGCGATTTTGTTTTTTCAAGAATGTCCCGTTGAAAACTCTCAAGTCTGGCATTCCTTTCCTCCATCGTTTTTTGCTTGGAAAATAGGAATCCGACCTTGAATTCCGGCTGGCATGATTCCAAATAACCTTCAGCCAAAGCTCTTGTTTGAAACGGCATAAGGTACGCGTTTTTCATTAATTGGGCAATAGAATTATCAAACTCATCTTCCGTTTTACCCAGCCCTGAGTTTATTGTCTCAAGGTTTGCGGACATTTCCTGAAAGGAGTCGGATAATTCATCTTTTTCTTCCACAGATAATTCATTCAATATCTCCTTGATTGGTAAAAGCTCTTCCTCTACTAACTTACTTGAATGAGTAATATGATCTTGGGCAATCTTTTTTAAAGAATGAAAAATGGATGGGACTAATAATTGATCTCTATGGGCTAATTTCTCCGTAATAAAGCCCTGAAGTTCATTAAAATCATTAAAGGGATGGTCATCATCCTTCAATGAGGTATAAAATATCCTTGCTGGCCTTACTCCCCATGCTCCAAACGACTCAACAACACTCTTTTGAAAGTCGTCAAAACTAAGCTCTTCATCCTTGTGCTTATCGATTTGGTTGATAACTAAATAAACTTCTTTTCCAGCATCAGTTAATTCTTTTGTAAATAAAAAGTTTATCTCCGCTTGGACATGATTATAGTCCATTACATAAAGAATCACATCAGCCAGATGGATTGCAGATTCAGTTGCAATCCGGTGGGCATCGTCTGCGGAATCTATGCCTGGGGTATCCATAATTACTGTATTAGCGGGTAACCCGGTATTACAATGGCTAATCTCAATTTCTTCAATTTGGTCGCCGTCTTTGCAATATTTTTTTACTAACTCATAATCATAGGGTGCTAAATAGATACGCGGCTTTTCATTTTTGAAAAAAACCTTCGCGTATTCTTCACCGGACTTTACCTTTACCAAGTTAGCACTTGTCGGAATTGGGCTTGATGGAAGTAAATTCTCACCGACTAGTTGATTGATCATCGTCGACTTTCCTGCTGAAAAATGACCACAAAACGCAATCATAAACTCTTTGTTTTCAAGTTTCATTGCCAGCTGTTTAATCTTTTCGACATGCGCAAAATCTTCTTGTTCCATTAAATATTCATATATGGAAACGATTTTTCGTTTAAGTGTCTGAATGGTTTCGTTCTGTTTGGCTGTTTTCACCTTCACTTATTCCCCTTAGCAACATAGTAATAAGTTTTATTTTATACGATAATTCAAACTTTTCCTATCTTGACAAACTAATAAATGAAAACAAATTTCTCCGGTAAACAACAAAAAAGCCAAGGTGAAAAGACCCTGGCTGATAAAATAGGAGATTTTTTATTGTGTAACGTTTTTTAAGACGTGCTTCATGACAAATGCATAAATTATAACGGTTCCGCCCACAAAAGCAAAAGTCATATGTAACACCTTCCCTTTTTCAATTCTTATTGAGAATGATTTTCATCGATACCCTTAGTTTATCATAGCTGATAATCATTTTCAATATCATCTTTCGAATTGTCACACTTATTTAACAATCTTAGGAAGAAACCGATTACAGGCCTGAAATGTCGCAGCATATTCTGTCAGTTCCCTGAGGGCTTTTTCTTCCTCAGGTATCCGAATCATTAGCATGATTACATTTAAAAGTGTAAACAAACATGCTGTAAAATATAAGTTAAACAACAATGGGACAATAACCAGCTCCATTGCTACAACAAAATAATTAGGATGCTTGATAAACCGGTACGGACCTTGCCTGATAACGTCCGCATTTGCTAAAACTATAATTTTGGTATTCCAATACTTACCAAGAGAAGAGATTGCCCAGATTCTCAATAATTGGGCAAAAAGAAAAACGCCTAAAAATAATGGCCAAATAGGAGAAAGCCCCTTATTCAAAAGGGTTTTTTCGAAAAATAGCGAGGCAAAAAACAGCAAATGCATCGTCACCATAAAGCGATAGTGCTTTACACCGAATTCTACAGCTCCCTGCTGCTTCATCCACTTTTCATTCCTTTTTGCAATTCTGAGTTCAACCATTCGTTGAAGAACAATAAAACTATATAATACAAGAAATGGGAGGATTGCGTTCATTACACCCACCTGAGCAGGAGCAACTCCGAACTAAAGCCCGGACCGAGAGCAGTACCAAGTCCTAACGCATTTTGCGGAAGATCCTTCTCCATGAAGCGTTTCAGCACATAAAATATCGTTGCTGAAGACATATTCCCAAACTGTTTCAAAACCTCAAGTGAAACATCCGTCATGGATGCGGCAATTTCTAAAGATTTTACGTAGGCATCTATTACTTTTTTCCCTCCCGGATGGGCAATAAAATAGTCAATTTCTCCAAGATCGAGTTGATTTTCTGCCAAAAATTCATTTACATTCGGCTTTAGCCAGCCTTCGATTATATGTGGGATATCGCGGGAAAACACGACAAATAATCCTTTATCTTTTATTTCCCACCCCATCACATCTAATGAATTCGGCATAAGGGTGGATTGTGTTGCAATGATGGATGGTGAAGTTTTCATCCTTCTAAAATTCGAAATGTTAGCAGCAGTACCGCAAACCAATGCACAGGCCACACCATCGGCAAAAAGTGAAGTTCCGATTAGATTACTTTTCGAAAGATCATTGCGCTGAAATGTTAAACTACACAGTTCTACCGACAGGACAAGTACCTTTGCATGTGGAAACGCAAGGCAATATTCGTATGCCCTTGAAAGTCCAACCGCACCTCCCGCACAGCCAAGCCCCCAAATCGGCACCCTTTTCGTATGTGGATGAAACGGCAATTGATTCATGATTCTCGCTTCAATACTCGGGGTAGCTATACCTGTTGTTGAAATAAAAAAAATAGCGTCGATTTCTTGAAAAGGAATGTCTTCTGTTAAGAAAACTGGATTAGTTAAGCACTTCTCGATTGCCTCTTTCCCAAGTATCACCGCGGAATCGATATAGGCATTATTTTTTTCTTCAAAGGATCGTTCCTCTTTAAACCAATCGATATTTTTCACGAAATATCTTTTCTCAATTTGTCCATTTTGAAAAGCTCGCAATAGTCTTTCAATATCTTTAAAAGATTCCGCAAATAACTCTCTAGCAAACTCCGACGCTTGATGTTGGTTAACTTCACAAGGGGGGATAACCTCAGCAATAGAAATAATCGTAGGCATGATCATACTCCTTAAACATATGTAGGGGTATTTTTTCCAATTATCCGGTAATTATTCCAAGAGAAAGTAATTGTGGGAGAAGAAC
>NZ_BCVI01000003.1 GCF_001591665.1 Neobacillus soli NBRC 102451 | reverse complement strand
CGATGTTGACTTATCGTAGGACGGAGAGCGGAGGACACTAGCCGCCAGGGAGCTGGAGCTGGATTCAAAAAACTAGGTCAAAGTTATCCACACCTAAATGAATGTATAATTTCCTAGACCATAAAAAAAGGCCTCCCTGCCATAGGGAAGCCAACGTTTTGAAGGTTGTTGCTGTGCACTTAAATTATAGCTTGTATTTGGAATTCCTTCATTAGATAATCTTTTCCAATTAAGAAAGCGGAAGCGGCCGATTAGCGGCATCTCTCGTTTTATTACTTTTCTGGTTGTTTTTGAACTTCTATTTTAATTTTATTACTCACTAATACTCCGCAAATTTTACAAATTTCAACTTCGTTGTACAGAAGGCGGCATTGTTCGCAATAATACTTTTCCACAAAAACACACTCTTTTCTAAGAAAAATAAGACATTTATTTTTATCATATTTTCCACATACCAAAGTGTGACAAAAAAATGAAAATGGTGATTTATTTTATATTGGATGGATTATTCAATTACTTATATCACAGGTAAGACGTGATAGTTCACATTTTTTTCACATTTACTCCCTAGCAATTGTGATATAAATCACTGTTATACCAAGTTTTTATCATTAACATAGTAGATACCTAAGGAATGAACAATTTGTGAACTTCGAAATTCGGTATTTTTTCCTCGCAATTGTTTTGTATGATGTAAAAGAACTTACTATTTATTTTTCAATTTTCTTAAGGGGGGTCTTGGGGATGGCGAAAGCGGAACTGAAAACCAAACAAAAAACAGAAATAGAAGACAGCTCTTCTCTCAAAGGGACATTAGCGTCTGTTTTTATTTTGGGATTTTTTATTGTTGTCAGTTGGGTCGGTGTCTACTACTTATTCGTTGAACGCTTTTAATGATTGAAAGGGGGAAAGATTATGCATCTGCATAAATTAGAAAAAATTTGGCTAACTTTCGGAATCGGTGCACTCATTGTTTTCTTATCCGTAATTGGAGTAAGTGCCTTTTATCTTGGCAATAAACCGCCAAGTTGTTTAACAACGATAAATCCAGAAAAGGTTGATACAACAAAACCATTTAATAAACCTGGCCTCCATAAGGTTGAAGGTAAAGACTGGGACTATGAATTAGTATTTGTGGCTTCGGCTTTCTTCTATGATCCTGGTGCGGTAAAAGTACCGCTCGGTGCAAAGGTAAAAGTTATTGCGACAACGAAAGATGTTATTCACGGCTTCGAGGTAGCAGGAACGAACATTAATATGATGCTTGAACCGGGCTATGTCAGTGAATATACAACAACATTTGACAAGGCTGGCGAATTTTTAATTGTATGTAATGAGTACTGTGGTGCTGGACACCATTTAATGAGTTCGAAGATTGAGGTGGTAAAATAATGGTTGACTCTAAAGCTGCAAAAGTAAAAGTAAACCCGAGTGATGCAAAACTTTCAATGGCACACTTCTTTGTGGCATTTTCAGCGCTTGCCCTTGGAGGATTAATGGGCCTCTTGCAAACCCTGGTCCGTTCTGGTAAATGGGAACTACCATGGGGAATTGATTATTATCAAATATTAACTGTTCATGGCGTATTAATGGGACTTGTTTTAACAACATTCTTTATCATGGGATTTCAATATGCCGCAGTAAGCAGAACGACTGGCGGTCACTCCAATGCAGCTAGACGCACTGGCTGGATTGGCTTTTGGATCATGTTACTTGGTACTATAATGGCCGCAACAATGGTCTTACTTAAGGAAGCATCTGTTCTCTATACATTTTATGCACCATTAAAAGCACATTGGATTTTTTATTTAGGAATGACCTTTGTCGTGGTTGGAAGCTGGATTGATGGGGCTGCACAAATCATGACCTATGCAAGATGGCGCAAGAACAACCCAGGCAAACCTAGTCCGCTATTAAGCTTTATGTCGGTCATTAATACCGTTCTCTGGATTGTAGCTACGCTTGGAGTGGCAGCTACTGTATTATTCCAGTTACTTCCTTGGTCACTTGGTTTAGTTCCTACCGTTGATGTTTTAGTCAGCCGTACATTATTCTGGTACTTTGGACATCCGCTGGTCTATTTCTGGTTATTACCTGCGTATATGTGCTGGTATGCCATTATTCCAAAAATTATTGGCGGAAAAATATTTTCAGATTCATTAGCACGTTTGTCATTTATTTTATTGCTGCTTTTCTCCATTCCGGTTGGTTTTCACCATCAGTTAACGGAGCCTGGAATTGATCCAGCATGGAAGTTTCTACAGGTTGTGCTAACTTTCATGGTCGTTATTCCATCATTAATGACAGCATTCTCGCTATTTGCTACATTCGAAAGATACGGACGCTCTAAAGGAGCAACAGGTCTTTTTGGCTGGTTTAAAGTACTTCCTTGGGGTGATGCACGTTTTACGGTTCCATTTATCGGGATGGCCGCTTTTATCCCAGCTGGTGCCGGTGGTATTATCAATGCTTCCAACCAAATGGACCAAGTTGTGCACAATACGATTTGGATAACCGGGCACTTCCATTTAACTGCTGCTACTTCCGTGGTATTGACGTTCTTTGGAATTTCCTATTGGCTAATCCCCCATTTGACCGGACGTAAA
Organism: Neobacillus soli NBRC 102451; assembly: GCF_001591665.1. Classification (GTDB taxonomy): domain Bacteria; phylum Bacillota; class Bacilli; order Bacillales; family Cytobacillaceae; genus Neobacillus; species Neobacillus soli. The sequence continues at coordinate 130,732 of NZ_BCVI01000003.1, read as the reverse complement.
TTAACCAAAGCGATGAATAAATTAGGAATCATCCAGGCGTGGGTTTGGTTCATTGGAATGGTCTTCATGTCAGGTGCCATGCATATCCAAGGTCTCCTTGGCGGACCAAGACGCTCTGCCTTCTCTACTTACGGTGGTGCAAAGCAAGCGGCTGAATGGATTCCATATCAAATCGCCCAAGCAGTCGGCGGATCAATTTTATTTCTTGGAATTATTTTAGTGATCATTATCTTTGTGAATCTTGCATTCTTTGCCCCAAAAGGAGATGAGGAATTCCCAGTTGGTGAGGCAGAAAATCCAGAGGAAAAGGCACCAATGGTCTTTGAAAACTGGAAATTATGGCTTGGAATTACCGCTGCCCTTATTCTTTTTGCTTACACGATACCGTTTATCGATATCATTCAAAATGCACCTCCAGGCTCAAAAGGATTTCAAACGTGGAATAAATGGTAGTAATTTATGTTATACCTAATACCCGAAAAGGCTTCAATCACTTAGATTGAAGCCTTTTCATGGTATATTTCAACTTTTCTTTTATTAGGACGATTTATTAAGAAAACCGACATAAGAATAACAACCGTTCCTACCGCTTGGATGAAACCAAAACCCTCCTCATAAAGAAAAACGCTTAGGATGGTGGCCACCACTGGTTCTACCGTGGCAATAATTGCTGCCTTACTGCTGTCTGTTTTTTCAAGTCCTTTTGTATAGAGTAAATAAGCAATTACTGTTGGAACGAGTCCCAAACCGATACCATATAGCAGGACTTCCCCATTCATTAATAAATTCCCTTTTTTCCAGAGATTCGTTAATGGCAGTAAGGTGATCGACGCAATTAAAAAGGTATAAAGGGTCACTGTAAATGTTGGATATTTTTTTAAGGCAAACTTTCCAAAGATTGTGTATAAGGCGTATCCAAAGCCGGCACCAAGGCCAGTTATAATCCCGAAAGGATGAATGGACGCCGCAGATGTTAGATTGACTCCAGCTACTAACACACAGCCAACAATTGTCCCTGCAACAGACAGGATTTTTGCTGAATTCATTTTTTCCTTTAAAAATAAGTAGGATAATATAGTGACAAATGCTGGCGAGGTATATAGTAAAATTACAGCAAATGACAAATTCATTTGATTAATAGCAGAAAAATAGCACCAATTAAAAAGAACAATGCTACAGATACCCGTTCCAACAAACAGCCCTATATCAGGGAATTTAATTTTCAACTGTTTAGGGTATTTAAGAACACCAATAAATCCAAGCAGTATTGCCGCAGTTACTACCCTTATCGTAACAATCTCCATCGGGGTAAATCCAACCTCTGTAAGCTTCCTGACAAATATAGCAATCATACCCCATAATGACGCACTGCTAGCGATTAAAATAATCGGGATGGCCCTTTTCAATTTAACTGATAAACCTTTCCGTATTTCTCGTAAAGATAAGCAATTAAATAGTTTGCATTTAAGCCTTCGCCTGTTACATCTGTTAAAATTTCAAGCGGTTTTTTCATTTTTCCATATTGATGAATATTTCTTGTCAGCCATTCTTTTATTGGAAGTAAATTCCCCGTCTCTAATAATTGATCAAAATCTGGGAGCTCCTCACGCATTTTATGCTTAAATTGGGCTGCATACATATATCCCAATGCATATGACGGGAAATAGCCAAAGCTTCCCCCTGCCCAGTGGACATCCTGGAGAACACCCATTGCATCATTATCAGGACGAATTCCTAAGTATTCCTCATACATATCATTCCAAATCCTTGGCAGGTCACTGACCTCAATTTCACCATTAAATAAGCCCTTTTCAATTTCATAGCGAATAATTACATGAAGCGGATAGGTTAATTCGTCTGCTTCGATTCTAATGAATGATGGTTTTGATTCATTAATAGCCCGATAGAATTCCTCAATATCCACTTTGTCAAACTGATCATTGGCATATTTCTTTAAAGTTTCGAAATTATTTTTCCAAAATGGTAAGCTCCGCCCAACAATATTTTCATAGAAAAGCGATTGTGATTCGTGAATTCCCGTTGAAGTCCCCGAGCATAGCGGTGTACCAATCAAATCTTTTGAAACATTTTGTTCGTATAAGGCATGACCGCCTTCATGAATGGTTCCAAAAACAGCTGTCCGGAAATCGCCCTCATCATACTTTGTTGTAACACGTACGTCACCGGGACTTAAGCCAATTGCAAATGGATGAACCGTTTCATCCAGTCTTCCAGCGTTTAAGTTATAACCCATTTTGGCGAGAATCTCCAGACTAAATTCCTTTTGTTTTTCCTTTGGAAATGTTTCAAAGAGAAAATTGGTTTTAGGCTTATGGGTGGAATCTGAAATCTGCTTAACTAACGGTACGATTTTTTCACGCAATTCACCGAATACTTGATCAAGTACTTCTACCGTGATACCTGGTTCATACAAGTCCAGCAAAACATCATAGACATTTTTTTCATGGCCCCAGTAACTAACGAATCTCTTCGTCGTTTCCACTAGTTTCTCTAAGTATGGGCTGAACATATTAAAGTCTGATTTCGCTTTTGCTTCCTCCCAGACACTTTCTGCTTTTGATTGGAGAATAACAAACTCTTTGTATTCTTCGGCTGGAATTTTCTTATTTCGTTCGTATTCCTTTTTACATTCTTCAAGAATTTTCTTAGTTACCTCGGGCAGGGCCTTGTTAGATAAATTGGCTATGTATGCGGCCATTTCCTCGGAGGTTGACATTTTAAAAACTTCAGAGGACAACATTCCTATCACTTCCGAGCGTTGTTCTACACCCTGCTTGGGAGCCCCTGTTCTTAGGTCCCAATAAATGACACCCAGTGCCTCGTTATAACTAGACATTTTTTTCACATATTCTAAAAATTCTTTTTCTACTTGGGTTACATTCATTTCATTTCCCCCCCCCTTATTATACACGATTAAATTTTAACATATTATTCTGAAAAGTAGTTAGTTGTTCGATAATATGCAGAACAAAAAAACAACAGAAAGGGAATTCTGTTGTAAAATAACCTTATAGGGAAAAGAGGATGTTTCTTGAAAAATAAATATTCACGTAAAATGTTTAGTGAAGGTTACGTGTCCCTTTAATTCAAAAGACACTTGGACCAAAAATTACTTCTTATTAATGGCTACCTTCCATATTTCAGGACCCTCTTCAAGGTATTCCCAAGAAAATTGTTCAGGTCTTTCCATCATGAACTGATATAACAATGGTCTTGGATCATGGTCGTTCACGATCATCATTGTCTCGCCATTTGCTAATCCGTCAAAGCCATTAAAAATTGTTGGATGTTTCTCACGTGGTGGGAAATCTGGTACATTGATAACTTTTGCGTAGGTTTGCATCATTATCACTCCTTATAGTTTGTTAACTTCTCTTTTATTATAAGGAAACATCGGCTTATACTTAGTGCGTGTTATCACACTACTAAGATGATTTTGTTAATACGGAGGGTATGACAAATGCAGGAACTAATTGGAACATGTAAGTGCTGCAATAAGAAAATCTATTGTTTAGACGGCTTTTTTAATGGTGTCCTTACGGATGATAAAGAGGTTTATTGCTTTGACTGCTATGAAAAACAAAAAGCGGAAGCGCCTTGTTCAGCCCCGACAAGCGCTGGAGGGCCTGACGGAGAAGTCGTTCTTTGACTTCATTGGCAGGCGTGACACGACCTCGAGGGGCTAGGCGCTGGAGCTAGACATCTCACTAAGGAAAAAGAAAATCCGCAAAGCTAAGCTTTGCGGATTTTCTTTTATTCTATTATTCTTCATCATCATCCAATGCTAAATCCTTAACTGGAAGCAATTCTCCCTCTTTATGCGTTGGTTTACGTAAATTAAACAATGCCTTAATACAGAATACCAATAATACTACTACGCCAATAAGGAAAATGGTGTCAGGCACCGCTCGCCATGTTAATAATGTTGCAACAAGATCCTTTTGTAAGAATGCTGCTGAACGCGATGCAGCATACCCATGGTAGAAAGCTTCTTTAATTTGGATAAAACCGACAGGAAGTAAGGATAAGAAGACCATCCCTGCAAGGCCGACGTTTAACAGAATACAGCTGACTTTAAGCCACTTATCATTCCACGTCTCTGGTTTGACAATATTTCGTAATGAGTATAGCAGGACAGCAATTGCAAACATACCGTATACACCCATCATTGAACCGTGGCCATGTGCTGGTGTTAAGAATTGTCCGTGTTCAAAATAGCTGACTGCTGGTAAGTTAATTAAGAATCCAAGTACACCTGCCCCTACCAAGTTCCAGATGGCAACAGAAATTAAGAACCAGAAAGTTCCTTTATAAGGGAAGTCTACACCGCCCTCACGCATCATTTTGTATTGCTCATAGGCTTCTAGGATTAACAATGTTAATGGAATGACTTCCATAGCGGAAAATACAGCACCAAGGCCTAACCAAACTTCCGCGGAGCCATTATAGTAGTAGTGGTGACCAATGCCGATGACACCGCTGCCTAACAACAAAATTAATTGGAAATACAATTGTCTAACAGTTGATTTTTTTGTTACTAGACCTAATTGAACTAATAAGAATCCAATCACAACTACTGCAAATACTTCAAAAATACCTTCTACCCATAAGTGGATAATCCACCAGCGCCAGTAATCAGCGAAAGTAAAGCTAGTACTTGGGTCAATGAATAATGCAAATACATAGAAAGCTGGGACAGCAATTGCCGCATAGAATAAGAGATGGATCAAGCCGCCCTTATCCGTTTCTCTCTTAAGACCAGCCCTAATTCCCCGATAAACAATAAACAGCCAGATGAACATGCCGGCAATTAGAATAAGCTGCCAAATACGTCCCAATTCAATATATTCCCATCCTGAGTGTCCGAACAGGAACCAGTTGTTGCCTAAGTAGCCATTTGTACCAAGCCACTCACCAACCATACTGCCGACAACAAGGACTACCAAGGCACAAAATAAAATATCGACTAATAAACCTTGTTTTTTAGGCTCATAACCGCCAACGAGCGGTGCCACATAAATTCCCATTCCAAGCCATGCAGTAGCAATCCAGAAAATAGCAAGCTGCAGGTGATAACCTTTTGTAATGTTGAAGGGAAGAATTTCATGTATCCATTTCATTCCGAAGAAACTATCAGGTTCTATGTAATAGTGAGCAAGTAATGCCCCGAACATACACTGGACAAAGAATAAGGCTGCTACAATCACAAAATATTTTCCGCTTTTTACCTGAGAATTTGTTACAGGCATTTTCCGTAAATCAATTTGCGGGAAATTTCCTTCCTTATAGGCTTCTTTCATCCCGAATTGATAGCGGTAGAAAACAAATAGGATGATTCCAACCATTAATACAAATAATGTAATGCTGGCACCGCTCCACCAAATCGCCGAGAACGATAAATGATTTCCGGCATCTTCATAGTATGGCCAGTTATTCGTATAGGTGATTTTATCACCCTCACGGACGGTACTTGAAAGCCAGGCAGTCCAGAAGAAGAAGTCGGAGATTTGCGTAATTTGGTCCCCTGTTGCAACATAGGCACGGTGGTCTTTTGGTAGATCCGCTTCTTTAATAAGATTAGCCTTTAAACCCCACCCGTCACCTTTCGAAAATATTTCTTTATAATGCTCCCTTACTTTTACAAGTCCAAAAGCCTGCGCGTTTGTTAGCTGCATTGTATCGCTGCTGCTATCATAGCGATTTTTTCGCATTTCTTTTATAACTTTATTTTTAATCAGGTACTTTTCATCCCCATTTAATGAAGCGAAGTCCAAATCATACATTTCTTTTGCTTTAAAATCTTGCATTCCTTCAGTATAAATCTTTAGGGACTCAGCCGTATAATCGGGCCCCATATATGAACCATGTCCTAGCACGGTGCCATAATCCATTAAACCATATTTTTGAAAAACAGCCTGGCCGCCCATAATCGTATCCTTTGTAAATAGCACCTCTCCTTTTTCATTAGTCACCTCTACAGGTCTTGGGGCCTGCTCCTTAAAAATCCAATAGCCGCCAGCAAGTAAGACTGTAAAGCTAAGTAATATAGTAACCATTAAAATGGATTTCAATAATGCATTTTTATTGGTCTTCACCATTTTTCCCGTTGGTGTTCGCCGTTGTATTTCCATGCCTATCATCCTCCCCTATTTCATTACAGTTTGTATTTTAACTTTGAAAATCAATTCACAAAGTGAAACACTTCATCTTTTTAGTGTGAGATTTGTCACACCACTGAGAATTATTTTCAAAGATATCTGCCAGCTATGATGGAGGTCACATATTTGCTGTGAAATCACTGCTACAATGTAGTTATTCAAGAATTACTAATATGAAGGTGATGTAAATGAAGCAAGAGGACATAGTGAAAAGGCTGTCCGATGTCCCAATCTTCAAAGAATTGTCGGAAGAAGAAATAGATCCAATCGTTAAGATTGCACAGACTCGATTTTATAAACACAAAATGTATGTGTTTATGCAGGATGATCGTCTTGATCGTGTTTTCTTTATTCATAGCGGGAAAATCAAAATTTATAAAACAGATCAATCGGGTAAAGAACAACTTATCTCCGTTCTTGAACCTGGCGAAATGTTCCCTCACGCTGGCTTTTTTAGAAAGGGGAATTTCCCAGCTCATGCAGAAGTAATGGAAGATGCCCATTTAATTGTCATCCCGATTGATAAATTCGAAGAAATACTGATTTCCTATCCCGAACTTTGTATCAAGCTTTTTAAAGTATTGGGCGAAAAGATTGTGGATTTGCAAGGAAGATTAGAAGCGCAGGTTCTTCATAACACGTACGAACAAATTATTTTACTTCTTATTAGACTTTGTAAATCAAACGGCGAAAAAGTAGGAGAACGGTATAAACTGACAACCCAGTTCACGAATCGGGAATTGGCCAATATGATTGGTACTTCACGAGAAACCGTGAGTAGAACCGTCAATCATGTGAAAAAGAAGGAATTTGTAACCCAGGATCAAAATGGATATTACCTAATTGACCGGGTGGCACTTCAACAGGAACTATTCTATTAATATGAGTGCATACACAATGTTCTGCCATTAACTATTAAGGGAGATGTTTTTTATGGAGCAAAGGATTATTGAGCTGGATGTACGTGAGGATTTAAAGAATAAAATGGAACCCTTTCAAAAGATTATGGAGGCGATAAAGGAATTAAAGGACGATAATGATGTTTTTATCCTTCATGCCCCATTTAAACCCGTTCCCCTTTTCGCCGTGTTAAAGGCAAAAGGCTTTTCTCATCATGAAGAAGAACTTGATAAAAAACATTGGAAGGTAACATTTACTAAGAAAGCGTAATAGATTTTACAAAGAAGGGTGCGATTTTAACTGTGATTCTAGATAATCGAGGATTAGAGCCGCCACAGCCAATGATGAGAACTTTAGCCGCCTTAGAAACGCTTGGTGAAAATGAAGTTTTGACAATTATCAATGATCGGAGACCCATGTTCCTTTATGAGCAGCTAGAGGAATTAGGCTACAAGCAGCTTACAGAACCACAAAACGACGGAAGTTTTAAAATTGAAATCTTCCGATAAGAAGGTGAACACTCATGCTTCCTCAAAATATGGGAAATGAAACAAATATTAAGCTTCCTATTTCATTTATTTTATTTAGTTTTCTTGCTTTGGTCCTATCGCAAATTTTGCTGCTATTGAATGGACAAATAATGGCAGGGGGCAGCTTTAGGATCCCGGCCATTTGGTCTTCTGCCCATTTAATTGTCTTGGGTTGGGCTTTAATGGCAGCAATGGGTGCGATGTATCAGCTTGTACCCGTAGCATTCCTAACGAAAATATGGAATGAGAAATTTGGTTTTATCCAATTTTTTGTGACAGCGGTAGGAATTGCCACATTTGCGGGGACGTTGTATTCGTCACCGCAACATGCGCTGATCCCTGGCGTCCTTACCTTACTGGGGATATTAATGTTTTTATTCCAAATGTTTATGACGCTTAAAACCCAGGCCATACCAACTATCCTTACAGCATTTGTAGGTTCAGCATTAGTTTGCTTGTTTATTACTATTTTTATGGGGATAACATTGGTTTATTGTTTAAAAACTGGTGTAGGTGCCGAATATTATCAATCTATCTTTAAAGCCCATTTATTAATGGGTGTAACTGGTTGGTTTACACTATTAATTTTTGGATTTTCTTATAAAATGGTCCCGATGTTCTCCTTATCCCATGGTTTTCCAATGGTTCAGGCAAAATATGTCTATGGATTTTACGTATCTGGTCTAGTCATTACTTTTGTTTCCATCTTTATCAACAATAGTGTCCTTCTAAAAGCTGGTTTCTTATTACTGCTTATCGGTTTTTCAGTATTTAGCTGGCATATTAGTATTATTATCAAAAAAAGATTGAAGAAAAAGTTAGATAAACCATTTACGTTCGCATTAGTCGCCATAGGCTTTGGAAATGTCCTGCACTTGGCTGCTTTTATCCTGCTTTGGACTCACAAGATTTCAACCTTTGCTGGTCCACTTATCTATACTTATTTATTCTTATGGATTGTTCTAAGTATTGTTAGTTACCTATATAAAATTGTTCCATTTTTATGGTGGACTTATAAATACAGTAAGGAAATAGGGAAAAACAAGGTTCCTTCGTTGAAAGAAATGATGAATGAAAAGATCGTTACTCCTTTATTCTTTTTATTCATCATCGCGGTATTAATAGTTTTTTGTGCTTTAGCCCTTAAAACAGCAATTCTCTTTAATATTGGACAGTTCATTCTTTCCATTGTGTTTATTGTAATTACGGCTTGTATCCTACGCGTCTTAAAAAAATAGTGAGGTGTTTATGATGAATTTACATGAAAAAGTTCTTGAAGCGTTAAAAAGTGTATATGATCCAGAATTAAATATTAATGTAGTCGACCTGGGCTTAATTTATAATGTAGAGGTTACAGAATCAGCTGATGTAACGATTACGATGACGTTAACTACTCCGGGCTGCCCGCTTCATGACAGTATTACAAGCGGTGTCCGCTATAGTGTTGAAGGGATTGAAGAAACAAACAAGGTTGAAGTTAATCTTGTCTGGGTACCGGCATGGTCTCCAGAAAAAATGACACCAGAGGGACTTAAATTACTAGGCAGATAAAAGGAAAAAAGCGGTCGCGACCTGACAAGGACGTTTCCGCTTTTTATTTTCCCAAAATTAAAGTTCTATTGCCTCGGTTGGCAGTACTTCTTTGATTTTCATTAATACATTGGAATCGATATCTTTATCCAATAGAATATGAACCGTTCCTTGATCCTTTTCACTCCTGATTAATCGCCCTAGTCCCTGACGCAGGCGAAGGAGCATATATGGTATTTCCACTTCTAAGAATGGATTTTCAACGCCTTCCTTTTTTGCGGTGAAAACAGGGTCATTAGGTGGATATGGCAGAGAAAAGATTAAGACATTTTCAAGAGATCTACCAGGAATATCAAGGCCCTCCCAAAGATGTATCGAACAAAGAACCGCATGCTCATCATTTTGAAACTTCGAAACCAGTGTGCTAATCTCCTCATCGCCTTCAAAATATAGCGGATACGGGACGACCCCCGAAATTCCCTTTTTTATTTGAGTAAGTTCGTCTTTATTGTTTAATAGAATTAATGCCCGGCCCTCAGAATGGCGAATTTTCTCAATAAGATAGTCTACTTTCATTTGGATATCATCATTGCTAAATTTCGGAAGGTAGAGATCCATCCGTTCATCATAATTAAAAGGAGATGCCACTGAAAAGGAGAAATATTCATCAACACCAATACTATCAGCAATATAGTCGAACGATTTTTGATTGGCCAGTGTCGCTGAAGAAAAAATAAACGGCTTTTTCTGAGAGAAAACCTCTTCCCGCATGACTTCTTTAACCATTTTTGGCATAATGACCAGCGTCCGTCCTTCTCCATTTTCCTCAAACCAATTGATTCCGTTTAATTCTTGAAGAAAAAGGGATAAAGAGTAGGTGATTTGCTCCAAATACTCTTCAACAACTTTTAAATCATACTCGTTAATGACATATAACTCACTTTCAAATACCAGTTCTTCTTCCAATGCTTTTAGTGTTGAAAGTAACTTCTGGCAAGTTTTCAATACTAACGGATGCTTAGTAATCATCTGTTTTTCGGATCCAAGAGAAAGAGTGGAGAATTGTGAAATTGCATCAAAAAATGCCTCATTTTCTAACAAGGCCTCTTCAATTGTATACAACGTCTTCTCCCGTACTTCATTTTCCAATAATCTTGTAAGCAGAGTCTCTAACGTATAATCGGTAAAACGGTAGCTCAACGCTTTCTGGGCAGCAAATTCCAGAAGGTGTCCTTCATCAAAAACAACGGAAGAATGTTCTGGTAATAAAGGAAGCTGCCCTTCTCTCTTTCTAGATTCCTTTGTCCAAATATGCTCCATGTAAAAATCATGGGAACAGATGATTAAATCAGCTGAATGCCGATAATATTCCCGGTGTAATGTCAGTCCACAGCGATGGCGCTTTTCACAAGAAAAACAATCCTGAACCATATCCCAACTGACTTCACTCCATTTTTCATCTGACAACGATGGATAATCTCTTCTATCTCCATACTTTTCAAACGACTGCATCGAGCCTTCACTATGGACGAAATCAGGCAGCTTTTCATAAATACTTGAAATTTCATCTGAAAAGTCGTTCGTCTTAACGTGATCCAGCTTTTTTAGACAAAGGTATTGATCCCGTGACTTTGCCAAGCGAACATCGATATCAAGGTCAAGAATTTTCTCCAGCTTGGCAATGTCACCTTCTTTTTTAACAAGCTGCTCAATTAATGTCTCATCTGCACATGCAATAATAGCAGGACGATTTGTATAGCGCGCATACATTATTGCATAAAGCAGGTAAACAATTGTTTTCCCTGTTCCAACTCCAGCTTCTGCGAACATTACTTTTTTATCCTTGAAGGCTTTTTCAAGTTGAAAAGCCATATAAATCTGTTCATCCCTTAGTTCAAACCCGGCGTCAGGCAAAATATCATAAAATAAATCACCAATCCATTCACTTAATTTATCATAAAAGGATTCAGTTTTGGCAACGGCAAATGGCATACGTTTCTGCATGATAACCTCCAAAAAAAAGTTAGCGCCTTTGATGACGCTAAAAACAAGTGGCTTACTCAATTTTAATTGTCTTAATTCCGTTCATTTTGACGCGGAGGTCTTTTCCCCCAATATTGGTAAAGATCCGTTCGGATAAAGCCATTAAAGAGCTTTCTCTTTTTTGTTGCCGGCTTTCCATAAAATTGTTCGAATTCTTCATTTGATGTAATGATGTAAATAGACCATGTATCAAGCTTTGAAAATGCCTGTCCCATTTCTTTATACATACGCTCGACAGCTTTTTTGTCCCCAAGTCTTTCACCGTAGGGAGGATTTCCAATAATGACGCCATATTCACTAGTAGTTGAAATATCGCTAACCTGCATTTGTTTAAAGCGGATTAAATCACCAAACCCCGCTTCTACTGCATTTTCCTGAGCGATTTTTACCATTCGGTGATCGATGTCAGACCCTGTTATATCAATTGGTTGATCGTAATTTGCTAGGTCTTCCGCTTCATTTCTGGCTTCTTCCCAAACCTTTGAAGGAATCCAATTCCAATGCTCAGAAGCGAATTCACGGTTAAAACCCGGAGCAATATTTTGCCCAATCATTGCTGCCTCAATCGGAATCGTACCTGAGCCGCAAAAAGGATCGATAAAGGGACGGTCTGCCTTCCAATTTGTGAGCAATACAAGGGCGGCAGCAAGCGTTTCTTTTAATGGGGCCTCTCCCTGGTCAACGCGGTAGCCACGCTTATGAAGACCTTGACCGCTTGTGTCGATGGTAATTGTCGCAATATCTTTTAATAGTGCTACTTCGATGCGGAAGAAGGCACCATTTTCCTCAAACCACGTACTCCGTTTATAATGCGTTTTCAGTCGTTCGACAACCGCCTTTTTGACAATTGCCTGGCAATCTGAAACGCTAAAAAGCGTTGATTTAACCGATTTTCCGATGACTGGAAATTCCGCATCTTCAGGCAGAAATTTTTCCCATGGCAATGCCTTTGTTTTCTCAAATAATTCATCAAAGGTACGTGCCTTAAATTCACCCACCTTTATTTTGACTCTGTCGGCAGTTCGAAGCCATAAATTACTGCGGGCTATCGCCTTTTCGTCGCCTGTATAGATAACCTTGCCATTTTCAACTTCACACTCATAGCCTAATGAGCGTACCTCTTTAGCAACCAAGGCTTCAAGACCCATTGCCGCGGTAGCTATTAATTGATAATTTCCCATTTTTTCACCCTTAACTCCTACAATAGTATGTAAATTTCCTCTTAACAAGAACAACAGTTTATTAGAATCATTATTGACAAAAGTTGGTTAGCGGATGCACTATCCTCAATAAAATTAATAATAAAAAGCTCTCCTAATTAGGAGAGCCGTTTAATATACAGCATACATTCCCATTAATAACGTTCTGTAAGCCATGTTCTGTACCAGAGTACTGCAAACGACACGGTCGTGTCTCGTACATTGGTGGTAATCATCTATCTACAGATTCTTTTATAAATCTGTCCTTCTCCTTGTTCAATTCCTCAGAGAAGGTGCCCCTACCATTATTTGGGTTTCTCGCTCGTGGGGTTTACCCGTTCCACCCTTTCCATTTCTGGAAAGACTACGTCACTGTGGCACTTTTATAGGTATTCATACCATATCCAGAAGGACTTAGGTATTTTCCCGGCCGTCAGCAATGGTTATTGCTGCCCTAGCTTATGAATTCACTAGGCACGAACACTACGAGCATCTCAGCTCGTGCGAGCATGGACTTTCCTCTACAAGTCGCTAAAGCTTCTTGCAGCGATTACCCGAACGTAATTAATGAATACATTTTTTATTATATGCATTTCACGCCGAAAATTCAATGGTTTTTATTAGCAAATCGCGGTACATTCTGTTAATCGTATAGCTTATTGCCAAAAACATGTTTTTCAAGATTGGATAATCGCTTCAAAATATCAAAATTGGTTGTTCCAGCAGGCTGTGCTGCTGGCTGCCTTTTTGATGTGTCTTCAAGCTGTTTGCGAAGCCGTAGATTTTCCTGTTGAAGATCTTCAACCTCCTGATGGAATGTAGCATAATCTTTAATAATTAAATCCAAAAACTTATCGACATCTTCTTGTTTATAACCACGGACCCCGGTCTTAAACTCTTTTTCTAAAATATCCTTAGCTGTTAACTTTACTTTATCTGACAGCATTCAAATCACCTCAGTATTCGCCAAACATTACCTATTATTTTTTCAAAAATATCTGGTTTTGTCAATTTTCTTTTGTCTTTTTCTTTAATGATCTTAAAAATCATTCTCCCCATGGGATTAGCAACCAAATAAAACCCAAGAATATTAAAAATCACTTCGTTTCAATTGTTCTTCTTCAACAATCATTTGCAAATCATAAAAGGTGATAAGCTCAATTGGATACGAATGTTTTTTTTGATAGTTTAATGCCAGCTCATATAGGTATTTTGGGCTACCTTCCTTTTCCTGATCATAAAGCATAAGGAGTCCGTCGCTTTTTTCAATAAAAAATTGATTCTTCAACCGAAATTGCCACGGTTTCTCATATCCTTTTTTCGTAACAGAATCTATGAAATCTGCTTTCGCAAGAACGGATTGATACCATTCTTTGTTATTCTCATTCCAAGACATTTCCTGGTCTAGAAAAGGTGTTATAACCGCCAGTTTTAAATCGGGAAAATCCTTATGTAAATCAAAGACAACCTCTGCCGCCCACAATTCCACACCTAATTGTCCACTGATTAGCACCCACTCTAATCCTTCTTCTGCCATTGGTATTAAAGACTTCTTAATGGCGGCCATAATAAAAAGATGAGATGGATGGTCCTTTTTGAAAACTCCTAATTCAAAGGGTTTATAACCTGAAATGGCCAAAACTTTTATCAAGAATATTCCCCCTTTCTTAAAAAATTTCTTATTTGGACAAACATTTCTGTAAATAAAGCATATCATATAGTAAATAAGATTTAAAAAACAAGGGCTAAAAAGCCCCTGCAATTGATATTGCCTTATTACCGCCTAGGACCCATGAATGGTCCTGGTGCAAAGCCTGGGCCTCCTGCTCCGAAGCCTGGGCCTCCTGCTCCGAAGCCTGGGCCTCCAGGTCCAAAACCAGGGCCTCCAGGTCCAAAGCCGGGGCCACCCATTCCCATGCCTGGTACGGCATTTGCAGCCGGCATTCCGCCTGGTGCACATGGGTTACAGCAGTTAATTTGTTGACTACACACATCTTCGCAGCATGAAGCTGTTTCACAACAGTAATGTTTATGTTGGTACATATGGTGATTGACTGTTGTAACATGTGTTGGATGAATGTGTGGCACCACCGTTGTTGAGAACGTATGGTTGACAATTTGATTAGTCGGATGAATGACTGGCGGCATAAAATTGGTTCCAAGATACATATAATACTCTCCCTTCAAATATTCTGTTTACATTAACAGCCTATGTTGACGGGATGACTCTTGTACTAATGAAAATACCTATTTTTCGCAAAACAGAGTTAATTTCCACAAATTCTGTTTATATATGTTCTAACCTTTCTAGCCTATGATGTCTTACTAGTACAAGACCTTTTATAAAAAAGAATAAAAGCTATCTTTTAAGCTTGTAAAAATGACAGCAGTCAAACAAACGACAATAAAAAATAATAATAAAATCCCTTTATACATATTACCAACTCCATAATGTTTCTATAGTCGTTTTTTCTCAATCCAAATTCAAATTTTACCTTTTTCAACTATGATAAACAATATGAAAATGCTGGTTTTTGATAAAAAGTTATTAAGTTTTTGTGACAATCATCAAACATTAGCATAATTAAAGTTTATTTTGCCACTTTTGGTGAAATATGCACTTTCTTGAGAAGTTTACCATACTTTCTCTCTAATCGTTTTAGTCTAATTTGAAGTTGTTCTAAAGTCATTTGCCCAGATAATTTTAGCGGTTTTTTAGTTTGGGTTATTAGTAAAACTGCCTTTTGACAGTAATTAAGGGCAAGTTGATAATCAATCAGCCTATGTTCATGGATTTTTGCAAGTTCTAAGCAGGATTCTAACATCATTCGTTCATCCTCAGAATCAACAACACCCAGAAACAATTTCTGTGCCATAACCCAGTCTTTCTCTTTTTTATACTGAAAAGCCAAGGTAAACATTGCTTGATAAGAAGTAAAATCGCTGCCAGTTGTAAGTTTGCTCAATACCTTTTCCGCTTCACTCTTTTCTCCCAATGAAGCAAACCAGCGGCCAACCTCATAGGACTCTGCCCTTGTTTGCAACGCATCTATCCCGCAAAGTTGAAAGGTTAAGTGGGTGTATAAAGTAATTAACGATAAAATGTCAATTTCATTATGTTTTATCATTCCAAGCATCCCATCAGGCTGTTTACTTTCAATGAAATCAAAATATATCATCGGAGCCAGAAATCCAGGAAGATCATCTATTCTTTCTACCCCTAATACCTCTTTTTCTACAACAGCCAATTTCAAACGGTCTAATTTGTGCTTCCATAGCCTTTTGGCCGCATGAAACAAATCAAAATGACCAAATGCAGGCAGCTTTGGCACATGCTCTCTTACAAGGGTATGCCTTGTTTTTACCTGGGGCCAGTCAAACGATTTCCCATTATAAGTAACAAGCGTTTTATAGTTTACTTTTTCTAAAAAGCTTTGATATAAAGGAACTTCTGCTCCCGGGTGCGGTAAAATATGTTGTCTAAGAATAAGATTGTCTCCTGAAATGCTTGCATAACCAAGGAGAAAGATGGTGTTCCCTACTCCGCCGCCAAGTCCCGTCGTTTCTGTGTCAAAAAAGAATAGTTCCCCGGCTTGATGTCCTTTAGCCGATAAGGGATGGTTAATCGGTTCATTGTTCCAGAGGTCTACAGCGGTTAGAAAATCACGAAAACAATAATGCCCATGCTGCTGTGATAGGGGAAATTTTACTTCCCTGACCAAGCAGTAATCCGCATCCATAAAATAGGGGGAAACATTTTCTTGTTCCCATCTTTCACGAAATGGGATATCAATCTTAACAGGGGCAGGAAGATGATGGGCCTTTTCAGGCTGTCCCCCGATCGAAAGATGAGGCTTTAACCGATTCAATTTATTTTTTAACGACATCTTTACACTTCCTTGCTCAAGTGGTAAGGCTGCCTGAAGGATTGAATAATTTTTAAGGCATCCTTTTTTGCCGTTTCACTGACTGTTTCTGTACCAATACATGATGGGCATCCGGAAACACACTGACATCGCTGGATCATCTTTTCAGTTTCCGCAAATACTTCTGACATCCCTGAGTAGATTTTTTCACTCAACCCAATCCCGCCTGGATAACGATCATAAAAGAAGATCGTTGGCTTCTCGTTATGATCCGCCTTTACTTGCGGGATGACATGGATATCCTGAGGATCTGCCATCACAAATAAGGGTGCAATATGATTTAAGGCATGGGCCGTCCCGACAAGTCCTTGCTCCAATCGTTCATGTCCCATTTCCGCCAGCGGTTGGTTTAATGAGATCCAGGCAGCATTCGTGTGAAGCTCCTCTTCGGGAAGATGAATGGGACCCGACCCGATATTTTCATGTGTTTCAAATTTGATTTTTTTAAAAATCGTTGCCATTGCCCTGACACTGACATCGCCAAAGCCGATTTCCGCTTCCTCCACTGCTTGAAGCCTGTCAACTTCTAATACCTTTAATTGAACCGCTAAATTAGCATCGGTAAAATAATCAACTTTAACTTCCCTGACAAACGCTTTTTTTTCATCCCAATCAAGCTTTTCTACTTGGAATTGTGTGCCTTGATGTAAATAAATTGCTTCGTCATGCAGAAGTGTCATTGCCGAAAAGCGATCCATTTCACCAATCACTCTTACATTCGCCACATCCGTTTGATCAACAATAATTACATTTTCCTGCGATGCCGACCGCAAGCTTATGTTATGTGCAGGAAAAGAATCGTTCATCCAATACCATTTGTCACCATTTCGATAGAGGACCCGCTCTTCTGTTAAATACTCTAAAAGTTCCTCTGTGTCGACGTTCCCAAATTTTTCATTGGCTTTAAAAGGGAGCTCATATGCGGCACATTTCATGTGATCGATGAGAATAATTAAATTATCAGGATTGATCCTTGCTGTTTCAGGGCTTTTATTAAAAAAGTAGCCAGGATTCTGAATAATATATTGGTCTAGCGGGCTAGAGCTGGCAACCATAATGACCAGTGCCTCGCCATGCCTTCTTCCCGCTCTTCCAGCTTGCTGCCACGCACTGGAAATCGTCCCCGGATACCCTGTCATTATGCAGACCTGCAGCTGTCCAATATCCACACCTAATTCAAGCGCATTCGTGCTGACCACACCGTAGATGTCACCTGAACGGAGGCCTTTCTCAATTTTTCTTCTTTCGGTTGGAAGATATCCGCCGCGATACCCCATGATTGATTTGGCACCTAATTGATTTTTCACCAATTCTTGCAAGTAAGTTAAAATAATTTCCACTCTGACCCTGCTTCTCGCAAAAATAATCGTTTGGATCTTATTTTTTAATAGTTCACCAGCTATTTTGCGTACCTCAAGTGTTGCACTTCTTCTTATATTTAATGGCTTATTGACAATCGGCGGGTTATAGAAGAGAAAATGCTTTGTACCACTTGGGGCCCCGTTGTTATCAATAAGGTACATCTTCTCTTCTGTTAACGATTGAGCTAACTCTAGCGGATTAGCGATTGTAGCGGACGTACAGATAAATACGGGATTACTTCCATAATAGCGGCAAATACGTTTTAACCTTCTAATCACGTTAGCAACATGGCTGCCAAATACACCTCGATAGGTATGGAGCTCGTCAATGACAACAAATTTAAGATTTTCGAACAAAGAAACCCATTTTGTATGATGTGGCAGGATGGCTGAGTGGAGCATGTCGGGGTTTGTAATGACAACATGCCCTGCTTGTCTCACCCTTTGACGAATATTTGCCGGCGTATCTCCGTCATACGTATAGCTATTAATATCCACTCCTGCTGCCTGGATAATTTCATTCATTTCACTTTTCTGATCCTGCGCCAGTGCCTTCGTAGGAAACATATAAAGGGCCCGTGCACTAGGATTTGATAAAATCGTTTGGAGAACTGGAAGATTATAGCATAATGTTTTCCCTGAAGCGGTCGGGGTGACGGCAACGATACTTTTACCTTCCATCACTTTCTCATAAGCAGATTTTTGATGTGTATAAAGCTGTTCAATCCCTTTACTATTGAAAGATTTTCTTAAAAGCGGATGTAAGACTTCCGGAAGCGGGACTGTTTGAGCCGGTTTTTCAGCAATTGTCTGCCATGTAACGATATTTTCTTTAAATTCATCATTTATTTTTAAGTCTGTCAGAATTTCCTGCAGGCTTTTTTTCACCTTCATATTTCTCACCTCATTAAATCTATTTTAACGAATAAACGTTCGTAATAAAAGAAAAAGTTAAACTCTTGCGCAGTTTTTTGATACAATAGATAGTAATTTAATATTAAACTTGAGGGTGATTGAATGAAGATAGAAGAAATTAAAAGGGTCCTTTCTGTTTTCTCCCTTTTTCGTGAATTAAATGATTTTGAATTGACGAAGATTACCGACATTGCGATAGCAAGGGAATGGAAAAAACAAAGCCATGTTTTTCTCCAGGGCGATCCACTTGAAAATGTCTATTTTATTTATAATGGAAAAATCAAAATCTACAAAAGTGATGTGAATGGCAAAGAACAGATTGTTGCCATCATGAAAAAAGGTGAAATGTTCCCGCATGTAGGTTTTTTCAGAAAAGGAGATTACCCTGCCTATGCCGAAGTTCTTGAGCCATCAACACTTATTGCTGTTCCGATATCAAAATTTGAATCTGTCCTGATTGAAAATCCTGAGCTTTGCATTAAAGTATTTAAGGTTCTCGGGGAGAAAATCGTCGATTTACAAAACCGGTTAGAAGAGCAAATACTCAATAATACATATGAACAAATTGTGAAACTTTTAATCCGGCTTGCCCAGAAGCACGGCAAAGAACAAGAGGATGGAACAATCCTTTTAAAATCAGAATTCACCAACAAGGATCTCGCCAATATGATTGGTACCACTAGAGAAACAATTAGCCGGACACTGACAAGAATGAAAAAAGATGAATTAATCGAAGTAGATGATGACGGAAACATGATCGTGGATGTTGAGATTCTTATGGAAGAAATAAATTTAATATAAATAAAAACCGCAGCTGAATTGCTGTGGTTTTTTGTTTGGCGGCACCTACCTAATTTTGTATGCATATGCTATTTAATGAAATAATGGAAAGAGAGGGATCTTCATGTCATCTATGCTTCCAAGTGATAAAAATAACCCTAAAAAGCCAAAGCCTGAGCCTTTTGGTGATTTAATGAAATCGATGAACGACTTTTTCACCGAAAAACCGATTAAGGGCTTTTTACAGTCAATCGATGATTTTTTAAAGAGTCCCCTCCCATCTGGGGCTGGCTTTCATGTCGACATGATTGAAAAAGGGGATGAGTATTTAATCACAGCTGAACTTCCCGGTGTTAATAGAGAGCAAATTCATTTAAACATCGCTGGGAATTATTTAACAATTACTATTGAAAATAACCAGCTTGAAACCGCAGAAGATGACCATAGCCAAGTCTATCGGCGCAGCTTTTTACGCCAACAATCATCCAGAACGATTTCACTTCCCCATATTATAAATGAAAAGAGGGTTAAAGCATCGTATCGAGATGGATTATTGAAAATACGAGTACCTCTAGAAAAAGGGAAGGTAATTAAAATCGACGACTAATTTGCAATTCAGAATCCCAAAGGAAAAGACGGCGAACCCACGCCGTCTTTTCTTACTTCTATGCTTTAAAAAATCCCCCAAAGCCTTTGACAAGTGATGATACCTGAGTTACGGCATTCATCATTTGTCCCGCTGTATTGACCATTTTATTAACATCCACTGACCCGTCTTGAGACTTGAAGGAGTTCATAAATGATTGTACTCCACCTGGTTGTTTAGGCATTGCACTTTGTTTTGGATAAGGGTTCATCATAGGGTAGCCGTTCATTGGTATATATGGTTGTTTGTGTATCATTTCATCCTGCGGCTGCAATGGATTTTGGAAAAGGAATTGTGAATCCTTTTGCACAATTGGCTGATTTGGAAAAGGCACATTTTGTGGAACGAATCCTGGTTGATAGGGTTGGGCAAATGACTGCTGCTGAGGGTAATAAGTGTTTTGCTGTTGGTAAGCGTACCAATCATAATTTTGTGGTTGTGTTTGATACGGATAAGGTTGATTTCGTTTTAAGTGCTGATGATTCCATAGCTGACCATTTGGATCTTGGTGCATCATTTGCCCCGAGTATCCATAATTATCGTTGTAGGATGGTCTCTTTTCTCCAAGCATGGGCAAACATCTCCTCCGCAAATTTCTCTACTACACTTTATGAAGATTTGAAATGAAAGGTGATTATTTTGCTATTTCCGCCAATGTCTAATTAAGGGGAATCCTGTCTAAAGTTTAAATATTTTAAAAACTATAAATTCTTTCTTTTCGTGTTACGATAGAAAAAAGGATGAAGGAGGAGCTATTTATGAACGTTCTCGAATTAAAAAGCAAATTTATTCAAAGTCGGGATTACACAACAGACGATGTTAATACATTAATGGATTTTGCTAAGAAAGCGTATATTCACAACGAAATTAATATTAAGGACTATCGCCTTCTTGTTCGTGAACTTGAAATCCAAGGCGCAGTAATACCTGACCAATATAAGGAAAACTCCCTCATCGAACATTCCAAATTATGAATGAAAGAGATGCCTTCGCATCTCTTTTTTTATTTTTTTATCTCTTTCAATATTTCAGTTAAGAAAAATTCAACCGTTCGATTTGCATTTAAAAATCTTGACTTACTAGTCTTAGGAAAAAAGGATTGGATCGAAAGTTGTTCAATGTGCTCTGATGTCGTGTCGATTTGCTTCAAATGTAAATGTTTATGGTCAGTTTCTGAAAGCCAATTCCTCATGGCCCTTTTCCACTCATCATTTATTTCCTTCACCTCATTGGCGAATGGTTTAATGACTTCGTGAAAATCATACTCTGTTCCTTCCTCTCTTCCCTCTTCGTAGTAGTCCATGAATAAGTGATTATACTTTAGAAGCTGTTCGGTTAAGCGAATGATTTCTTCAGACATTTATAAATAATCCTCTCTCTAAACAAAATAAAAAAGTAGCAATAAACATTCATGCTACTTTAATCGGTATTATCATTTTAACGGACATTAAAAGCCTAATTCAAACTTTAAGGATTTTCTCCCTTGATTTGAGCCTGCAGCACTAATTTCTTCCTTAGAAAGGGTGGTCATTATTTCCATTGTCTTGTCAAGGACGGCTAGTTTTTGTTCAGAAGCTTTTATTTGATCTTGTTCTTCCTTGTTTAAACTAATGCGTTGGTCTGAGAAGGATGCTTCTAGAACAAACTCCAATTCTTCTAATTGATCATAGATTTCTGTCAGCATCGTAATCAGCTTTTCCTTTTCGGACAATGGCTTATTCATTTATAAAACCCTCCTCGCGATAATCTATTAGCTATTATTCGCCTTTAGTCATTGGCTTCCTTCCTGCCTGACAAAACTAGAAGCAATTCGTCAAAGATAGTGGCAAAACGCATACAAGCCTTTTCTTTTCGACATAATCCTAATTCGCATGAAAAAGTGAAAACCGTACAAGCTATTATTGGAGGTGTTTCCAATGTCAAAAGAGAAAAAACAAACCAATAAACAAACACAAGCAGAAACAGAAAAAAGAACAGGATATGGTGATAAAAAACTAGAAGGTCCAGACCGCCCTTCAACATAAAAAGTGGAAATAAAAAAAAGCAAGTAGCCTTGCTTTTTTTTATTTCCATTTTTTTAGTTCTAATACTTTTTGGACCGAGAGCAATAATTGAAGCTGGTTAGATTTTGACAAATACCAGTCCGTGAGATGGATGGGGTGACGGTGCCGCGCAGGAAAATATAACCAGGATGGAAACACAATCCGCTGCATACTCCAATCATCGTGCGTACGCTGATTGTGCTCTATAACGGGGAAACTAGTCCGTAGTATTGGGGTTTTTCGGACAGTCTTTAATTTAAAATACTGTTCATAATCATATCTTGAGCCAGTATGCGGCGTTTTTTCAGCAAATTCAAAGAAGTGTGGAAATAGCCGCGGATGGAAAAGGATACTAGCAAGTCTTTTGCCTAAGTCAATTCTCTTAGATAGTGTTTTGAAGCCATTTACACTAGCACCATATACTTCCCCGCCACAGGTTGGAAACAGGACACAGCTGAAATGGAGCCAGTCTTGAAACGAAAAAATCATTGAATGAAAAACCTTTTTCTTATATATTGGATGCTCAATGACGGGAGTTTGAATCACATTTTGCTCATTAATAATTAAGGCAGTTGTAAGCCGCTTTTTATCATTTTCCCTCCAGTATCTATTCCATTCTTTTTGGATGAACGCTGAAACATGAAAATACGGAAGTAAATGAAACATTGGCCGCTTCATTTTCGTCGAATATTGATAGAGCAATAATTGAGGAAATACATCATTGAAAATAAGCCAATTGGCCCGCTCATACGTTAGAAAAAGTTGTTTTCTTGTTTTAGCCGTTAACAGATGGGGGAATATCGACCCTTCAAGGTCACACATATTCCATCCCCCATTTCTTGAAACCATGCTTGCAAGGAAGGACCAAATAATATCAGGATTTTTTTTAAAATAAGAAAAATAAGCATCCGTTCTGGAGATATTATCGATATTCTTTTTATTCGTTTCGCCTTGTATTTGACGGATGATTGTTTGTTCCTGTATCGTAAGATGATTCATATTTGTCATCCCTTACATTAATTTAATAGAGTATGAGTAACACAAGTTTGAATACTTTATGAAAAATGAATCATGCTTAATTTCGATATTCACAGTACAATTGTAATTAGCATGTGTACACGAATGTATTTTATACACGCTAATTTCATTAAGATTTGATATGATTAGGGATAGCTTGAGAGGTGCAGAACATGAATTTTAACTATCCAAACGGTAAAAGGTACATACCGAAAGAACGTGAGAATGAAAAGACGATAAAAAAAAAGAAAAATAGTTCTTTCAGTAATAGGGGTATGACACTTGAAGAAGATTTAAATGAAACAAATGAGTACTACCGGGAACGAAAAATTGCGGTTATTCATAAGAAGCCAACACCTGTTCAAATTGTTCAGGTTGATTATCCAAACCGGAGTGCGGCTGTCATTAAGGAAGCCTATTTTAAATTAGCTTCAACCACTGACTATAACGGAGTTTACAAAGGGAAATATATTGATTTTGAAGCAAAAGAAACACAAAACCCTACCTCTTTTCCACTAAAAAATTTCCATCAACACCAAGTGCTGCATATGGAAGAAGTGATTAATCACGGAGGTATATGTTTTGTAATTCTTCGTTTTACAAAATACGAACAGGTTTATTTACTTGAAGCCAAACACTTGTTAACGTTTTGGGAGCGAATGACTAATGGAGGCAGAAAATCAATTACCAAGGAAGAAATCGAAGAAAAAGGTTATCACCTTCCACTTGGATTTCAGCCAAGAATTGACTATATTAAAATTATAGATAGACTTTAACATTTTTACGAATTGAGAAAAGGTCCGAAAGGAAGGAATATTACCATGTCCGAACATTATCAATCAAGAGAGGAGCGCCGAAAGAAACTCCAATCCAAAGGTAAGCCAAAAACCAAGAAAAAATCAGGGGGATTATTTAAGAAAATCTTCTTAGGCCTGGTTGTCCTTGGAATCGTAGGTATACTGGCAGGAGTGGGTACTTTCGCCTATTTAGTAAAGGATGCGCCCAAACTTGACCCGAAGTTATTAAAAGATCCCATCTCTTCGAAGATTTTAGATAAGAATGAAAAGCTGATTACCGAAGTAGGTGCTGTTAATCGCGAATACGTGAACTACAAAGACATACCAAAGCAAGTCGAAAATGCTATTTTAGCAACGGAAGATTACCGTTTTTACAAGCACCATGGGATTGACCCGATTCGATTAGGCGGTGCTGTCTTAGCAAATCTTCAGCATGGATTTGGTGCTGAAGGGGCAAGTACCATTACACAACAGGTCGTAAAAAACTCATTTTTAACTCCGGAAAAAACATTAAAACGGAAAGTTGAAGAAGCATGGCTCTCTTATCAGCTGGAGCAGCAATATACGAAACATCAAATTTTCGAAATGTATGCGAATAAAGTGTTTATTTCCGAAAATAGCCATGGGATTGCAACGGCAGCAAAAATCTATTATGGAAAAGAATTGAAAGAATTAACGTTAGGTGAAGCCGCCCAAATCGCTGGGATGCCACAAAGTCCTAATAATTATAACCCTTTCAAACACCCGGATTTAGCTGAAAAAAGACGAAACATCGTTTTAACCTTAATGCATCAGCATGGATTTATTACCAAACAAGAAATGGACGATGCGAAAAAGGTTTCCGTTGCATCGACTGTTTTGAAAGAAGACAAGCGGAAGGTGGATGAAAAACCGTTTGATTCTTTTGTCGACGCAGTTATTGATGAAGTGGAGGCAACAACAGATTTTGATATTTATTCAGATGGTTTGACAATCCATACGACATTAGATCCTAATGCACAAACATATGTGGAAAATGCGCTTAATACAAAAGACGTTGTAGAGTATCCTGATGATGAATTCCAGGCCGGAATTGCACTCCTTGATACGAAAACAGCAGAAATCCGTGCAATTGGCGGCGGAAGGAACCCAAAAGTAAAACGTGGGTTTAACTATGCGATTGATACTCAGCGCCAACCTGGATCAACAATCAAGCCCGTTCTCGATTATGCCCCGGCAATTGAATATTTAAATTGGGGAACTTATGAAATGATTGAGGATAAACCAATTACTTATTCGACAGGTAAAAAGTTTGGAAACTGGGATCAAAAATACATGGGGCCAATGACCATCAGGACTGCCCTGCAATTATCACGAAATACCCCTGCGGTTCAAGCCCTTCAGGAGGTAGGCTTGGATAGGGCGAAAGACTTTGCCGTAAGTCTTGGTATTCCGTTAAAAGAAATCTTTGAATCGTATGCGATCGGTGGATTTGGTGATAAAACCGTCGGGGTTTCCCCTCTTGAAATGGCCGGTGCCTACAGCGCTTTTGGCAATAATGGCTTTTACACAAAACCACATGCCATTAGGAAAATAACACTACGCGACGGTACTGTGATAAGTACCGCACCGGAACCAAAAGTGGTTATGAAGGATTCTACCGCCTTCATGATTACGGATATGATGAAAAGTGTCCTTGAATATCCTGGTACAGGAGTAAGAGCGAAAGTGCCTGGGCTTCCTATTGCCGGTAAAACGGGGACAACAAACTACTCAGATGAAGACATGCAAAAGTGGAATATTAATAGTAGTTCTGTCCCTGATGCTTGGTTTACAGGCTATACTACCAATTACACTGCGTCAGTTTGGACTGGATATAAAAATCGCTCAACGCCAATTACGGCGGTTGGAGATAACCAGAGAATCGCCCAATTACTATTTAAAAATATTATGGCCCACGTCTCGAAGGATGTCGACACTCCTGACTTCGTTATGCCTAACAGCGTTCAAAGGGTCAGAATTGAAAGAGGCTCGATGCCGCCTGTACTTGCTGGTGATTTTACACCAAGTAGTGCAGTTAGCACCGAATATGCCGTTAAAGGGCATGCACCAAAGATAGTTTCTGAAAGGTATAATAAACTCGATGCGCCTTCAAGTGCAACGGCAAAATATGATGAAGGAAACAAAAATATTACTTTGACATGGAATTACAAAGATTCTGCAAAAGCAAATATTACCTTTGAGGTTAAGGTTGATAGCGGCTCTAGTTCAAAAAAGTATACTCAATCGGAAACCACGTTAACCATTCCGGCTATTCCTGGAACAAAGTATAGTTTCACAATTGCAGCAATTCGTGGGAATAAAAAGAGTGATCCAGCTTCAACATCCATTGAAATTCCAAATTCAACCCAGGAAAATGAACAAGGAAATGGTAATGGTAATGGCGGGGATCAAGGTAATGATGGCAGTACACCACCGCCAGTTACGCCCCCAGGCAATGGTGGTGGTACCGGCGGTGGTGGTACCGGCGGTGGCGGTACTGGCGGTGGTGGTACCGGTGGTGGTGGTACCGGCGGTGGCGGTCCTGGCGGTGGCGGTCCTGGCGGTGGTGGTACCGGCGGTGGTGGTACCGGCGGTGGCGGTCCTGGCGGTGGCGGTCCTGGCGGTGGCGGTCCTGGCGGTGGCGGCACCGGTGGAGATGGTTCAGGGTCCGGGGAGCCTTAAACCACATTCCGTTTAGTATAATAAATCAAAAAGGCGTCTAACCATTTGGTTTAGACGCTTTTTTGATTATATTCCTTTTGGCAAAGAGTTTTTCTTGTTCAATCATCAGTTCAGATAGCTGACGAAATGAATGATATAAATTGGGCCGAGAATTGATAAACAACAATCGCTCATCTAGATTGACCGGCTTAAACTCTAATTGATTGAATGTTTTGGGGTCATCAAGCAATGCCTGCTTTTCGTTTGACCAGGATAAAAACTGAATAAATAGCGTAATTCCTGTTTTCATCATTTCACTTACATTTTTCAGATCACGAGCGCGGAATAATTCCTCAAGTTGCCCTTTAAGCTCTACCCATTCCTCAAGTATGTCAGTAATTGACTCCGCTTTATTATCCATTTATAGCAACCCGGCCTTTCATCCTCTTTTTACCTTCTCGGCATACGTCTAATAATGGGCAGCTTGGACACTGGGGGTTTTGAGCTTTGCAATGATATCGGCCAAAAAAAATCAAGCGGTGATGTGTTTCCGACCATTCCCCTTTCGGGACTTTTTTCATCAATGTTTTCTCCACTTCAAGGACAGAGTCCTTCCAACGGCAAATCCCCAATCGCTTACTTACTCTTTCTACATGTGTATCCACGGCAATCGCAGGTACATTAAAAGCTACCGACACAACCACATTTGCTGTTTTCCTGCCAACACCTGGTAACTTTGTTAGCTCATCTCTGTCCCTTGGAATTTCACCGTGATACTCCTCTAGAACCATTCTACAAAGACTTTGAATATTCTTCGCTTTATTTCGATAAAGTCCAATCGAACGAATATCGTTTTGCAATTCTTCTAGCGGAACCTTTAAGTAATCCTCAGGATTTTTGTACTTTTTAAAAAGTTCCTTTGTGACTTTATTGACAAGCACATCGGTGCATTGTGCAGATAAGGCGACGGCAATAACAAGTTCAAATGAGTTCGAATGATTTAATTCACAATGGGCATCTGGAAACATCTCACCGATTTGATCAAGGCAATAGCGAATTTGGGTATTATTAAGCAAAATATTTCACCTACCTTTTTTAAATGAAATAAAACGAGAGAAGATTCTCCCGTTCATCTGAATTATTGCTCTAACCAATTGTAGAATGGAACCGCAGGTTGATGAGAATTTTCTGTCACAGTCCCTTTTTGGGTTTGCTTTTGTCGGAATTTTCGCCCATGGTTTTTCGCTTGTTCAATCGTCTTAATTCCATTCTTTTTCCACTCAAAGAGAATCCTATCAATATAGCGGAAATTTAATTTCCCCGACATGACAGCTTCACGGAGAGCGGCTTTAATGATGACTGGATCATGGTGGTCATCATCCATCCACATTGCAAGCGATTCGCATTCAAATGGAGATAAGGGGCGGCCAAATTCCTTTTCAAAACAAGTATAAAGGTCTGTCTCTTCGGCTTTATTGCTTATTTCCTTGCTTTTTCGATTGTTTATCAGAAATTGGTCAACCAGCTTTTCCCACAATGGATCAACAGAATATTTTTCAAAACGAATACCTTCGCTTGAATAAACATCCTTAATTTCAATAAGGCCTCGTTGAATAAGCCTTCTAAGCATTTCGTTACAGTCTGAAATGGAAATAGTCATTCGTGCTGAAAGCTCATCTGGAGTAGGAAATTCATGTCCCTTTTCTAAAAAGGTAAGGATATTTAATAAAAGAACCAGTTCATATTCGTTTAAATTTAGGTTACGGTATTCAGAAAATAATAAGGCAGGAATAGTAATAGTACCTTCCTTCATCCATGCTAATAAATTCGATTTCATCGTTTGGAAACCACCTCCCGTTAAGTATACCATGAACAAACAATCCGAGTAAGAGTTATAGGCATCCAACTTTGGTAACTAAAAGCAAAAAGCCTGCAGGGATTAGCAGACCTTTCGCGAATATCAATTATTGACGCTATTAGATTTTTCTATTACAAATTGGTGGATTCTCTCTACTGCCTTTTCTAATAATTCAAGAGAAGTTGCATATGAAAGTCGAATATTATCCGGTGTTCCAAAGCCTGAACCGGGAATAACCGCTACCTTGGCTTCAACAAGAAGGGCCTCCACAAAGTCATCAACATGGCTAAATCCTGTCATTTCAGCTGCATGCTTAACATTTGGGTATAGGTAAAAAGCTCCTTGCGGCTTCACACAGGTAAAACCAGGAATGGAAATTAACTTATCATAGATGACCTCTAATCTTTTTCCGAACGCCTGACGCATTTCCTCTACCGGCCCTTGTGGACCATTGTAAGCAGCAATCGCAGCATACTGGGCTGTTGTTGTTGGATTGGAAGTGCTATGGCTGGCCAGGTTTGTCATCGCCTCGATAATCAGTTTATTTCCTGCTGCATAGCCGATTCTCCAACCAGTCATGGAGTGTGACTTGGAAACACCATTGATGACAATGGTTTGTCCTTTCAGCTCAGCTGATAATTGGGCGATTGAAACATGCTTATATTCGCCATATACTAACTTTTCATAAATTTCATCTGAAACAATAAGAATGTTTTTCTCAAGACAAACTTTGCCTAATTCTAAAAGTTCATCAGCCGTATACAAAACCCCTGTTGGATTACTGGGTGAATTAATAATTACCGCTTTCGTTTTTTTGGTAATTAATCTTAACAATTGTTCAGGGGTTACCTTAAATTGATTTTCCTCTACTCCTTCAATATAAACGGGTACGCCACCTGCTAACTTTACTTGTTCAGGGTAGCTAACCCAATAAGGAGCAGGTATTATGACCTCATCTCCATCGTTTAGTAAGACCTGAAACAAGGTGTAAAGTGCATGTTTGGCACCATTCCCCACAATGATTTCATTCGGTTTATAGATGATTCCTTGATCTGTTTCAAACTTTTTAATAATAGCCTGTTTCAACGCCGGTAATCCTGCTGAAGGCGTGTACTTTGTATGCCCCTCATTCATTGAACGTACAGCAGCATCTAAAATATGCTGGGGTGTATTAAAGTCAGGCTCCCCCGCACCTAATCCAATCACATCTTCCCCTTGTTCCTTTAATTCCTTTGCTTTTGCGGTAATTGCTAAAGTGGTCGAAGGTGTTAGTGCCAACACCCGATTTGCTAGTTCCACAACCATCTCTTCCTCAATCTCCATCCATGCTATAGATTTTCAATCTTTTTCAGCCACTCACCAGTTTCAAAGTGAACATAGTAATAATTTATTAAATTATTTTCAGAACGGTAATAAATTTCCCATAATGGAATGTTTTTTTCCATTCCCAGCCGAACTGAAATAATCTTTTTAGGGTTTTTTTCTTGCAAAAGTTTTTGAATAGCTTCCTGCTTTGAAAGACCGTCTTTCGCTTTTTTTATAGTGACTTCCTTGCTTTTTTCCGGGATCCAAACGATGATTTTTTCACCCTGTTTATTATCTCCCTCGATAACATCGATAGCCTCTACGCCATTATAAATATGAAAATCCTCTACCTTTTTAATTTGAATCTTTTCGTTCGCCAATCTAACAGCTTTTTTTTCTGCAGCCTTTACCGGCTCAACCGCAGAAAAGTAAACTTTTATCAATATTCCTAAAATAACTATAACAAACAACGCTAGAAAAAAAATCCACTTTTTCACTTCAATTCACTTCTCTATGTACGATATATGGAAAAAATCGCTGTATTTTGATCTTCTTTATCAAGGGCTAGTCCAAACATAAGATCTTTTTGTTTCAATGTTCGATTCAGGACATCAACAATTTTATATAAATCCGGACTATGCTGGATTTTAACTGTTGATAATATTTCAATTTTACTTTCCATCCGTTTTCCTCCGTTATAATAGTATCAATTATTTGATGAAGATCTTACCCATTATTATAACAGGTATGAGTCACTAAAGGGGCGTAAAATCTTCATTATTTATATGATATTTTCTGTTAAATCTCACTATTATTCATCTGCCTAAATCGGGGATGGTAAGGACTTCATAGGTTGAATCTGTGAATTTTATTGTTACGGTACCATGTCTATTCGCAAAATAAACCTCTGACCAAGTATCATATAATTCATGAAGAATATTCTGATCGGTATGCTGGTCTTTTGCTGTAAAGAGAAAGGAAATTTGTGGATTAACATATTGAATCAACTTTTCTGATAATGAGTCTTCTATTTTACCACTAGGGATTTTAAAAATATGGGCATCCTTAATGTTCTTCGTTAAGAGTCTCTGTTCGGCACGAAGACTATAGGAGCTCATCAAAAAAATCCGGTGCATAAAAAATTGCAGTGTTAAATCCATCCCTTCATTTTGTTCATTTCCCACAAATTCAACCACTAAAGTCAATTCAGGGAGAATCACCTTCTTAGTTCCTTCTCCCCAAGATACAACGGCAGTTTTACTTTTTGCTTCCAAATTTTTTGCTAATTGTGCAGATAATTGAGGTGTTGCGATAATCTCTTTAATATTATATTTCAGTATTAGCTGATTGATTTGTTTATCCGAAATCTCCATTCTATTGTTCGTCAGGATTAACGTTGAAATTTTCTTTACATTATAAAGGAAAAGCCACCCTTCCAGTTCCTTCATAGTCCCTTTCCCGCCGGCATTAACCAAAATATTTTCTCCATTTTGGCCTTGTATGAGTGTCGATTCACCTGTAGAAAGACCAAAGAATGTTAAAGCTGCCTCATGATCCTTTATATTTAAATCGATATTTTCGATTTTACTTGGGATTGACAGGGAAGCCTCTGCCAAAGATGTAGTTAAAAAAAATATCGGCAGGAGCATTAGTAAGTGTCTCATATTCACACCTCCTATAATATCTATAGGATGTGTAATTTACCAAAATTTATCATAACCAGGAGTGAATAATCCCAATTAGTTCATCAATGTTACCTTTTTTAACCGGAACGGAAGGAATCGATTTCAAAAAGGCCTTCCCATACTTTGCTGTGATAATCCTTTTATCAAATACAACCATGATCCCTCTGTCATTTTCGGTCCGAATTAAACGGCCAAAGCCTTGTTTAAATCTAAGGATTGCTTCGGGGAGAGAATATTCCGAAAAGGCATTTCCTCCTAGACTTTCAATCAATTTACATTTCGCCTCTGTTAACGGTTCATCCGGAGGACTAAATGGAAGTCTGACGATGACAAGGCAGGATAGGTCCTCCCCAGGTATGTCCACCCCTTCCCAGAAGCTGCTTGTTCCAAATAATATGGCTTTTTCATACCGTTGAAAATTCCTTGTCAGCCTTGTTCGACTACCGCTCGTAATTCCTTGGGCAATCAGGGCAAAATCATTTAAAAAACCACTTTCTTTTATCAGTTCATAGGTTTTTTTTAGCATCTCATGAGCAGTAAAGAGAATTAGCATTCGTCCATTTGTCGCTTCAGCAATCGATATTATGTGCTCGGTGATCGCCACCACATATTCATCGATGGAAACCGTATTGATTTCCGGTAAATCTTCCGGTATAAGAAGCTGTACCTGTTGTCGATAGTCAAATGGTGATGGTATGCTTAGCTTTATTGTTGATACCGGTTCAAGGCCTAATTCTTTGATGATATAGTCAAAGGATTGGTTCACCGTTAAGGTTGCAGACGTAACGACAACCCCTTTTTTCACCTGAAAAAACTTATTTTTAAGAGCCGCTGCGACAGAAGCCGGCTGTGCAATAAACGTTGTCACATTCTGAGGTGCACGAATATCCATTTCAATCCATTTCACAAAATTCGATTCTTTAATAAAGCAATTATTTACCGTGTCCCTAAGTTCCTCAAGTTCATTTACGAAGGAAAGTATTTCCTCCAAAAGACCTTTTTGTACATTGGAAAGAGTAATTGCCTTCTTGGCTTTTATCCAATGAAGTCGTTCCGTGATGGCCGTATGCAAATCCTTTAGTAAAAAGGCAAACCTTTCTGCACTGTGAACAAGAGCAGTTTTTTCTTTTCCCCTCTCTTGATGGGAAAAGCGAACCTTTGCTTTATTAAAGCCTTTTTGGTTTGCTATTATCGTTCTAGCAAAAAGGGCGATTAACTTAAAGAATTCATCCATTTCATAGGTTAGATCAGCAGCCATTTGATTTAATGCAGAGGTAGGAATTAACTTTTCCTTTTGAGCAGGAATGGAGGCGATTATATTCTCCATTTGATAGAAAAGTTGTCTCTGTTCATAAAGACCAAATTGACTTAATAACAACCGTGTTGATAAATAATCTAAGGAATGGCCGAAAAACGTACTGGCCACTTTTTCAAAATGATGGCCCTCATCAATAATGACGTAAGCAAATTCAGGTAAAATCGAGCCTTCCCCTGCAAGATCGCTCAGCAATAATGAATGATTGGTAATAATAATATCTGCAGCCTCTGCATCTCTTTTTGATTTCAGATAAAAGTCACGCTCCAGCCATTCTTGACTTCGTGCAAAAATGGCTGGCTCATTCTTTATTTTATTCCAGAAAATATAGCCACCGCTTGAAAGGTTCAACTCATCCCGGTCACCAGTTTCTGTTATGGTCAGCCAAACAAGAATTTGCATTTTCGTTAAACCCGTATCGTAGTTATCATTTTCATCTGTAAGGGTCTGGCTGAATTTTTCTAAACTAATATAATGGTTTCTGCCTTTTAGCAGCACAGTGTTGAGCTTAAAGGGCAGAATTCGAGCCAAAAGTGGGATTTCCTTTTTCAAAATTTGCTCTTGTAATTGAATGGTATGCGTACTAACGACCACTGGAAGTCCCTTTTGTTTTGAAAAGTAGGCAATCGGGAGAAGATAACCAAGCGATTTCCCGACACCAGTTCCTGCCTCGATCAATGTATGACTATCACTCTGAAAGGATTGATAAACGGTGTCCATCATCGTGAATTGCCCTGTCCTTTTCTCGAACACTGTAAAGGCTTGTTTCACCAGCTTGATTTTTTCTTCTTCACTTGTAGGATATGGATATTCTTTTTTTCCTTCATCCGCTTTTGATTCCTTCTGATGCCTTCTTAAAGCAAGATTCCTAAAAATCTCAATTGTATTTGGCAATTTCTCGATAGTATCCCCATTTTCCACAAGTATTTCATCAAGTAGTTGCTGGAGATCACTTTTCAATCCACCCGACAGTTGTGAAAGCTGTTTAAGTGTTAGCAACGGTAATGAAGACAACCGTTTTAAAAAAATCTGGAAAAGTTCAGCAGTAACTAGTGCATCACTATCTGCTTGGTGCGGACGATCATGATTCAGGTTTTCTTGCTCAGCTAATTCAGATAGCTTATATCCATCGGCGGTTGGATAAAGAATTCTAGCCATCTCCACCGTATCAAGAACGGGGCCAAAAAAACCTTCTACACCTGATTGGAGTAGTTCTTCCTGAAGAAAAGACAAATCAAATAAAACATTATGAGCCACAAAATAGGCTCCATCTAACAAAGTCATTACCTTTTCTGCTATTTCAGAAAATAACGGGGCATTTTTCACCATTTCATCAGTTAAACCTGTTAATTCTTCAATAAAGGCAGGTATAGACCTTTTTGGATTAATTAATGAAGAAAATTCCTCTGTAATTTTTCCGTTTTCAATAACCACGGCGGCAAATTGAATAATCTTATCACCTTTTTTGGGAATGTTCCCGGTAGTTTCTAAATCGATTACAACGTATTTATTTAACATTTCCTTAACACCCCAAACCTTCATTCTTTAAAACGGTATCATATTTTTTCAAAAAGAAAAAGAAAAATCCCCGGGAAGCGGGGATTACATAATGGTGAGGGCTGGTTCAGCATGAATCAGTTCTTTAATATGATTATTTTCATCCATAATGGCCACTTTAGGCTGATGCCCTGGTACTTTTTCCTCTGGTACAAGTGCGTAGGAAATAATAATGACAATATCTCCAGGTTGAACTAGACGGGCGGCCGCCCCATTTAAACAAATAACTCCACTGCCCCTTACACCAGGAATAATATAGGTCTCCAAACGGGCACCATTGTTATTGTTAACAATTTGGACCTTTTCATTTGCGACCATTCCAACTGCATCTAAAATATCTTCATCTATTGTTATACTGCCTACATAGTTTAAATTTGCTTCAGTAACGGTTGCGCGATGGATTTTTCCATTCATCATGGTGCGAAACAAAAGTATTCCTCCCCTGTTGCTGCTTATTCTACTCTATATGCATGATTAAATTATCTATTAGTCGAACCTTAGTAAATTTTACTGCGAGTGCAATGATAATGGTACCCTCTAATTTTTCCAATTGCTTTAACTGTGGATAGGAAAAAATTTCGACATAATCAATTTGACCATTTGATTCACTAGTGATCATTTCACTAATCATGTTAATTAGACCTAACGGATTTCGCTCACCTTCATCGATTGCTTTTTTTGCTATTTGAAGGCTTTTATATAATATCGTTGCCTGCTGTCTCTCTTCTGGCAAAAGATTGATATTTCTGGAGCTCTTTGCGAGCCCGTCCTTCTCACGAACAATATCTACTGCGATAAGTTCGATTGGAAAATGAAAATCAGCAATTAAGCCCGCAATAACAGCCACCTGCTGGGCATCCTTTTTCCCAAAATAAGCCCTAGTTGGCATCATGATATTAAAAAATTTTGTAATCACGGTTGCGACCCCGTTAAAATGACCCGGGCGTGATGCGCCGCATAATACATCTGTTCGATCTTGAACAACCACTTTTACTGAGGAATCGTTTGGGTACATTTCCTCTACTGATGGGTAAAAAAGGTAATCAATCCTTTCAGCTTCTGCTAAAGCCCGATCCCGCTCAAAATCACGGGGATAGGTGGAAAAATCCTCCGTTGGACCAAACTGCAAGGGGTTAACGAAAATACTTAAAACGACAATCTCATTTTCCTGTCTTGCCTTATTTAAAAGGGTTAAATGACCCTCATGGAGAAACCCCATTGTCGGCACATAACCAATCTCTTTACCCAGACTCTTTTGTTTGCTTAATTCTGACTGCATTTCTTTAATGCTTGTAATGACCTTCATTCCTTACCTCCATACAGTACTTTGAGTTCCTGCTCCTTCATGGTAAAGGAATGTTTTTCTTCAGGAAATTGGTGGTTTTTAACATCAGCAGCATAGGCCTGAATTGATTCAATCATAAATGGATTGACTGAATGATATTGTTTCACAAACTTAGGAACCCGGTCGACACCATAGCCTAAAATATCATGGTAGACAAGAACTTGCCCGTCCACATCAATCCCTGCTCCAATTCCAATCACAGGAATGGAAATGGATTTAGAAACTTCCTCTGCCAGCTGTTTTGGGACACATTCTAGGACAATGGAGAACGCACCCGCTTCCTCAATCTTTTTCGCATCTTCAATCAACTTTTTGGCAGCTTGTGCATCTTTCCCTTGCACTTTATAGCCGCCGAGTACAAAAGCAGATTGTGGTGTTAAGCCCAAATGCCCGCAGACCGGGATGCCTGCTCTTGTAAGAGCAGTTATCTTCTCAATTACTTCCTCCGCTCCTTCAAGTTTAACCGCATGCGCTCCTGCTTCCTGAAGAAGTCTGCCTGCATTGATTAACGTATCTCTAATCGATAAATGGTAGGTTAAGAAAGGCATATCAGCTACAATAAACGTATCTTTTGCACCACGTTTAACCGCCTTTGTATGATGGATCATGTCTTCCATCGTCACAGGTATCGTCGAATCATAACCAAGGACAACCATTCCCAAAGAGTCGCCGACTAATATGACGTCAACTCCGCCTTGTTCTGCTTGTTTTGCAGACGGATAATCGTAGGCGGTTAACATGACAATCTTTTCATTACTTTCCTTCATTTTCAAAAAGTCTGTTGTTTGCTTCATCATTTTTCCCTCCTTAAATATGGGAGAGGGGATAAAACGAATCAGAAGAGCAAATAAAAAGACCCTACTGTAGGCAGAGGATCTAAAGTTACTCTTTTGCATATTCCATCCCTCTGTCCCGGTCCGTGTTACGGATCTAGGCAGAAACCATTTTTTTATTTTTAGGCGTTGCAGGTGCAGTTCTTTACAGATACTGCCCATTGGAATGTATTATAGCAAATTACACAAAAAGTTCAAGCTTTTATAACTCAATATCGGCAGAATAAACATAGTGAATAACACCTGTTTTATCTTCTAGTTTTAACACACCATCATCTGTTATTCCCAGTGCTTTTCCTTCGATCGTATTTGTTACCGTTCTTGCTCTTATGTGCTTTCCGATACTAATACAATAGCCCTCCCATAGTAGTTTTATTGGAAAAAAGCCTTGATCTAAATAGAGTAAATATAACTTTTCAAATTGCTTGAAAATATTCTTGATTAGGTAGCTTCTAGGAATAGGATCCCCATTCTCGATGAAAAGAGAACTAGCAGTTTCTTGAAGCTCTAATGGAAAATCTTCTTTCTGCTGATTAACATTTATGCCAATGCCGATAATAATCGAATGAATTCGGTCTGCTTCGGCCTGTAATTCTGTTAAAATTCCTGTTACTTTTTTTCCGTTTATCAATATATCGTTAGGCCATTTAATTTCGGGGATAAGGTCTGTCATCTCTTCAATCGCCTGTACAATTGCAACAGCCGCTAGCAGCGTCAACTGTGGCGCTTTTGGAAGCGGTATGTTGGGCCTAAGAATGAGACTCATCCAAATACCTGTATATTTTGGAGAATGCCATTTACGGTCCATTCTGCCCCTGCCAGACAGCTGCTCTTCGGCGATGATAACGGTTCCTTCCAGTGCATTCTCAGAAGCCAGACGGTGAGCAATCTTTTGGGTTGATTCCACACTCTCTTCATAATGAATATTTCTGCCGATGAATTTCGTTGTTAACCCAAGTCTAATTTCATCTGCCGTTATTTTTTCCGGTGTTTTCACAATACGATACCCTTTATTCCGAACGGCTTCTAGTTCAAAGCCCTCTTTCCTTAATTCCTCTATATGCTTCCAGACCGCTGTCCTTGAGCATCCAATAAATTCAGCCAGATACTGGCCAGATAAAAAGGATTCGCCGGCAGTTGTGAAAGCATCGAGCAATTCTTTTCTTATTTCAGATTGCACTCCATCAGCATCTCCTTAATCTTTTGTTTATCGTTTACTGCTTTACCTTCTACTATTTTCTGTTCAATCTTCATTAAGGCCTCTTTAAGCCACGGCCCGCCTCTTTTATTGAACCAATCCATCAAGTCAGTTCCTGTAACATTCATTTCGGAACGTTGTTTTATTGGCAGTGTCTCATATAAATGTATCCAGTAATCAACCGAATCGGTTTCCTTTATTCCTGTGAGGGCAAGGTACAGCTTTTCGGTGGAAATGATCTTGTCACGACCTGCGGAGAATAAGTCGTAAAGGGTCCATTCCTGTTGTAGTCTTTTTTTTAATAAAATAAAAACCTGTTGAATCTCTCTTATTTCTTTAAGTGGGAGGCGCCAATCTCTTAGAAATACCTCGATGGCTTTTTCTGTTATATCTAAACAGTAAATTAGTAATGTCCACATATCATTTTTATTAAGACCTTCGCAGTTAAACTTGAGCATTTCTTCTAACGGCTTTTTCTGCTGATTTAGTCCTGGTAAAAATGAATAGAGATTTGTTTCAAGGATTATTTCAAGTGCATTCCTCAGATTTTTGCCAACTAAAAGTTTTTCAAACTCCGCTCTTTTTCTTTCAACAGCAATATTTTCTAACAATGGAACCAGCTTCAATAAGGCTTTAACCGTCTCCTCTTCGATCTGGAAAGAAAGCTGGCTGACAAATCGAACAGCCCGCATCATTCTTAAAGCATCTTCCTGGAACCGATCACTCGCTCTGCCGACTGTTTGAATTTTCTTTTCCTTTATCGCCGAATATCCATCAAATGGATCGATTAGTTTTCCATTCCGGTCCATCGCAATCGCGTTCATGGTAAAATCTCTGCGCTGTAGATCCTCTTTTAAACTGCGAATAAAGGCAACCTCTTTAGGTCTTCTATAATCTAGATATTCTGATTCTGTTCGGAAGGTGGTAATTTCATATGATTCATTATTTACGAGGACAAGTACCGTTCCATGTTCAATGCCAATATCAACCGTTTTCGAAAAAATTCCTTTTACTTCAGCAGGTGTTGCTGCGGAAGCAATATCCACATCATCAATCTCCCGTTTTAACAGAAAATCTCTGACTGAACCGCCGACAAAATAGGCCTCATAGCCGGCATCCTCTAGCCTTTTTAATACAGGTATTGCCGATAAAAATGGTTCTATCATATCTTTCACCTTAATTCAGCAGCTTAAAATATAATTGTTCATACTGCTCGACAATTTGAGCTGCCTTGAATTTTGTTTTTACTGTTTCGATTGACCTTTGAGAAAATTGCCGATGCAGGTTTTTATCATTTAAGAGGGAATTAGCTTTCATTGAAATATCATCGATATCTCCTACCTCACAAATAAATCCCGTTTTCCCATGATTAATTACCTCTGGTATACCGCCAACATTTGTCCCTATACATGGGACACCGCAGGCCATTGCCTCTAAGGCAACAAGGCCGAAGCTTTCCTTTTCGGACAATAACAGCATTAAATCACTAATGGAATATAACTCCTCAAGGTTCTCTTGTTTTCCAAGGAAAAGGACTTGATCCTCTAAAGCAAACTCCCTTACTAGTTTACAAACAATCGAAATTTCCGGGCCATCACCAACCAACAGTAATTTCGCCGGCATGGTGGCCGAAATTTTCGCGAATGTTTTTACTATATCCTGTACTCGTTTAACCGGTCGGAAGTTGGAGACGTGAATAATTACCTTTTCATCTTCTTTTATCTCATATTCCGCCTTTAATGAACTTGCATCCGTTTTTTGATAGACACGTTCATCAATAAAATTATAAACCGTTTCAATTTGCTTATTGGGATTAATAAGCTCATATGTTTGATTAACCAGGGCATTAGAAACGGCCGTCACCACATCAGATTTTTCAATTCCAAATTTTATCGCATCAGTTAAGGATGGATCATAACCTAAAACGGTTATATCTGTCCCATGTAAGGTTGTGACAATTTTAATATCCCTTTGTGACATTTGCTTTGCCAAAATAGCGCATACGGCATGTGGAATCGCGTAATGG
Organism: Neobacillus soli NBRC 102451; assembly: GCF_001591665.1. Taxonomy (GTDB): domain Bacteria; phylum Bacillota; class Bacilli; order Bacillales; family Cytobacillaceae; genus Neobacillus; species Neobacillus soli. Next base: position 91,063 of record NZ_BCVI01000003.1, on the reverse strand, counting down.
ACATGGAGCAAATCCAATTTCTCCCGATTGGCTACTTCCGCCATTTTACTCGCTAAGGCAATATCGTAAGGTGGGTACTGAAAGACAGAATATTGATTCACCTCAACCTGATGATAATAAATATTGTGATACATTTTATTTAACCTAAAGGGAATGCTGGATGAAATAAAATGAATCTCATGCCCCTTTTCGGCCAGCATTTTCCCCAACTCCGTTGCTACTACACCTGAGCCGCCAACTGTCGGATAACAGGTGATCCCTATTTTAAGTTTCCGCATCGTTATTCTCCTATCAAATCACGCTTCAAAAGGACTGGCACTTTCGTTTTGAAGCCTTCAGCATATGTAACTCCAACAAGCTTACCAAACATTCTTTCCCTTGCCTCTACTGTTTCTATATACCCATTTACAAGCGGCGTAGCGAAGGTTTGGTCAGTTTGTTCAAATTGGCTTTTATAGGCCCTTAATGCAGCAAGCTTCTTATCAAAAAATTGTGAGATGTCAATTGTAAAATCCGGTTTATGAAAACCATTTATCATATAAAAATAAACTCTTTCGACCTTGTGTGGCGATTCATTACCGTCCGTTTGATATTTTCTGATTCCAGCAGAAAATACTGCCTCCTCCACAAGGCTGGCACAATTCCCATGGTCAGGATGCCGATCCTCATAATAGGGTGCGAACACAATTTGAGGCTTATGAGTTCTAATCACTTGGGCTATTGCTCTTATGTATTCTCCGTTTAGAAACAAGCCTCGATCGGGGAAAGCAAGTGAAGTTCGTAATGATACGTCAAGAACTTTAGCTGCATGGCTTGCCTCCTCTTTTCTAAGGGTAACATTTCCATTTGAAGAAAGGTCAGCATCGGTTAAATCACAAATTCCTACTCTTTTCCCTTCAGAAGTTAATTTTGCAATCGTTCCTGCCATGCCAATCTCAACATCGTCAGCATGCGCCCCAAATGCAAGGACCTGGAGATGGCTATTTCCCATTGTTTTCACCATTATCTTTAACAATATTTCTCCATTCAATCAGGCCCAGTTCTAACCCTCTTATTAATAACTCCGCTGTCCCCATATTTGTAGCGAGCGGGATTGAGTACACATCACAAAGTCTAACTAGGGCAGTCACATCCGGTTCATGCGGTTGTGAAGATAATGGGTCGCGGAAAAAGAATACCGCATCCATGTTATTTTTGGCAATCATCGCCCCGATTTGTTGATCACCGCCAAGCGGTCCAGACTGAAAACGGGTAATACTTAAACCAGTAGCTTCGCTTATTCTTAGTCCCGTTGTTCCTGTTGCGAATAAGGTATGCTTTGCAAAGATTGTTTGATAGGCGGTTGCAAACTGTACCAATTCATCTTTCTTTTTATCATGAGCTATTAAAGCAATATTCATATATAAGCTCCTATTCTAAAATATTTTCAAGTCCGTACACAAAGATATTTTGTTTCATAACTGTTTCGACAGCCACTTTCACCCCTGACATAAAGGAACCGCGGTGGAAGGAATCATGCCTAATCGTTAAAGTCTGACCATCAGCACCAAATAAAACCTGTTGGTGCGCGACAAGTCCTGGCAAACGGACCGAATGAATATGCATCCCCTCGTACTTCGCACCCCTTGCGCCTTGTAACACTTCCTTTTCATTTGGGTGTCCCTGGATTTTTGACTCCCTGACAGCTGTAATCATCTCAGCCGTTTTAACTGCAGTTCCTGACGGAGCATCAAGCTTTTGGTCATGATGCATTTCAATAATTTCGACATCGTTAAAATATTTTGCGGCCATTTGTGAGAATTTCATCATTAACACGGCACCAATCGCAAAATTAGGAGCGATAATACAACCCAGCTCTTTCTCATCACAAATTTCCTTTAATTCCTCCAAGTCAGCCATGGTAAAGCCAGTTGTTCCAACAACAGGGCGGACATTGTATGCTAGTGCTGTTTTGGCATGGTGCATGCCCACTTCCGGTGTTGTGAGGTCAATTAAGACATCTGCCTCAACATCCTGCAGACATTTTTCAAAATCGGTATAAATCGGCACATTATGTATTGAATGAAAGCCGTCTAAATCACTAAGCATCATTCCTTCATGTTTATGGTCAACCACAGCCATTAGTTCAAAATGATTTATATTAGTTACAAGCTTCACCGCTTCACTGCCCATACGGCCACGGGGACCGGCGATGATAATTTTAATTGAATTCATATTTGTCACTCCCTATTCTCCTCGTAAATTCTTGTCCACCGATTTTTATCTCTTGTCTTAAATTTATTCATAACATAATCATGTGCATCCTCAAGGCTGATATTTAAAGAATTAGCAAAACAAATTAGGACAAATAAAAGGTCACCAAGCTCTTCCTCAATTGCTTTTTCAGTTTCACTCGTTTTCTTCGGTTTCTCCCCATAATAATGATTTACTTCCCTTGCAAATTCGCCAAGTTCTTCCGTTAATCTTGCAAGCATCGCAAGAGGACTGAAATATCCCTCTTTAAATTGACTGATGTAAGTATCTACTTCTTGTTGAAGATCTATCATCGTTTTCCCGTTGGTCATGTATTTCACCTCTTTGATATGACTAATGATAATGTACATATATTTATTCCATTTTCATGTTAGCTAAATTAAGACTGTTTTACAAATGTTTTCATTTAAATTAGGCTCTTTTCCACTTCTCATTGCCCTAGCAATATTAATTCGCTATAATAAAACCGCCATAGGAGAGAAAAATATGGGAGAGGAGGAATGTTTATGATTTTTGGACTTAAAGTAAAGAACATCATGTTTATTCTGCTAGGGGCAGCCATTATGTCGTTCGGACTTGTCAATTTTAATATGCAGAATAAGTTGGCTGAAGGTGGATTCACAGGCATCACATTAATATTTTACTTTTTGTGGAAATGGGATCCTTCTTATACAAACTTACTTCTGAATATTCCTCTTTTTTTTATTGGGTGGAAGTTGCTAGGACGAAATGCTTTTTTATATACCATCATCGGTACAGTAGGAGTTTCGATTTTTCTCTGGATATTTCAGCGCAATACCATTGAAATGCCGCTTCAACACGATTTAACATTAGCTGCCTTGTTTGCCGGAGTTTTTACCGGGATTGGTTTAGGAATCATTTTCCGTTTCGGCGGGACAACAGGCGGGGTCGATATAATTGCAAGGCTTGTCCAAAAGTATATTGGCTGGGGCATGGGAAAAACAATGTTCTTATTTGATGCAGGTGTTATCGCCCTTTCATTGGTTACATATCTAAATTATAAACAAGCAATGTATACGCTTGTTGCTGTTTTTGTTGGAGCAAGGGTGATTGATTTCATGCAGGAAGGTGCATACTCGGCACGGGGGGCAATGATAATTTCCGAAAAGAACGATCAAATTGCTAAAAAAATCATGGCAGAAATGGACCGTGGGGTCACAGCCCTTAAAGGATATGGATCCTATACCAAAAGTGAGCGTGACGTCTTATATTGTGTAGTTGCTAAGAATGAAATCATTCGATTAAAAAATGTAATTACCTCTGTTGACCCGCATGCCTTCGTGTCCATTTCCGTTGTTCATGACGTCCATGGTGAAGGCTTCACCTTAGATGAAAATAAAATGCCGCTCGGCGACTAAAAAGCAATGTCCTGTTGGACATTGCTTTTTACCTTACGACCGGTCTTTTTTCATATTCTTATCGCCTTGGTACTTTCGCCAGCCTACATATGATAAGGTCATGATAATAATGCTTCCTGTCGAAATAATCACCCACCAAATACTTGGGTCTGCTTCATCCTCTTCCATATTGGCAAAAAGATTTTTCAAATCGATATCAAGGGCTTCAAGCTCTTGTTGGCTTTTTGAATTACTGACAACTTGGGAACGATATTCGTTAATAAAATCAATTCGTGCATCTAGTTTTTGAATATTTTCTATTGGCACATCAATTTTCATACTTGGATAAATAACATTATACAAGGATAAAAAGGTATTAAAGTTTGTATAAAAATGGGCCGTATCTCCCTTAATTGCTGCATCTTTTGCCTGGTGAAAAGCCGTCATAACTTTTTCTTCCATCTCTATCCATAAGGGTTGATGGCTTGTCGCGATTGCATCAATAACAAGACGGAATTTCGTTAGTTTATTTATTCTTTCCTCATATTTCATGTTGGAACTAACCGCCGCTTCCATTGCTTCATCATGGGAGGTATGAACAATTCTAACCTCATCCATTGTAAAAGGCCGCTCTTTACCAGTAATGCTTGTAAACTGGTCTGAAAAATAATCTAGCAATTTCTTGGCATCTTCATATCTTTGAAACTTCACCATTTGGAGTGCTTCATCAGAGATATTATCGAGCTTCTCCATTGGCGATTGTTGTTCGGCCATTACAGTTATGGGAGTTAGCATTATGATCATTGCAAATAAAAATATCCATTTAATTTTCAATCCTTGTCCCCCCTTTCATTACTAATAAAATGTATGAAGGGTTGGACAAGGTTAGACCATCTTTAATTGATAGAAATTATTTAATTTCAAGTTTATAACGGTTAGGCCTAAGGGAAAAATAATAGGCAAGACCGATTGAAAGAATAGAAAGCCAGAAGGTAAAGTAGCCAATTTGTGGTGTATATTGGTCAAGCATATGGTAACTTGGCATCATGAAAAAGACATAATCAATGACATCATTGTGTAGCGTCCAAATGGCGGTAACAATCAGGTGCCACCATTTAAAGCGATAAAAGGGAGTATATAATAGACCTTGGACCGCCATCGCAAAATGGGAAAAAATCAACATGTAGCCGATCCAATCTAGCTCTCCTTTTACAAAATAGACGAGGATATTCATCACAACTGCCCAAATCCCATATTTAAAAAGAGTTACAACCGCGAGGGCTTCTAAAAAAGGCCAGTTTTTTCCAAGTAAAAAGGCGATAAGGACAAAAACAAAAAATAAACTTGCCGTTGGGCTGTCAGGAACAAAAAGGAGAAAAATCGCCGGTGTCTCCTTTAACTGCCAACCGTACCAGTAATATCCGTAAGCAGTTCCAGCAATATTGACAATAAGTAAAAGTTTAAGAATTGACCGATTGGCTAAGAGAGGATAAATCCAACCCATAAATACACCCCTTTTCATTTACAGGATTAAAAAAGCTGACGATTCCCCGTCAGCTTTTTTACTAATTAACTTATTTACCAAGTCCTGCGATAAATTCAGAAAGCGTTTTAAGCTCTTCATCGGTACCTTTAAAGATTCCCGGTGGCATTTTACCACCTTTACCCTCTTTAGCAATCTTTGCTACCTCATCCGCAGATAAGCCTGTCCCAATTAGTGCTGGTGCACCAGGACCGCCTGAAAGGTTATCACCATGACAGGTAATACATGTATTTGCACTAGCTACTTTATAGCCAGCACTAGCTTTATCGATATCAACTTTTGCGACAATTTTACCTTGCCGTTCCGCCTGTGCCCAGTCGTGTGTCGAAACTGATTGCCAAGTTAAAAATACAATCGAAGCTATTGCTAACAACATAAATGCAGTTGCAAGCGGACGCTTCATGGCGCGGCGTTCCGTTCCTCGATCAAGGAATGGTGCTAGTAATAATCCGCCAAAAGCAAGTCCTGGCATAATCATTGCACCGACAACCGTATATGGACCAGATGCATATGAATATTTCAGTAATTGATACAAGAACAAGAAGTACCAGTCAGGTAATGGGATGTAACCTGTATCAGTCGGATCCGCTATCCTTTCAAGCGGAGCCGGATGTGCAACCGTTAAACATAAAAAGCCGACAAGAAACACGGCTCCTATCATCCATTCTTTCAAAAGGAAGTTAGGCCAGAACGCCTCTGTTTTACCAGGGTATTCTGAGTAATCTTTCGAAATCATTTTTTTTCGTACAGAAGGTGCCAAAACACGTGAATCACCTACGAATTTCATACCTTTACCGCGATGCATCGAGCAATCCCCCTCCTTTTTCCGTAGTATTTAGAAAAAACTAACGACTTTCCTAAAAAAGTTTTTAAAGCGGTCCGGAAATACCTTGTTTACGAATCATAATGAAATGCGCTCCCATTAATCCAAGTAATGCCCCAGGCAGGAAGAATACGTGGATTGCAAAGAAACGGGTTAATGTTTGAGCACCAACAATATGTTCATGGCCTGCCAGTAAAACCTTTACATAAGAACCAATGAATGGTGTTGCCTCGGCAATTTGCAGACCTACTTTTGTTGCGAATAACGCTTTCATGTCCCAAGGTAATAGATATCCTGTAAAACCTAAGCCGAGCATGACGAAGAAAATAAGTACTCCGACAATCCAGTTAAGTTCACGAGGCTTTTTATAGGCACCTTGGAAAAAGACGCGTAATGTATGTAAAAACAACATTACTAGTACTAAACTTGCACCCCAGTGATGCATTCCTCGCACGATTTGTCCATAAGCAACTTCATTCTGAAGATAATAAACAGACTCCCATGCATTTTTGATATCCGGCACATAGTACATTGTTAAAAACATACCGGAAAGAATTTGAATGACTGTAATAAAGAATGTCAGACCGCCAAAGCAATATACAAACGCAGAAAAATGATGCGCTGGGTTAACATGCTCGGGAACTTCATGGTCTGCGATATCGCGCCACAAAGGCGTAATATCTAAACGTTCATCTACCCAATCGTAAATTTTGTTTAACAATGATTACGCCCCCTTCCGTGGTTCAGCTTTACCTAAATAAAGATAACCGTCTTTTTCCTTGTATGGATATACATCAAGTGGTGCCAATGGTGGTGTCCCTTTAATGTTTTGGCCATTTTTCTCGTAGCGGCCATAGTGACATGGACAGAAGAATTGACCCGGATGTTCCTTGTCCGTATTCCAGTTAACAGTACAGCCTAAATGCTTACAAACAGGCGATAGGGCTACAATTTTATCTGTCTTATCATCACGATAGACCCATGCAGTACTAGTTACTTCAGACTCGTACCAGGCATCCTTTTGCTTAAAGGTAAAGTCAACTCGAACTGGCTCGTCAGTTAAATCAGAAACCTTTTGCTTGGTTGCAATAAAATCCCCTGCTTCCTCAGCCTTTAAAACTGGATCTACAGCAAATCGTACCATTGGCATTAACATTCCGGCTGCCATGAAGCCGCCTACACCTGTTAATGTGTAGCTTAAGAATTGACGTCTTGAAACGCGCTCTTTACTCATGCTTATCCCCCCCTCTATTCACGAAGTTAAGTCCAGCGGACAATTATTAAACACATATAAAACTAGGACATAACAATGATATATCAATCTTCAAGCAAGGTCAATATCATACTATTTTAAAAACATATAATATGAAAAGTTTTACTCACTTTTATGCCATATTTGCGTAAAGAGTATTAAAATTTGTTTTGCTTGACTATTAATCATTTCCACCTTTTGGGAATCGCTCATCTGCTCAAGAGGAAGCGAGGGCAGCCAAATTAATGAACCGCTTAGCTGATCTTCCCGCATGCGCCAATCGATATCAGAAGTTATGTAAAATATATGTTTAAATTCGCCCTTAGAAATATTATCCTCCCATTTTTGCAAATCACTCAAAACTCTTTCACTTTTTTCATCTTTTAGATATGTAAATGGGGGAAATAATAATAATCTTCCTGTAAACTGCCTTTCTAAAAGACCCGTTAAAAGCGTAATGAATTCAGCTTCTGCAGCCGATTGTTTCATCTCACCCCCAACTGAAACCGAATATAACGGGACAACCGCAGTATCCACATATTCCTTCGCATTCAAATAAGTATCAACATCTTCAGGTATCCATTTCACTTTTTTGCACCAACCTTTAGGATTCACTACTAATATAATATCATTATCTCCTAACAAAAAGGAAGCCTGCTTATCGCAAACTTCCCTTTTGTTCAACCATCGATATTTTACTTAATTTTTCTGATAAATCCTGAAAAGCTTTTCGATCTTGCTTATCAAGGGCCTCGTCAATTAATTGAAGTAACTTTTCACGTTGAAAGCGTTCGAGACTATTTTGCAGCAACTGTTCCGCAATAATTCCATCCTTTTCATTCATCTGCAGGTGTTTAGGAACGAATGGATTTTCTTCAAGAACAGCAGCATACTGGTGTGCCTGATTGGCGGCATGAAAGTTTAATTGAATAAAAATATCCTCATCACGATTTAAGCGAATATCGTGAAAGGACTTTTCGGCATCAGTCGTCATCACATTTTCTTTATAAAAGCGAAATGGTACTTTATCCACACAATGTGTAGACATAATCAGACCTCGCGGACAATACTGTGCCTGCTCAACAAAATGAACCTTTTCCATAAGTTGATCGTGGCTCATTAAATAGTTGAGAATCCAAACACATTCTCTTCTCTTTAATTGATAATGATTTAAAAACCAACGAATAAAGTCCTTCTTCTCGTTGACAGAAACAGGGGTTGCCATGTAAGTTTCCCTCCTCTGCATATTCTGCTATTTTAATCTTTTAAATCGGTAAGACGATCAAGTAAATCCAAATACTCTTCATTTGTTGGATCTTCTAAAAGCAGTTGTTTAAAAATTTCGGCAGCAAGGTCGGTTTTTCCTTCTTCAATTAGAAAATATCCGTAATCCAGTAAAAATGTTTTATTATTCTTAAAAAAAGTATATGCACTTTCATATTTGTCTAATGCGTAAGAAAATTTATCAAGCCTTTGAAAGCTGAGGGCGGCATCCCATAAAAATTGCGGCTCTTCATCTTCCGTAATGTCAAGATGAGCAATTAACTCAATAACATCCTCGTATCTTTCCTGATGAAAAAAGAGTTTATTTAATGTAAGCGCGGCCTCTGTAAATCCTGGGTCTAGGGCAAGTGCTTCCCGGAAGTACTTTTCACCATCTGCCCCTTTTCCCAGCTTAATAGCTATTTTCCCGCCAAAGAAAAATAAATCTTTATTAAATTCATCTTGTTTTATACCATCTTGAATGACGTCTAAGCTATTTTCAAGCTCCTCTTCCCGTTCATAAGCTTTTGCCAGATGTAAATAAAGTGAATGATATTCTGGGTCAAGCTCTCTTAATTCAATGAATCTTTCAATCGCAGTTCGATTATATCCTGCCTGAAGCGCTGTAAAGGCATAGCCGAATAATGTGTTAATTTCTAACTTTTCATCGATTGCTTTATCATAATAAACCAGTGCATCTTCAAACAATCCCGATACACTTAAAAGATCGGCAATCCGCCCGTTTATATTCACACCGGCAATTTCATTTTCTTCCTTTAAAATCTTTTCATAGGCACTCATAGCTAAGGCAACTTCACCTTGCTCACTATAGAGTTCACCTAAAGCAAAATCAATAATAACCTCATCAGGCAGGATCTCCTTCGCCCTCAGCAGCTTTCGTTCACATACTTCATACAGACCTTGGACTTGATAAAGGTCAGCTAATAACAGTAAGGATTGTCCATAATTTGCATCCTGTTCCGAAATTTTTTCTAGGACGAGAATTGCTTCCTCCTCTTCACCTGCCTCTACCAATATTTCACCCAGCAGGACGAGTAGTTCCCCTTCTTCCGGGTAAATTTCTAACAGGTTTTCAATAATCGTCTTTGCCTCATCAAGAAATCCAAACTGGTACAATTCTTCACCAAGCAGAAATTTTTCATCAGGCATTCCGCTTTTTAATACAACATTATATTCATTTAAGGCCTCATTATGTTGGCCGTTTTCTAACATATTAATAATTCTATTTACTCTATCCATTGACAAGACCCCCGCGTTCTCCTAGATTTACAGAGAAAAATAAGATGGTGTTCGCACCTTAACATATTCTCCATTTCCAGGTTTAAATAAAACCTCTGCCCCAGACCGAATCACCTTCCCCTTGTGGACGGTAACTACAAGTCTATCACCATGATAAAGAAATAACTTCACTTCATCAACATTCTTGATTTCCCTTGCGTTTAAATATAGATTATAACTTAATTCGGAACCACCCATTAAACTAGCTTTTTGCGGGTATAAACCGATTTTGTTTAGCAGGGTTACGGATAAGGGTTGATTTTCTTCGATTTCCTCGTAAACTGCAGGAATTTTTCCATTTTGTATGATACCTTTCCATTTCGACAAAACCTTCTTGGCTTCCTTCTTTTGGGAGGAAGTAATTATTGGGATAAACGGACAGTTGAAGGGAAACAGTGCATCTCTAACCCAACCCCAAGGGATACCCTCCAATTCATCAAGGTCTTCAAGCTCAACAAAAATAGCCGGAACTTTTTCTCTCTTACATTTTCTAATAAATGATGGTGTTATCAAACGTACTGGGATTCTTACCCCAATGATAAAGTCAATGGGACTGCTTATTAAGGTCGTTTTCATCTCATTGATTTTTGCAGATAATTCATTTTCGTAGGAAACTTTAACATAGGTAAACAGGGTGGTACACCCCTTCAGCAAAAATTGTTCAATCAAATATTTTTTCAATACTTGAAAGGATCCTTCATGAGGGATATTACCATTAAAAAGGACATACGTGGGGGTCATAATATATGGACCAATATTCATCTTTATCAAACTGTAATGATTGAAATGAGTATGAATCTTTGTTATTCGGTCATTCTTTATTAACAGCGAACATGTGGACATCATTTGCTTGTCTTTTAGGATATTGGCATTTTCAATGATATACATCATTCAACCACCCATTTCTCTTTCTTTAAGACAAGCTATGCAAAATTCTCCAAAACTATGCCATTCTGCTGGAATCAAAAAAAGAAAAAGCTGCATAAACGCAGCATTTTCTTAAATAAGGCTATTTAGATGGGTAAAGAAATTTGGGTAAGAAACAGAAATTGCTTCTGCATTCTCCAATTTTACATCATCCGTACACAGAAGGGCGGCTATTGCCAGCATCATCCCAATCCGATGGTCGCCATGGCTCGAAACAGTTCCACCAGTAAGATTGGATTTTCCGTGGATTATCATTCCATCGTCTGTTGCATCAATCGAAGCCCCTAATTTTCTTAGTTCTTGGACAACGGTATCGATTCGGTTTGTTTCCTTTACCTTTAATTCTTCGGCATCTTTAATGATGGTTGTTCCTTCAGCCTGGGTAGCTAAAAGGGCAATAATCGGGATTTCATCAATTAATTTTGGAATTAACTCGCCTTCGATGATGGTACCTTTGAGACTAGATGTCTTAATAATTAGATCACCAGACGGCTCGAACGAGTTGCCGTCCGGTTGAACAACCTTTAAGTTCGCTCCCATCTTCTCCATTACCTCGATAATCCCTGTTCTGGTGGGGTTAAGCCCGACATTTTTTAGAACAATTTCACTGTCAGGAATACTCGCACCAGCAACTAGGAAAAAGGCCGCAGACGATATATCCCCAGGAACATGAATCGTTGAAGCTTTCAGCCTTTGTCCACCTTCCACCGTAATTACTTGGTTTTCCTTGTGGATTTTACCGCCAAACCTGAGAATCATTCTTTCAGTATGATCTCTGGTTTCAGCCTGTTCAATGATGGTACTTTTTCCTTCTGCCTGCAGCCCCGCTAGAATTAATGCTGACTTTACCTGTGCACTTGCAACCGGAAGCTCGTAGTGTATCGGTTCTAATCGCCCGCCACGAATGGAAATAGGTGTAAAGGCCCCGTCTTTGCGACCGTCCATTTTCGCACCCATTTTTTTTAAAGGGACCGTAACCCTTGTCATTGGCCTTTTTCCAATTGATTCATCCCCTATTAGGGATGAGAAAAATGGTCTACCTGCCAATATTCCCATGATTAAGCGGATGGTTGTTCCAGAATTGCCAACGTCTAAAACCTCTTCTGGTTCGGTTAATCCTTCAAAACCCTTTCCGGTGATACGTAGTTCGTTGTCACTTTCTTCAATCGTTACTCCAAGTTTTCGAAAGCATGAAATCGTGCTTAAACAATCGTCACCAGGTAGGAAATTGGTTACCCTTGTTTCACCATGGGCGATTGATCCAAACATGACAGACCTGTGCGAAATGGATTTATCACCAGGAATTGTTATCTCACCAACTAACCGATTGATGTTTGTTTTAAGATTTAATGACGTCATAAAAAATCACCTTTTTATATCATTTTAGTTAACCTATAGATGTGGCATAGCTGGAATAAATATCAATGCAGCGTTCTGCCCTTTGTCGATCCTCTTCCGTTTGAAAACTGATAACCAAAACTCCATTTATATCTTCTCGCGTTTCTAAGATGCGAATATTGGTGATGCTGATCTTTTCTTTTGCTAAGTAGCCTGTTATTTCAGAAATGACACCTGGGTAATCTGGAACATCAACAAACAAATCATAAAAAGCTGGGATTGCACCTTTTTCTTTCTGGGGCAAACCATCGCGGAATTGCTTAGCTTGTTTAAAATAATCGAAAATTGCACTACTATTTTCGTTTTCGAGTAGTGTTTTGACCCCGTTCATCTCTTTCTGCCACCGATTGAGGAGTTCAATCAATATTTCCCGATTGTGAAGCAAAATATCTTTCCACATTTCCGGACTACTTGAAGCAATCCGAGTGATATCCCTAAACCCTCCTGCTGCCAGGCGCGGGATTAAATTTTCTGTTTCTGCTAGTTTTTCAGTTTGACGGACAATCGATGCAGCAATGATATGTGGAAAATGACTGACAATTCCCGTTAGATAGTCATGATTTTCCGGCGTAATCGTTAAAAACTTGGCATTTGTACCAATTAACCATTCTTTTAATATTTCTACCTTCGTATTTTCTATATGTTTTTCGGGTGTTAACAGATAAAAGGCATTTTCAAATAATATTTCTTTTGCAGCGGAAACACCACTTTTATGGGAACCAGCCATTGGGTGGCCGCCAATAAAGGTAATTTCACGATCCTTTAAACTAACAGCACATCCGACAATTTTTTCCTTTGTGCTCCCGGTATCTGTCACAATTACTTCGGGCTTTAGTGGAAGGTTTGATAAGAGCTGGATAATCTCCTTCGTATCATTTACAGGTGCGGCAATAATGATTAAATCCGCATCGATGGCACCGTCCTGAATGTTTTCTGCAATTTCACCAATGACACCAAGCATTTTTGCAAGCCTGGCTTGTTCGCTATTAATATCAAATCCGACAATGACTGCTTCGTTATGTTCCTTTTTGATACATAATGCTAAGGAACCACCAATCAATCCTAAGCCAATAACAAAAACACGGCCTTTCAATGAAAATTCCCCCTAAATTCCAAAGCACTGCTCTGACTACTTTTCAGCTAGAAATTCTCCTAATGCTTTTAGGACACCTTCATTTTGTTCAGAAGAGCCTACGGTAATACGTACAGCTGTTGGGAAACCAAGAGCTTTTCCGGAGCGAACAATATATCCCCGCTCTTGCAAATATTGAAAAATCTCATCCCCATCAACTTTAAAATCAATTAAAATAAAATTGGTCTGTGAAGGATAAAACTCTAGCTGATACTGCTCACAAAATTGATAAAACTGAGCAAGTCCCTGCCTGTTTTTTTCTTTACAAACTTCGACAAATTCCTGGTCCTTGATTGCCGCACTTGCCGCTAACTGTCCTAACGAATTCACATTAAACGGTTCCCGAACAGGTTCAAGTGCTTTTATGATTACTCGATTGGCAACACCATACCCTACTCTTAAAGCTGCCAAGCCATAAATTTTCGAAAAAGTTCTTAACACAATTAAATTTTCGTACTTCCTTGTCAACGTAATGGAATCATAATAATCTTCAGCCACTACATATTCATAGTAAGCTTCATCTAGGACAACAAGGACATGCGGTGGTACCTTGTCTAGGAATGAAATTAATTTATTTTCTTGTATATATGTACCTGTTGGGTTATTTGGGCTGCAGACCCAAATGACATTCGTCGTCTCATCAATAGCCTTCAGCATTGTGTCTAAATCATGGTCACCATTTATAAGCGGGATTTCCCTAATGACTGCCCCTTCGATGACAGCATTGTGTTTGTATTGCGAAAATGTTGGTGTTGCCATAATCGTGCTGGCATTCGGATGCAGGAGCGCCCTTGAAATAATTTGAATAAGATTATCTGATCCATTCCCCAATAATAGTTCATCCAAGTCAACCTGTAAAAATGCCGCAAGTGTCTCTCTTAATTGAGTGGCATAACCATCGGGATAAATGGCTAAGGAAGTTTGATTCGTTTGTAGAGCGGAAAGCGCGTGTTCTGAGCATCCAAAAGGATTTTCATTAGACGCAAGCTTTACGATCCGATCCAAATTAAATAGTTTTTTGACTGCCTCAATTGATTTTCCCGGTTGATAGGGAGTCAGTGTTAACAACTGCTCTTTCCATCTCATTTTTACCCACTCCATTCGTGCAGATTTGTTAATTTCAATAGATATTACACTAAACTGCCAAGGTCTGGTCTAAGCACAGTTGCTCCTTTTAAATATACATGATTAATATCTTTCTGTAGGATATCTGTATTCACATGCATCATGATTCTGACGCACATCTTCAAAGAATTTGGTACAGGCATTTCCTGCATACACATAACGGGAACATATGTCCATCCTTCAAATTTACGCATTGCCTTTGCCGGGAATGCAGCAGTAATATCTTCAGTGGTGGAAATAAATACAGATGCAACGGAATTAGGTTGAATATGATTCACTTTAATTAATTTTGCAAAAAGCTCTTCCGTAGCTGAAATAATGGCTACTTCTGTATTACCGCTGACAGTTGTAGCTCCCCTAACCCCTCTAATCATGAAAAGTCCCCCTTGTTTTAAAAACTTTTTAGTTCTTCTAATAACACTTTATCGGATATTTCTTGAAGCTTTGGTTGTCCCAATTGTTCTAAAAGGACAAAGCGAATTGAATCACCCACGGACTTTTTATCTTGTTTCATTTTGTTTAGCAAGTTTTCGAAAGATAGATGTTCGGGTATCTTTGTTTCGTACCCAAGCCTCCTTATCCAATAAATGAATTCGGTTAAATCCAAAGAAAGTCCTAGCAATTCCTTGCTTAGTTTTAGTGCGTAAATCATGCCAATCATAACCGCTTCCCCATGGGTAAAGTTTCCATATCCCATTTCCGATTCAATGGCATGCCCTAATGTGTGACCCAAATTCAAATAGGCCCGAATTCCTGTTTCCTTTTCGTCCTGACCAACAATTTCCCCTTTAATCTTAATACCTTTTATTAAAGAAGCAGATAACAGTTCCATTTTTAAGGAATTAAGGTCGTGAACATTGGTTTGCAGCCATTCATAAAAGTTGGAATCATCAATAAGTGCATGCTTAATAACCTCAGAAAACCCCGAACGAATTTCATGTGCAGGCAGAGTTTTGAGAAATTCTAAATCGTAAAATACAGCCTCTGGTTGATGGAAGGCTCCAATCATATTTTTTCCAAGCGGATGATTTATCGCTACCTTTCCACCAACGGCACTATCATGAGCTAAAATGGTGGTTGGTACTTGAATGAATGATATTCCTCTCATAAAGGAAGCAGCAACGAAACCAGATAAATCACCGATTGCACCTCCGCCAAATGAAAGAATGACGGATTTCCGATCAAGTCGATTTTCAAGTGCTGTTGATAAAGCATCATAATAAACCTCAAATGTTTTCGCTTTTTCTCCGCTTGGCGCGGTAAACACAATAGGATCCCATGAGGATAGGACAGACAATAATTTTTCAAGATGAAGCTTAGCAACGGTTTCATCCGTAATAATTAAAATTCTTGTTAGATTAGATAAATGATTAGTTAAAAAAGCATTAATTTCTTTTCTTACACCTTCACCAACAAAGACAGGATATTTTTTTGACTCTGTATGGATATCAATTGTTTCCATTAAAATTCCCTCGCATATTCCCTTTGCCTTCTTATTTCATCGGCAAAGGCATCAAACCGATCGCTATAAAATTGTTCAATGAGCGCATTCGCAAGCTCCCACGCAACAACATTTTCAGCGACAACAGCGGCCGCGGGTACTGCACAGCTATCTGATCGTTCCACACTAGCAGCAAATGGCTCTTTCGTTTCAATATCGACGCTCATTAATGGTTTATAGAGTGTGGGAATTGGTTTCATTACACCTCTGATAACAATCGGCATCCCTGTAGACATTCCGCCTTCAAAACCCCCAAGCCGGTTTGTCTTACGGTAGTAGCCTGCCTCTTTGTCCCAGGCAATTTCATCATGCACTTCACTTCCCGGCTTTCTAGCAGCTTCAAAGCCTATTCCAATTTCAACACCCTTAAATGCATTAATACTCATAATGGCAGCTGCTAATTTCCCATCCAATTTACGATCGTAATGGACGTAGCTTCCAACCCCTGCTGGCATCCCCGTAGCAATAACCTCAACAACCCCGCCAATGGAATCACCATTTTTCTTGGCTTCATCAATAGCTGTCATCATTTCCTGCTCCACATTTGGGTCTGCCGTACGGACTGGCGAATTTTCTGTCCGCTCCTTTAAATCTTCTACCGATAGGGAGGAGTCTACATTGGCTTTAATTCCGCCAATTTCAACCACATGTGAAACTAGTTCAACACCTACTAGGGCTAGGAGTTTTTTTGCAACGGCTCCAGCTGCAACTCTAACGGTTGTCTCACGTGCTGAAGACCGTTCAAGAACATTTCTCATATCCCTATGCCCATATTTAATGGCTCCGTTTAAATCAGCATGACCGGGCCTTGCACGCGTTACCTTCCGCTTAATTTCATCCTCTTGACCTTCTTCTAAGGCTTCAATACCCATAATATTGGTCCAATGCTTCCAGTCATTGTTTTTTACCACCAAGGCAATAGGCGAGCCAAGTGTTTGCCCATGTCGAACGCCTGAAACAATTTCTGCTGTATCTTTCTCAATTTGCATTCTTCTCCCGCGGCCATATCCTTTCTGCCGTCTAGATAATTCTCCATTTATGTCTTCAGAAAGCAGCGGCATACCTGCGGGAAGGCCTTCTAAAATTGTGGTTAATTGTGGACCATGGGATTCTCCTGCTGTTAAATATCTCATTCCCATTGTTCTTTCCCCCTTCAACTCATTAAAGAATTTTGTATCAATATAACATATACAGCAAAATAAACATAGTAGAACTATTCAGAAAACGACGATAAAATTTATGTAATCGTATACAAAAAGGCACCCGTATATTTATTATACGAGTGCCTCTATTGTTAGTTTAGTAAATCCATTCGTTCACTGGCTTAGAATACTCAACTAATTCAGTTTCTTTAAAGAATAAGCCAATTTCGCGCTCTGCGCTCGCTGGCGAATCAGAGCCATGGATAACATTTTTACCAACTGTAAGTCCAAAATCACCGCGGATTGTCCCTGGTGCTGCATCCTTAGGATTAGTTGAACCCATCATTTGACGTGCTGTTGCGATGACATTTTCACCCTGCCATACCATTGCAAAAACGGGGCTGGATGTAATGAAACCGACTAATTCACCAAAGAATGGTCGTTCCTTGTGCTCGCCATAGTGTTCTTCGGCAAGTTCATTTGGGATGCTCATTAATTTTGCACCAACAAGTTGGAAGCCTTTTTTCTCAAATCGCGCAACGATTTCTCCTATTAAATTGCGCTGTACGCCGTCAGGCTTTACCATTAAAAATGTTTTTTCCATGAATTTCACTCCTATTGATTATGTATATTGATTGTTATAAAAGAACAATCCATGGAAAATATTATCATTGTTTTGAAAATTAAGCAAGACAGAATAACGGAAGCGCCCTGTTTAGCAACGTATGGACTGGTCCGCTTTGGACTGAGATAAAGGAAACACGGAGAGCGTAGCGCATCCGTGCTTGACTTATCGTAGGGAAAAGAGCGTAGTACACTAGTTGCTGGGCGCTGTAGCTAGGCATAGTTAGAATTTTCGTCTGCCAATATATTTGGCAATGTCTCGGAGTGTTTTTTGGGCTTTATTTACTGGAAGCTCTTCTAAGACAGCTAAAGCCTTATCCAAATAACGGTCACTAAGTGTGATTGATTTTTCAATTGCACCTGATTGTTTTATTAGCGTAATGATTTTTGCAATTTCTATAGGGGCTAAATGCTCATGAACCTTTTCAATTTCACTTCGTATTTCATCATTTTTCATTGCATAAAGGGCTGGGGCAGTAACATTCCCTTGTAAAAGATCACTTCCTGCCGGTTTTCCTAGTGCCTTCTCGGTAGAGGTGAAATCCAAAATATCATCGATAATTTGATACGACATTCCGACATAATAACCAAAACGAAACAGTTTCTTATGGATATCCTCTTCCACATCAGCAGCTATGGCACCCAATTGACAGCTTGTAGCAATTAGCAGGGCTGTTTTCCTCTTGATTCTACGAAGATAGTCACGAAGATTTTGATTAAAGCGGTATTTGTCTTTAATTTGCTGAATCTCTCCTACAGTGACCTCAACCATCGTATTAGCTAAAATTTTATGAGCATCCGGTTTTTCAATGTTGGTCATTAATTCAAGGGCAAGGGCAAATACAAAATCACCCGTATACATGGCAATCCGGTTATCCCATTTTGATTTGACCGTCGGCTGACCTCTGCGCAAGTCAGCATCATCAATCACATCATCATGAACAAGCGATGCCATATGAATGAGTTCAAGGGCGACGGCAACGTTTTTCATCACCTGAATATCGTAATGACCAAACTTCCCTGAAAGCAAAACAAAAATAGGACGAATTCGTTTCCCTCCGGCTTGTAATGTATGCATAGAAGCTTCTTTAAGCTGAAGTGACTCTGCCTCGATGGTTTCTTCCAGCACTTTTTCTATCAAATTAATATCCGAATTCAAAAATGAATACATCATTTTTAATTTCATTTGTATTCACCCTGCTTTTCATCCTGTCTTCGTTCAAGTTTATTTCTTATTGCCAATATGAACAGCGGCTGCACCGCCACTATATGGCTTGTATTTCACTTCTTTGAAACCAGCCTGTTCGAACATTCTAGCTAACTCTCTCATTCCAGGAAAATCACGTGCTGACTCATGGAGCCATGCATATTCCCGATAGCTTTTTGCTAGCAATTTTCCAAACAGCGGCATTACAAAGCGAAAATAAAAATAATAAAGCTGTTTATAACCAATTAAGGTAGGTTGTGATGTCTCAAGGCAGACTGCAATACCGCCTGGCTTTACTACGCGGTGCATTTCCTTTAAAACTTGCAGGTAATCAGGAACATTTCTTAAGCCAAAACCAATCGTCGCATAATCAAAACTATTATCTGGAAATGGGAGCTGCATGGCATTACCATGAATTAACTTCACCTGTTTCAGTCCAAGGTCTTTAACCTTTTCAATACCCACATTGAGCATATTTTGGCTAAAATCTAATCCAGTAACTTCACCAGTCGGACCAACCGCATCAGCAAGGGCCACCGTCCAGTCGGCTGTTCCGCAACAAACATCGAGAGCTTTCGAACCAGGCTGGACATTCATTCTTTTCATGGTATCTTTCCGCCATTTGATGTGTTGTTGAAAACTGATAACAGAGTTCATCTTATCGTAGTTTTCGGAAATCTTTTCAAACACATGATGAACCCGCTCTTCTTTCGATTGCTGCATGTTTATTACCCTTCTTCCACAAAAGTTTTTACATATGGTTTGTATTGACCTAAAATCGATGTAATCCTTCTCTTTAGTAAATCATTTACAAAAGGAAGCTGCTTAAGCCCTTTTTCGACAGCTAGTTTTGAATGGTCAAGATAATGGTCACAAATCATTAATAACTCGTTTTGCTGTTCTATTGATAATTCATCCAAATTATTGTTATGGATTGGAAAAGTAATTTTTTTCAAGGCATCGAATAGGACTGAACTTTCCGCTTGAATATATTGGCTTTTTTCTTTAAACAAACGTTTGAACAATAGCAGATTAGCGAGAAAGTCCTTCCATAAATCGACCTTAAAATAGTCAGCAAACATTAATAGCAGGGAGCTTTCAATATGCTTAATACTTGTCATAAGCTTTTCAATACCTTCGAATTCCTTTTGATAAACAAGTATTTTATTTTCGTTCACTTCTTTAATTCCTTGTGAAAGTGCTTTGATCATCAGTATATCTTCCGATTCTGCAAGAAGCTTATAATACAGGCCGCTAAAATAATCGCCAGCTAAAACCGTTAATTGACGATTTTTTTCGTCCTCAGATGAATCAGAAATATGTTCGTGGGTATCAAGGGCGATTTGAATTAGCATGGTTGACAAGGCGTAATTCTGCATTTCGTTGAAAGACAATTCGAGCCGGTCCATTATTGAGATAAGAATAAGGAGCTTATCTTCGTCAATGACCGGAGTTTCAATATATTTGAGCAAGTATGAGTCACAAACACTTTTTTCAACATGCTCTCTAATATTTGTGAATTTTTGTCGAATGTCTAGCAATCTAATCACCCTTTTTTCCCCGAAGTAATGTCTTTATGTAATCAAATATCATTTACAACGTAAAAGTCTCACCTGTTAGGAAAAGAAAATTGTGATCCATTTTTTAAAACAGGCAGACATCATTATATCATAAAAGGTATCTAATTGAGCAGGAATTCACAAAATAATCATTTACGCTGTTTTGAAATAGAATGAGCTTTGGAACAAAATGCGTCGCCGCACTGTACCTATTTTTTCATTTCGCTGTCTATTTCACCAAGATGAGTGAGGATTGTTGCATTTCCCCTTATCTTAATGGCGGACGTATGCTCAGTAAATTGAGCAATAAGCACTTCCCCTTTATCAAGCTTTTCTGAATGATGAAATTTTGTATCAGTACCTCTAGTTAAGCCGATCACACTGACACCATCATCTATTGCCTTTATAACCACATATTCACTTTTTGGCGAATGATACTTTTCCATGTAATCCCCCCATTAATTTTAGATAAATTTGACTAAAATTTTATTAAAGAAATCACTTCCGAACGGGCGATTGCATCATCAGCAAGAACACCACGAACAGCAGTGGTAATTGTTTTTGAGCCAGGCTTCTTTACTCCACGCATAGTCATACACATATGTTCAGCTTCGACAACCACCATTACACCATGTGGATCCAATTTTTCCATGATACTGTCGGCAATCGTAGACGTAATCCGTTCTTGGAGCTGAGGTCGTTTTGCAACTGCTTCTACAGCTCTCGCTAATTTACTTAACCCCGTAACACGCCCATTTTGCGGGATATAGGCCACATGCGCTTTTCCAAAGAAAGGGACTAGATGGTGTTCACACATGGAGTAAAACGGGATATCTTTAACAAGCACTAACTCTTCGTGATCTTCACTAAAAATAGTTTCAAAATGCTGCTTCGGATCCTCATTTAAACCGCTAAAAACTTCCTCATACATTTTTGCTACACGCTTCGGTGTATCAAGTAAACCTTCCCGGTTCGGGTCCTCACCAATTGCTTCTAATATTAAACGTACCGCCTCTTCAATTTGGGCACGATTCACTTCTGACATACTAAATTCCTCCTAGCGCATATCTAACAAGTATAGATGACAAATACATATTAGCATAATCTTTTCGATGCAAGCAAAAAAAACAAAGTAGGTTCCTCCAAAACTATCCCTTTTCCAAAGAAAAAAGGTCATGGAGTTTACCATGACCTTTTGCCTTAGCAATTGCTTAAAGCAATAAAATTATGTAATTATTTTACTGCGTCTTTAAGCGCTTTACCTGGTTTAAAAGCTGGAACTTTGCTTGCACCGATTTCGATTTCCTCGCCGGTTTGCGGGTTACGACCTTTACGTGCTGCACGTTCGCGAACTTCAAAGTTTCCAAAACCGATAAGTTGTACTTTATCACCATTTTTCAAAGCATCTAAAATCGCATCGAAAACAGCATCAACTGCTTTTGTAGCATCCTTTTTAGAAAGTTCGCTAGCTTCAGCAACTGCATTAATTAGTTCTGTCTTGTTCATGCCATTCACCTCCTCCCAAAGAAATTATCAAGATTCGTAAATAAGATTACTTATCTACATTTCTAAACAATTTTTCTAATTTCTATACGTCATAGCGCGGTTTTATTACCAAAGTAATACAATTTAACTACTTTAGTGAAATAAATCTATTTTTTCAGGCAAAAGCCTTATGAATAAAGGTTTTAAGCGCATAACGTAATTCTGTTAAAAGATTATCATAATCAATTCAGCATATCAAGAAGAATTCATGAAATTATGGTAATCTTTTCTTTTGTCCAACAAAATTCTACTATATTTGACCTTTTCAGGAGCAACCTTCCAAGAAAAAGAAAAAAAAGACCCCGGTTGGGAGTCCAGCATTCTAAAGGATAATAGCAATCAAGCCGCCTGATCCTTCGTTTATGATTCTCTCTAACGTTTCTTTTAATTTATATCTTGCATTCTCCGGCATTAAGGAAAGCTTTGCTTGGATCCCTTCACGTACGATGGAACTTAAACTGCGTCCAAAGATATCCGAATTCCAAATGGATAAAGGATCATCCTCAAAGTCCTGCATCAGGTAGCGGACTAGCTCTTCACTCTGCTTTTCCGTGCCAATGATTGGGGCGAATTCCGATTCCACATCTACTTTAATCATGTGGATTGACGGTGCAACCGCTCGCAATCTGACACCAAACCGTGCGCCTTGGCGGATGATTTCCGGCTCTTCAAGACTCATATCAGAAAGAGTTGGCGAGGCGATACCATATCCAGTTTGTTTTACCATTTTTAATGCGTCGGAAATGTGATCATATTCTGCTTTTGCATGGGCAAAATCCTGCATTAATTCAAGAAGATGATCTTTTCCTCTAATTTCTATTCCAACGATTTCTTTTAAAATATCATCATATAATTCATCTGGTGCAAATAAATCAATTTCAGCAACTCCTGAACCCATTTCAATTCCGGCTAAACCAGCCCTTTCGATAAATTCAAAGTCACTAAATTGCTGGACGACCCGGTCTACATCTCTTAATCTCCTGATATCTTTTACGGTTTCCTTAACGGCATCTTGATAGCTTTCACGAAGCCAGTGGTTTTCTCTAAGAACCATTACCCAGCTTGGCAGATTCACATTGACTTCTAGAACCGGGAACTCGTAAAGTGCCTCACGAAGGACATTGAGAACATCACTATCACGCATGCTTTCCACACTCATTGCAATAACAGGGATATCATACTTTTCAGCCAAACTCGACCGTAGTGTTTCCGTGCTGGGATGATATGGCTGCGCACTGTTTACAACCATGATAAAAGGTTTGCCAACCTCTTTAAGTTCATTGATTACTCTTTCCTCTGCCTCAATATAGTTACTCCTTGGTATTTCACCGATGGTTCCATCCGTTGTAACTACTACTCCGATAGTGGAATGTTCTTGGATGACTTTTCTTGTGCCAATTTCTGCTGCTTCATGAAATGGGATTGGCTCTTCATACCAGGGTGTAGTAATCATTCTTGGCCCATTTTCATCCTCATAGCCTTTTGCGCCGGGAACGGTATACCCTACACAATCAACTAGTCTGATATTGACATTCAACCCCTCTGCAACATGAACGGTGGCTGCTTGATTGGGCACGAATTTCGGTTCAGTCGTCATGATGGTTTTTCCTGCTGCACTTTGGGGCAGCTCATCAATCGCCCGTGACCTCTCAGCTTCACTGTTTATATTCGGTAAGACAACAAGCTCCATAAATTTTTTGATGAATGTTGATTTTCCAGTCCGAACTGCTCCAACTACTCCTAAGTAAATATCACCGCCTGTTCTTTCGGCAATATCTTTAAAAATATCAACCTTTTCCAAGTGATCCCCTCCTGATCATAGAGTAAAGTGGGATATTATCATCCATTTAGATATTTTTTGGACAGTATATGTTTATGACGTTGTCCTATATTGTTATGACACTTTTTTAATATTTTTTACCCCCTTATTAAAAATTCACTAGGTTTACTGGTATCTGAAGTGTCTGAACATTTGATATAATGGAGGGTTTCTATATATATGATTACGAATATAAACAAGCAAAAAAAAACCCTTCTCCTACAATATATTTCATAGGAAAAGGGTTATGACTATTCTTCTAAAAATACAGGTTCTTTCGTTTTTGAATCTAAGGTGTACGGCAAAGAATAGGCGGGAACAAACGCGGAATCCTTTACCAAAATGGAACGGATATCCTCACCCGGTTTCAGTTTTGTGCCCGCCTTCTTCAGCACCTGATAAAGATCAGGACGGTAATCCACATAAACTTCGGCGCTCCCTGTAATAACAAAAGACAGATTTTGATTTGTATATGGACTGACAACAAATGGCGGGGCATCATAGCCCAACTGTTTAAAATCAAGTGAAAAAACATTAGCGGCGATTTGCTTCTTATATGGCGGATAACCTTTTGTTTTAATTCTTAATTTTATATCGCGGATTGCCTCTGTCATCCTCAAATCAAATAATTTAACTGTTGGATTTGTTTCAACATCGACTAGCACGTACTGAAAAATCCCCCCGCTTTCAAAAGCGTTTCCTGGAGGCTCAGCGATATATCTCGGAGTGATTTTTTTAAATTCAATCGGATATTTTTGATAAATTGGGGTTTCCGCTTCCTTTGTTTTAATCGGAAGAATCCCGCCATTATCCTTCCTAAAGTCATTCACAGCAGTTTGAACTGCCTGTATTTGATCTTTATAAGGGATTTGATTCTTTGTAAGTTCTTCATTCGGATACATACATCCCGATAAAAGCAGCACAATGATACCAAGAAAACAGCTCAATATTTTACGTTTCATTAAATCACCTTTTTATCTATGTAATTATTCCAATTACCCAAGGAAAACAAGGAGCAGAGTCAATGCGGCAACAATCAAAAATATATACGCAATAATTGCTGTTATGATCCGAAGCACACCTTTTAATTTATATCTGCTTAAATAAATAGTTATAATGGCAAGAAACATAAGAGCCATACCGGCAACCGATATCCACATTTTCAACATTCCTGGTGACAAACATAATCCCCCCTTACTCAACATATTATTATAACATAGGATACAAAAAAAACTGAAGTAAAGAGGGGCGAATTCTTTACTTCAGCCTGTAAGACTAAATAACCCACACAAAGCGTCATACTACCAGGTTGCTTCGTTGCATTGTATGCAATTCAGACATAAAGGGTCTCATCGAACGCCTATTTTCTATATATTTTAGTCTTCAAGATTTCTTTCATCTAAGATATTTACCAGGTCTTCCATTTCATGGGTCCTTCCACGGGCCATTAAAACATCTACTGCGTCTTTAGCATTCTTACCATTAAATAAGACATCATAAAGGGCAAAGGTAATTGGCATGTTGACATCATACTTTTTGGCTAACTGATAAGCCGCCTTTGTGGTCCTTACGCCTTCTACAACCATTCCCATATTATCCAAAACCTCATTAAGTGTATTCCCTTTACCTAACAAATTTCCAGCTCTCCAGTTCCTTGAGTGAACGCTTGTACAAGTAACAATTAAATCACCAATTCCTGTTAAGCCGGAAAAGGTTAATGGATTTGCCCCCATTTTCGCCCCTAAACGCGCTATTTCCGCCAAGCCTCGTGTCATTAGTGCTGCTTTCGCATTATCACCATAACCAAGCCCGTCTGTAATTCCTGCCGCTAATGCAATGATATTCTTTAACGCACCGCCAATTTCAACACCGATGACATCTGAAATCGTATAAACCCGAAAATTGTGGTTGATAAATAAATCCTG
This sequence comes from Neobacillus soli NBRC 102451, assembly GCF_001591665.1. GTDB lineage: Bacteria > Bacillota > Bacilli > Bacillales > Cytobacillaceae > Neobacillus > Neobacillus soli. The sequence continues at coordinate 65,368 of NZ_BCVI01000003.1, read as the reverse complement.
GATTTTTTCTGCTGCCTCCATATTTTCAGAAGTAACCGTTACCGTTGTTGGGTGGCGAAGACTTACCTCTTCTGCATGACTAGGACCTGAAAGGACGACAACATCCTTTAATAGCTCTTTAGGCATTTCTTCTCTAATCATTTCTGTAATCCGCAGCAAGGAATCGGGCTCGATTCCTTTACTAACATGTGTAATCGTTATCGGCCCAGTTTGAACAGCACGGATTTTTCCGATTACCTCTCGGATCGCCTTCGTTGGAACAGCCAAAATAACCGTTTCAACACCCGTTAAGGCATCACTTAAAGACGCAAACCCAACAATTAATTCAGGCAGGACGATTTCTGGCAAATATTTTTTATTTGTGTGAAAATTATTGATCTCCTTCACCTGATCTTCATTATGGCTCCATAGACGGACTTCATGCTGATTATCTGCTAGCACCAACGCAAGCGCTGTTCCCCAGCTGCCTGCACCAACAACGGCTACTGCTGTTTTGTTTTCCTGCATTACATCACACCTACCTTATCTTTATTTTCTTTCTCTTGCATAAATCTTAATAGGAGTTCCCTCGAATCCAAAAGCTTCTCTAATTCTATTCTCTAAAAAGCGCTCATAGGAGAAATGCATTAATTCGGGTTCATTGACGAACACAACAAAAGTCGGCGGTTTAACCGCTACTTGTGTTGCATAATAAATTTTCAAGCGCTTCCCATTGTCTGATGGTGTCGGATTCATGGCTATTGCGTCCATGATAATATCATTCAGGACGCTTGTTTCAACCCGCATTGAGTGATTTTCACTTGCAGTATTGATCATTGGCAGAAGAGTATGAATCCGTTTTTTCGTTTTTGCTGATAAAAACACAATTGGAGCATAGCTTAGAAATAAGAAATGTTCCCTAATTTTCTGTTCAAGCTCTTTCATCGTCTTTTCATCTTTATCTACTGCATCCCATTTATTCACAACAATAACAACGGCCCTTCCTGCTTCATGGGCATAGCCAGCTATCTTCTTGTCCTGTTCGATGATTCCTTCCTCGGCATTGATGACAACAAGAACGACATCCGAACGTTCAATTGCCCTTAATGCACGGAGAACGCTATATTTTTCCGTACTTTCATAAACCTTCCCTTTTTTTCTAATACCTGCTGTATCAATTATGACATATTTTTGCCCATTATACGTATATGGAGAATCGACGGCATCACGAGTGGTACCGGCAATATCGCTGACGATGACTCGATCCTCGCCTAATATGGCATTTACTAAAGAGGACTTCCCTACATTTGGACGTCCAATTAAGGAAAATTTGTTCACGTCATCAGCATATTCAATAGGTTTAGTTTTTGGAAAGTGTTTTGCAGCCTCGTCTAATAAATCACCTAGACCAAGTCCATGTGACCCTGAAATAGGGATGGGCTCTCCGAAGCCAAGTGAATAGAAGTCATAAATTTGATCACGCATCTCGGGATTATCAATTTTATTAACTCCTAAAACAATCGGTTTCTTAGACCTATATAAAATTTTCGCCACTTCTTCATCCGCAGCAGTTACCCCTTCTCGCCCATTTGTTAAGAAGATAATCACATCCGCTTCATCAATCGCCACTTCTGCCTGTTGTCTAATTTGTTCTAAAAACGGTGCATCACCAATATCGATACCCCCTGTATCGATGATATTGAAGTCATGTGTTAACCATTCTCCTGAACTATAAATACGATCTCTTGTTACCCCCGGAATATCCTCAACTATCGAAACTCGTTCACCGACAATCCGATTAAAAATAGTGGATTTTCCGACGTTCGGGCGTCCTACTATGGCAATAACAGGTTTAACCATTAGACCCTCATCCTTTCTACTATATATTTAAAATAGATATTTTAGTTAGCATAATTATCTCGAGTTCTTATTAAGTAAAGAAACCCTTCTGTCATTTAGAAGGGCCTAACTTTATTATTTTATCAATGTTAACCCTTTCCTGCAATGGAAAGCTATTTCACGATGATTTTTGTTTCCCTTTTTCAAAAAGATGAAAGTGATTTTGTGCGATTGAACCGGCATTTTCTAAACAGCTCCAGCCCACAAGCAAGGCACCCGTTAAAGAGCAAACATCCAAGTAATCATATGCCCCAATCGAGTAGGGAAATTGATATTTGCTTAAGAAATAGGCGTATAAAAACTCCCCCTGCATGGTCCCACTAACCATGATAATTAATCTTCCTTTTAAATTTTTTTGTAAAAGTATTGCTAAATAACCAAAGCAAATTCCCATCATCCATTCTTTTTTAAAAACAATCCAAATAGGATCAAAAATTTCAAACAAACGGAAGGTTGCATAGGCAATCGAAACAATCGATGAACAAATAAAAATATAAATGATGGCTCCTCGTTTTTCTTGGCTGAAGAATAAATGAGATATAACTAATAAAAATAATCCGCTAGCATATATTTCAAAACTGCCTACCATGAAATGGATATTCGATAGTAGTAATAAAATGAGAACGATGGCCGATAATTTCAATCTGTATGGGTGTTGTTTATCTAAAAAAAATGTTAAAAGGACCCAAAATGACCAGCATATCCAATAAAACATTGCTCCTTCCATACACTCACCTCCTATTATTCTCATTATTGGTAATCTCTATGTACTTTCATACTTCCTTGAATAAAATTTACACTGTGAATCATCTTATTAAGAGGAGGTGTGGATGAATGGGCAAAGATCGGCAAGAAAAGAAATTAAAAGCGAGCAGGCGAGTGGAGTCTGACCGGGATCAAGCATTACACTATCCCGGTGCGACCAAGCTATCAAGTCCTGAAGAAGCACGCGGATTGAACGATGGAAAAAGATAATTACTGAAATGTACAGCAAAAGGCTCTCGCAAATTTGCGAGAGCCTTTATTTTATTGTTCGCTGACTATACTTTTTTGAGTCGATACCCCTTTGGTTTAGCCAATGGTATGTATCACCAGAAATGATCAATGGGGCCCTTCTTAACTCTGAAATGGTTTTGGCTCCTAAAGCAGTCATAATCATTGTTAATTCCAAATGAAGAGTCTCAATATCCTTCTGTAAGGCTTCTATCCCCTTTTCAATAAGAATTCGCAGGAAATAACCGGCCATGCCAATGGCATTGGCGCCAATCGCTAACCCCTTGGCGATGTCATGACCTGTCAAAAAGCCACCTGAGCCGATAACGAAAACCTTATCAGAGATGGATGCAGCTTCAAGAATAGAGATCGGCGCAGGAATGCCCCAATCATTAAAAAATGAGAATGTATTTTCCCTGCGTCTATTTTCTATTTTTGCAAAATTGGTTCCCCCTGAGCCGCCAACATCAACTGCTGCTACTCCAACTGATATTAGTGATTCAACCATTTCCCTGCACATCCCGAACCCGACCTCTTTAACAATAATGGGTACGTCCACCCCATTGACTATTGTCTCAATCCTTTTTAAGGTACCGGAAAAATCCCGGTCTCCCTCCGGCATCGTTAGTTCCTGAATAACATTTAAATGTATTTGCAAGGCATTGGCATCAATCATCTTAATGGCCGCTTTCGCATCCTCAGACGTTGCCTCGCTGCCTAAATTGGCTATGATAACCCCAGAAGGATTTTCTTTTCGGACAATTTCATATGTATATCTTTCTGTTTTATCCTTTAATGCAGACATTTGTGACCCAACCGCCATAGCTAACCCAGTATTTTTAGCCACCCTTGCCAGTTCCTTGTTGATTAGATACGTTTTTTCACCGCCGCCGCCGGTCATGGCATTGATAAAAATTGGCGAACTTAAATAAAGTCCGCCAATTTTGTGGTCTAATCGAACATCAAGCACACTTATATTTGGTATGCTTTGGTGAATAAATTTTATATCATCGAAAGCTGAAGATTGTACTGGCTCTTTTTCAAGGGCATAGCGAATGTGGTCCCATTTCCGTTCAGATCTAGACACTTACATCACCATTATTTTCTTAGATTCTTTAATTTATCTCCAATGACTTCACCAAGCTGGAAGCCTTTTGACTCTTCTGGAAGCTCATAATCAAAGTTTTCATCCTCTTTTTCAAGGAGTTCTTTAATACTTAATGAAAGCCGTTGATCGGCCTCATTTGCATCAAGAACTTTCACCTTCACTTCTTGTCCTTCTTTTAGCACTTCATGTGGAGTACCAATATGCTTATGCGCAATTTGAGAAATATGAACAAGACCTTCTACTCCAGGGAAAACTTCCACGAAAGCACCGTAAGAGACCAATCTTTTAACTGTACCTTCTAAGATACTTCCTTTAGGTGCTTTTTCGGAAATATTTGACCATGGTCCAGGCAGCGTTTCTTTTATTGACAAAGAAATCCTTTCATTATCACGATCAACACTTAATACTTTAACCTGCACCTGTTGGCCTTCCTGCACAACATCCGTTGGTTTTTCCACATGTTCATAAGATAATTGGGAGATATGAACAAGACCATCAATTCCGCCAATATCCACAAATGCTCCAAAATCAGTAATTCTTTGAACTTTACCATCAATAATTTGACCCACTTGTAATGCACCAAGACGATTTTGCTTTTGTTTACCTTTTTCTTCCTCCACTACTGCTCGATGCGAAAGGATTAGACGGTTCTTTTCTTTATCCAGTTCCACAATCTTAAATGTAACCATCCGACCTTTGTAATCGCTGAAATCTTCTACGAAATGTGCTTCGACAAGGGAGGCTGGTACAAATCCGCGAACTCCAAGATCAACGACAAGTCCGCCTTTTACGACGTCTTTTACCTCTGTTTCAAACACTTCTCCACTTTGGAATTGCTGCTCTAAGCTATCCCATGCCTTTTCAGCATCGACTCTTCTTTTTGAAAGAATAAACGCTTCTTCTTCCACTTTTAAAACTTCTAGTTCTAGTTCGTCACCAACAGCTGCTACATCGGATGCTTTTTCAATATGCAAGCTTGAAAGTTCACTAATTGGTATAATCCCATCAATTTTACTGCCTTGAATATCCACAAGCACCTGTTTTTCTTCTACTTTAGTAACAATCCCAGTAACCTTGTCTCCAATCTCAAAGCTCTTCACTTCAACTTGATTTAATTCTTCCGACATATGTATTCCTCCTTAATCCATTTACTCCTAAAATCTATATATATGACCTGGTAAATGTCAAGCAGACTGCATCACATATAAACCAAGTCTATTTAGCAAACTATAAATCAAAGAATTTTCAAAAAAAAATCTCTTTTTATTAACTTCTTACAAATAGTCTATTTTGTCAAGCAGAACCTACTGATGCTCATTTATAAGTTTAGCAATTTCCGACATAATTAATTCAGTAACTTCCTCGGTGGATGCCTTTGTACTCCTCATTACGTCCATTGCTATTGGTTTTCCATAAACTACCTTTAATTTGCGGAAGCTTTTATATGGACCGATAACTGCACAAGGCAAGACCACGGCCTCCGACCTTAATGCGAAAAATCCTGCCCCCGAAAGTCCTTTTCCTAACTCCCCTGTTTTACTTCTTGTTCCCTCTGGAAAAAGACCGAAAACGCGGCCATCTTTTAAGATTTTTATTCCTGATCTAAGTGCTTCACGGTCCCCGAAGCCCCTTTTCACTGGGAAGGCATTGCATTTTCTCACAATATTTCCTAATACAGGGACTTTGAAAATCTCTTCTTTCGCCATATAGTGAACGGGCCGCGGTGCCATTATTCCAACTACGATTGGGTCATAATTATTGATATGATTGGAACAAAGAAGAACACCGCCTTCTTTCGGAAAATTTTCTACTCCAACCGCTTCTATTCTGTACCATGGTTTAAAAATGCCAGTGACTACTGACTTTGCAAAATCATAAAACGTCACACCTATTCAATCCTTTCATGCACCAGAGCCATTATTTTTTCTACTACATCAGGAATGGACAAAGAGGTTGTGTCGATTTCAATTGCATCATCTGCTTTTTTTAAAGGAGCTACTTCTCTCTCTGAGTCAATTTTATCTCTATTTGCAATTTCTTCCTTCAATTTATTCAGGTCGGAAGGAAAACCTTTTTGGACATTTTCAATATGACGTCTTTCAGCCCGTTCCTCTACACTCGCCAGTAAAAACACCTTTACCTCCGCATTCGGCAAAACATGCGTTCCAATGTCCCGTCCATCCATCACGACACCGCCTTCTGTGGCAAAAGCTTGTTGTCTCCTGACCATTTCTTCGCGAATCATTTTATGTTTAGCCACATACGAAGTAGAATTGGTTACTTCTGCAGAACGAATCTCGCTGGTTACATCACTATTATCCAGGTATACTAATTGACCATTATCAGATGGATGTAATTCAATATCAGTTGATAGTAGCGTATCCAGCAAAGAAGCCTCATTTTCTAGATTAAGCTGGTTAACGATTGCTTTATATGTTAATGCCCGGTACATTGCACCAGTATCGATATAAATGTAGGATAATTTTTCTGCTACAATTTTCGCTACTGTACTCTTACCGGCTGCAGCGGGGCCGTCAATTGCAATTGATAATTTCTTCTTTTCCATAAATCCTCCTAATTGCCATCATGATTGTCTCATATGTTATCTTCTATCATTTTACCACAAGATAGAGGAATGCCTCTTCTTTTTAAACTTTAAATTAATTTCTATTTCAGAGAAATAAAATAAAGCAGGCAGCCCTGCTTTTTTACTCTCTTTGAAAGGTTTGAAGAATTTCAGTAAATGTATTTTCATTTACTCCTTCGTATTTAGTTAATTGTTTTATTTGCGGCAAGACATCCATCTGATGAAAAAACAATTGTGTGATAACCAAAAAAATTAACTGTACGATGACAATCTTGATTAAAACCCTTTCTACCCTTTTCATGAAGTCACCCCAACATTCCATATATTCTTATTATTGAAGCGAATAATTTTTTTATTCTATTTCTCCCTTCTGCAATACCTTTATTTAGGGAAAACAAAAGGAAAAGCAGCAGCTTCTCCTTAAATGACATCTTCGTAAATGGCCTCCGCATTTTTTAACTTTACAACTTCTTCTTCAATCCCATTTTTTGCATTAATAAAAATCCGATACGTATCGTCTCCAATGGTTCCAAGGAACTCATAACAGAGGACTTCTTCGTTTAACTTGTTGACAATCATTGCCTGCCGGTCTTCCATCACTTTAAAGTTTGGATTTACCTTCGCTCGAGCTTGTTCCATTGATATTGCCGGTTTTTCAATTGATCTTGTTTGGAAAGATTTTAAATACTCCTCAGCAGATATGCCAATAATATCTCCATTGTCGAGCGCCACTTTCACCTTAACTGCTTCAGGGTAAATTCTAATACCGTTAAGAGTTGTAACAAAATTGAAAACGCCGATATTATCATATTGTGTACTTTCAAAAACCTCTAAATCTTTAAATCCTGTTTCCTTTAAAAAAGCTGCTGCCTTATTGTCGGCATCATTTAGGCTGAGAAGTTGTTTCTTTACATCCCGATGATTAATAAACCAAATAGGATGACCAGCCTTTTTCGTAATATCCATGCTTGCTTCCTGCCCCGATTTTTTGTCCTTTATTGAAACACTGTAAAAACCATAGTCGGAGCCTTTTCCACTTTCAGTAACTTTCACCTCTGAATTCCCATCAATCTTCATATATTTTTTTGCAATCGTGATCGCTTCCTGCCTTGAAATTATTTTTCCTTTTATTTTTTTAAAGTTTTCGTCCTTCTTTTGCATATTTGTAAATGTTGGTCCATGATCCGATTCATCGTATCCACTTACTGTTTTTTCAACCGTTTTGAAGCCATCAATAATGGTATTATCAGTTGATTCTTTACCCGACGCCAGTGCAAGTTCAACATCCATCCAGCGCAGGTTATTTTTTAAAACCATATACTGGACATTTCGTAGTTCGTTCTGAATGTCACCTGACTGCTTATAAAGGGTCTTTAACGAGTTATATTCATCTTTTGACAATGGTTCCTTATCTAAGTCCCTAACAGCCGTTCGATAGCTGAAGTTTCCGATATTCGCTAGAAATTCTTCTGTCTTATTAAAAGGGAGTAATGTTAACGGAAGCTGGCCAACATTACTATGCGCTTCTGAAGTGATTCTCCACACCTCCGTTAGGGATGGAGATAAAGAATTTCTTGAGTTCATAGCAAGCGTCGTACCAATTTTATCGTGCAATAGATCCATTTGATAAGAAAGATCATGGAATGCTCGTTGATAATTGTTTTCTGCGTTTAAAAGAACAGCGTTTTTCTCCTGGTGTTCTTGGTAGCCCCAATAGGCAGTTCCCGCGACACCTACAGCGAGAACACCTATTAATATTCCTCTAATCAATTTTATTCACCTCTCTACTTGCAAAAAATATGTTTCCCAATTCTTTTAATTTGCGGCCTTCCCCATATCCACCCGCTAGTGGCAGTATCTGGATTAAAATAGTATAATGCTTCACCAGTTGGATCCCAGCCATTTATTGCATCGACCACTGCTTTTTTTGAATTTTCATTTGGTGTCAGCCAAATCTGCCCATCAGCTACAGCAGTAAATGCTCCAGGTTCAAATATGACTCCAGAAATGGTGTTAGGAAATGACGCGCTATTTACGCGGTTAAGAATAACAGCCGCAACTGCAACCTGTCCCGTATACGGTTCGCCTCGTGACTCCCCATGAACAGCATTAGCCATTAAGCGAATATCATTCTGGGAGTAGCCATTTGGCGTGTTTGCTGCTGCCGGTTTTTTTGCTGCTGGTTTTTTCGGCGTTGCTACTTTCGGATTACTATTGTATTTGGTAACCTTTACAAGTTTTGCTTTTGTAGCTGCCCCTGCCAGCCCATCAATTGGCATTCCGAATTCATATTGGAAGTTTCGTAATGCCCAATACGTTTTCCAACCAAAGACTCCATCAATTTTACCAGTAAAAAAGCCAATATGTTTTAGCCTGGACTGCAGTTCAATCACATCCTCGCCAACAGCCCCCCGCTGGATGACTTGCTTTGAGAACGCATGGGCCTCATTGGTATTAACAAATGATAAGGGCACGATAAAAAGTAGGATGCAAAATTTTAGTAAGACTTTTTTCTTGAACATGAAAACATATCCCCTTTGTTAATCTTTTAACCTAAACCTATTTTTTGTATTATTGGTGTTTTTATTCCAATTTAAAATGAATAATTAAAAACCCTTCATCAGGAGTGAAGGGTTTTAGGTATTTGATATTGTTTCTTCATATGATTAGCACTCAATATTTTTGCTTTTTTTACCTTCCTTAATCCGAACCACCAAAGGAAAATCATAAAAGGAAAGATAATATACATCCAATAGTCTTGTGAAATCAGGATAAAATCATAAGAACCGTGCAGAACGAATGGCAATAGAAGGGAAAGTATGACCCATTTTGCTTTTGACCCCTCGGTAAACTTTGCTTTCCCAATATAAAAACCCATGATGACCCCAAAAAGGGCGTGGCTTGATACTGGTAATAAAGCACGTGTCACCGCATGTTCAATTCCATTTGCTAATAAATAAAAAATATTTTCAATCGTTGCAAAACCAAGTGAAACGGCTACCCCGTAAACAATTCCATCAAAAGGCTCATCAAACTCGACATGCTGATAGACTACATAAAATAGAATAAACCATTTAAAAAACTCCTCAAGCAGACTAGAGCTAAGGAACGCATCGAAAAGTTCAGATTTCACCAAATGCTCTGTATCAAGCACATGCTGGATAAACATAATTGGAAACACAAGAAGGGCCCCATACATAAACGTCCTAAGAACAAAGGATATTGGCTCTGTGTCATATTCATCTTTTAAATAAAAATAACTTAGTAAAGCCAAGCCGGGAGCAATTCCGGCCGATAATATTCCCAGCATGACGAACCTCTTTTCAACCCATTTTCTTAATCGTATCACGGATCCTTTATAAAGAAAACGGTAGATTCATTCCAACATCTAAGGTTTGGCAGTTATTGAAATTTAAAATTGAATATTCTTCAAGCCGCTTGCCATTGCGACGGCTAATTTTATTCTTGCTTTTTTAGAGTCGTTATCACTGCCAAGGATTACTCCCTTATTAAAAAGATCAAAGGCGCTTCCATCGTAATCATAGGTAGTGTAAACAGAACCCTCCTCTGCACTTGTCGTGATAACCAGTTTAATTCCAGCTTTTATTGCTTTTTCAATTTCGGACATCATATTAGGGGCCACCTGACCACGTCCTACTCCTTCGAGGACAATCCCGCCAACACCAGCCTCCCGGGCAGCCTTGATAAACTTACCATCGGCACCTATATAACATTTAATAATTTCGACCTGAGGAATTGGGACTTTAATTTCAAAGCATTCTCTTTTAATTGGTTTTTGGAAGACGTGAACTTGGTCATTATCAATGATACCGAGATAGCCAAATCCAAACACATTAAATCCTTGAATATTAGAAGCATGTTCTTTTTTCACATACCTTGCAGCAAAGATTCGTTCATTAAAAACAACAACAGTACCTACATCATTTAAATCACTTGAACATGCCGTATAAATAGCGTGCCGCAAATTAATATAGACATCGCTTCCTAAGTCTTCTGGGGAACGCTGCGAGCCCGTTACAACCACTGGCCTGTAATCATTAATCGTTAAATCAAGAAAATAGGCTGTTTCTTCCATCGTATCCGTTCCGTGTGTGACAACCACACCACAAACCGTTTCATCTCGAAAATAGTTCTCGATTTTATTTCTTAAAGCCAATAAATCTTCAAATGTTATATGAATGCTTGCTTTTTGAAAGACAGATTCAACAATCACTTCAATGTCCTTCGGTAAATTACACATCGCTGCAAGCTCTTCCCCTGTTAAGGCACCAGAGGCTAATTTTCCTGAATCTTTATTTGGTTTGCTGGCAATTGTTCCACCGGTTGTTAATAAAACCACTTTTTTCATTATTTTTTCACCCTTTAATTTCTTTTTCTATGATGGACCGAGCAATTTGACAGCCATGGAACCTGCCATTTTCAATAAATATTTCATTTGCATTATTTCCAGCGGCAATGACGCCAGCAATGTAAATTCCTTTAATATTCGTCTCCATCGTATCAGAATTAATAACAGGCCTTCCAGATTCCTCATCAATCCCTACGCCCATTAATTTTAAAAATTGATGATCAGGATGGTACCCTGTCATGGCGAAAACGAATTCGTTGCCGATTACTTTCTCTTCCCCATCTTGCAAATAAAAAACCTGGTTCTCAGTTATTTCTTTTACGGTAGCGTTAAATTCCATCATGATTGTTCCCGAACGTACTAATGCTTCAAATTCAGGAAGAATCCACGGCTTAATGCTTGCTGAATATTCACCGCCGCGGTATATTACCGTTACTCTTGCTCCCGCCTTAACAAGTTCAAGGGCCGCGTCAATACTTGAGTTTTTCCCGCCGATTACGCAAACATCTTTATCAAAAAAAGGATGCGCTTCTTTAAAATAGTGGAATACTTTCGGCAAATCTTCGCCAGGTACATTCATATAATTTGGATGATCATAATAACCCGTTGCGATGACTACATACCGAGCACTATAGATATTTTTATTCGTATGGACCTGAAATAAATCCTCCTGTTTAGATACGCTTCTTACTTCTTCAAACGCATTGATTCGCAGCTGTTTCCGCTTAGCCACTTCTCTATAATAGACTAACGCTTGGTTTCTTTTTGGCTTATAGCTATCCGTAATAAATGGAACTTCGCCAATTTCTAACTTTTCGCTCGTACTGAAAAATGTTTGATGTGTTGGATAATGATAAATAGAGTTTACGATATTTCCTTTTTCAATGATCAGTGGTCTCTTTCCTATCTCTTTCAAAGCAATAGCTGCTGCTAACCCACAGGGACCCCCGCCAACAATGATAATTTCTTCTTTTTGCATTATAATAACACTCCTCAAAAACATTCGTTCAGGAATTACTACAGAAAAAACTCCTATCGTCTATGATAGGAGTTTTTTCATTATCTTTCAATGCTAAGCTCTTAAATCCAACCTCTAAAACGGCTTGCTTCTGCCATCTTTCTTACACCGACCATATAAGCAGCAAGACGCATATCAACACGACGGGTTTGTGCCGTATCATAAATATTTTTAAATGATTTTACCATTACCTTTTCGAGCTTTTCTTCTACTTCTTCTTCAGTCCAATAGTAACCTTGGTTATTTTGAACCCACTCAAAGTATGATACAGTGACACCGCCAGCAGATGCAAGTACATCTGGTACAAGAAGAATTCCCCGCTCTGTTAATATTTCAGTAGCCTCCAAAGTGGTTGGACCGTTTGCCGCCTCTACAACGATGCCGGCACGAATCTTATGGGCATTTTCTGCAGTAATTTGATTTTCAATAGCTGCCGGAACCAGAATATCACAATCAAGTTCTAGCAGTTCTTTATTTGTAATCGTGTTATTAAATAATTTAGTAACCGTACCAAAGCTGTCACGTCTATCTAAAAGATAGTCGATATCAAGTCCGTTTGGATCATGTAATGCACCGTAGGCATCTGAGATACCAATTACTTTTGCCCCGGCATCGTGCATGAATTTTGATAAATAACTACCCGCATTACCGAACCCTTGAACAACTACCCTTGCACCCTCAATTTGAATGCCTTTCTTTTTAGCAGCTTCACGGATACAGATGGTCACACCTTTTGCCGTTGCCGATTCACGTCCGTGTGAACCTCCAAGTACTAGCGGTTTACCCGTAATAAAACCAGGAGAATTAAATTCATCAATTCGGCTATATTCATCCATCATCCACGCCATAATTTGCGAATTAGTAAACACGTCTGGTGCTGGAATATCCTTCGTTGGTCCAACAATTTGGCTGATTGCTCGTACATATCCGCGACTCAATCTCTCAAGCTCTCTAAAAGACATATCACGAGGATCGCAAACGATACCACCTTTACCACCGCCATATGGAAGGTCGACAATACCACATTTCAGGCTCATCCATATTGAAAGGGCTTTCACCTCTGTTTCAGTCACACCTGGATGGAAACGGATACCGCCCTTTGTTGGTCCCACAGCATCATTATGCTGAGCACGGTAGCCCGTAAATATTTTTATAGATCCGTCATCCATTCTAATTGGAATTTTAACTGTCAATAACCGTAACGGCTCTTTCAAAAGCTCGTATACCTCTTCAGGATAACCTAACTTTTCAAGGGCTTTATGAATAACAGTCTGTGTTGATTTCAACACATCCTGATTTTCCTCTTGATTAGTCTTTTCATTAGCTTTTTCGGCTACCATTTGTAATCCTCCTAATAAATCACTTTTACGAATGTTGTCTCTTTCAGACACAAGTATACACGTTTAATTGATTTATGCAAGAAAAAAAGCGCACTTTCCCTTATTTTATAATGCCTATATGTAAACGTTACCATTTGTATTTTTAAAGGTTTTCTTAAAATAACAATCGTCCTATTTATTACCTTGACACCTTATTTACATGAAAGGGCGGTGGCCCTATTCTATAATACTTCAAAGTAGAAAATTTTATTTGAAGTATTGAAGAATGGTTTCCACCGCTTTATTTTCGATGATTCGTTTACCATATTCGGCAAGAATGTATGGACTTAATATCGATGCATTGCCATATTCAGATAGCAATGAGGCCGCTGAAACACTTTTTTCAACCCCTAATTTATCCAATAACAAATAGTAACGGTTTTGCATTGTATATAGACTTCCCCCAAATATCTCTACAATGGAAAGTCTTTTTGCCAGACCAATAATATCCTCTAATTCTTGAAACTCATAAAGAAGGTCCTCATATCCTTCAACCCTAACCTGCATTTCAATAAATCCATCATATAATATTTCTTCATCTTCTTTTACTTCGTCAACAGTAATGATCATAATCATTCCTTGAGCCTGAAGGGAGAAAACTTCTACCGCTACAGAGCCCTGTATATCAACTTCAAATTCCTGACTTGCCTCCTCCAGCATATCATGAAAAAGCTGATTCCATTTAATGGAGTCCTTCCAAATATCCTCCTTGGTAAGCCCCCTATCAAACAAATCATCAGAGGTTAAAAAAATTTTAATTTTATTGGCTGTTAAGCGTTCTAAGCGCATGATTTTGCCCCCTGCTGTGACATGACTCTTGTTTTCAGTGTATGCCCGAGGGTTTTGTTGGTGAATTGTCTTAGATTAACTATCCCTTTTAAGATCCTTTTCTTAACGTAATAAGGTGGGATTCCGCGGGGGCTCCTAACCTCAAGGGCAGAGCAGTTGTTCCATACCCGTTACTAATTAACAGCACTGTGTTTTCTAATTTTTTTATTTTCCCTCTTTCATGCGGACTATACCCCAGTATATGTATTTGTCCGCCATGTGTATGCCCGCTTAATACCAAGCGAATTTCATGCTGGGAAAGAATTTTTCCCGTAATACTTGGATAGTGGCTAACTAATATTTTAAAGCTTTGCTTTTCTGCATCCAAAAGGGCCAAATCAAGGCGGTCGCGATCTTCATGCAGGGAATCTACCCCAAGTAAACAAACTTTATCCCCCTCCATTGACTCAAAGGTAACTGCTGTGTTAGCCAAAACTTTAATCCCTAAATCTAACAGGATTGCATCCAATTTATGATAATCTACCTCATAATCATTGTTTCCCCAAACAAAGTACACCGGACCAATTTGTTTTAATTTCAGCAAGTTTGCTTTAACTTTTTCAAACGGAACCCCCTTTTCTGTTAAATCGCCTCCGATGATAACGATATCTGCCTTCCCTTTCACTTGATTAATTATTGTATCTGATATATTTCGCTTATGAATATCCGAAATAAAGAAGATGGTAAGCTTTCCGAATGATGCCGGAAAGTCTGGAAAAGACATTTCATGTTCAACCACATTATTAAGAAACGCCTCTCGCAGCATATATAAAAGAAGGAGAATTCCCCCAATAATAAACAGAATAACGAACAAAATTCCCATTATCACTTTTCCCCTTTATTAAACTTAACATTCTATGGAAATCATACCATAAATAAGACTTAAACAAAAAAAAGACAGGAATAAAAAAAACCTCTCATACAATGTATGAGAAGGATATAAAATATTCTCAGATTCGTTTTATTAGTCCTCTTCGATACTTAAAATTCTGAATCCATGTTCTTCTAGCTTCTTCGTAAACTTATCAATATTGTCTTTCCTTTCAATCTTCATAACAATTCTTCGGACGAGTTTATCTGTTTCATCGAAAGTAACAAGAGAAATAATGTGCTCGTGAAAGTGATGGGCAATTTCAGAAAGGCGCGCAATACGTCCTTCGGTCTCAACAGAAGTAAAGGCAATTCTTACACCCGGACGATTTACACCAAAAGCACTTTCGAATGCGCTGATAACATCTGAACGTGTTACGGCCCCTAGAAAATTACGATTTTTGTCCACTACAGCCAATAGCGGAAAATCCTTTAAATCAAGCAGTGTCTTTTCAAATAATTCCCTGCCTTCTAAAAACTTATCTTGATGGGTTACAATATCTTTGACAAAAGTGGAAGATAAATATTCATCTTTTGGGTTTTCAGAGAGAAAGTAATTTTCATAAATGTTATATCTTGTGACAACACCTAAATACTTTTCCCCATTTAAAACAGGTAACCCATCAATTTGATGCAGTTCTAACCTCTCTAAAGCTTCCTTCAAAGTAACATCCGCCTGTGCTGTAAAACAGTCATGCTTTGCTATCATAATATTTTTTACGAACAAATCAATCACCCCAAAGTTATAATCCTACATTTATAGTATACTTCGACAAAACCGAGAAAAAACCCTTTAAATAGTAAAGATTTATGGCATTGATGAAGAAAAAATTCATATCATTAAATGATGTTAAATAAAGGGAGGGTAACAATGAATACACACCAAAAAACCTATCATCCGTATACGAGTCCATTTGACCCTTGCAAACCGATAGTAGAAAAAACCTATTCTACCCCGCCGCATTTATATATGGGTTTCCAACCGCCAAACCTTCCACAATTTTCTCCAATTGAAGCGCTCAAATGCGGCACATTATGGACGACATTTCATGATCCATATTACAACGCGTTGGAGAAAGCCGAAGGAGGATTGCCAACATGAAACAAGTACCTGCCGAATATTATCAATTAATGGAGCAGCTTCAAGCTGTTGATTTTGTTTTAGTCGAGCTAACTCTTTACTTGGATACACACAATGATGATCTTGAAGCCATCAATCAATTTAATCATTATGCAAAAGAACGTAAGCATTTGAAAAAGGCATTTGAAAGCCAATTCGGCCCGTTATTGCAATTCGGAAACAGTTACTCCGGATACCCTTGGAATTGGGATGATACACCATGGCCATGGCAAGTATAAAGGCGGAAACGCCGGCCAGTAATCGAAGATGAGAGGGAGGGAATTAGGGAAATGTGGATTTACGAAAAAAAATTACAATACCCTGTTCGAGTCAGCACCTGTAATCCGACTCTGGCAAAATATTTAATTGAACAATATGGCGGTGCTGACGGAGAGCTTGCAGCGGCACTCCGATATTTAAATCAACGATACACTATCCCTGATAAAGTAATCGGACTTCTTACAGATATTGGTACCGAAGAGTTTGCCCACCTTGAAATGATTGCTACAATGGTTTATAAATTAACGAAAGATGCCACTCCCGATCAGTTGAAAGCAGCGGGCTTAGGAGCACATTATGCAGACCACGACAGTGCCCTATTTTATCACAATGCTGCCGGTGTCCCCTTTACAGCAACATACATTCAAGCAAAAGGTGATCCTATTACTGATTTATATGAGGATATAGCAGCAGAAGAAAAAGCGCGAGCCACGTATCAATGGCTGATAAATTTAAGTGATGATACTGATTTAAATGATAGCCTGCGTTTTCTACGTGAACGAGAAATAATCCATTCACAGCGTTTCCGTGAAGCTGTTGAAATATTAAAAGACGATCGTGACAAGAAAAAGGTCTTTTAACTTTAATAGGAGGCAGCCTTAGCCTGCTTCTTATTTTTTTTCGTGATAAAGATTGATGTCGTACTTCTTTTTCATTACCTCAAAAACAATGTGGCGGTTCTGCCATTCCTCTTCTTTCTTCCATAAATCCTTACTTCGATCCACGATTTCACATCTTAATTCTTGGTATTCCTTTTCTTTTTTCTCCTTTTGTTGTTTTAAGACATTCATCGAACCAAAGCCTATTAACGTTATACCTAATAAAAGGACATTGACTGCATCATTTAGAGATGCAGAAAACATTGCCAAGAATGAATAGGAATAATCTTTAGCAATAATGAAATAGAAGTAAATTAGGAATGTGAAAGCAAACAGTAGCGTTGCCTGTATCGAAAAAAAATGCCATTTTTTCGTACTTTCGAATTTTTCCTTTCTCTTCCTCACATTTTCTAACATCTGCTTGGTTGCTTGATCCGTGTATTCTAGTAATAGGATTGGAGAATCCATTTTATCGCCCCCTTTTCTCCTACTATACTTATGAACTTGTCCTTCTGAATATGTTTTTACAACGAAAAAAACCGATTAAAAAATCGGCTAATTGTTAAAAGGTATCTTCAAAACTTGACCAACATTAATTTGGTCACCAGTTAGATTGTTGGTTTTCCTGATGATCTCCATGCCCCGTTGAGAGTGGTAATACTTATTTGAAAGCGAAAATAATGTCTCCTTAGGCTGAACAGTATGATATATAGTCTTATTTGTTTTTTGAGCTGTTTTGCTCTTTATGGTCTCCGCTGTTGGTGTGCTGTTTTTATCTGTTTCCCGTCCTTTACCGATGGATTCATATGAACTAGATGATTGAAAAATCCCACTGGAATTATTATCAGTTTCAGGCTGTTCTGCAGCAGAGTTAGTCTCTACGCTTTGTTTATCAGAGTCCTCCGTTTTATCAGAATTATTTTCATCTTCTCTATCTAATAGTTCAAGATTGATTGGTTCATATCCTTTTGTGTTTCCATCGTTTTTTTCTATCCCATTAATTTTTTTTACACCATCACGGTAGGAAATGGCACTAAAAATAATGATTGGAAGGAGGATAAAGCATAAGACTAATAATCGAATGACTGGATATTTTAGCTTCCATTTTGTTTTTTTCTTCTTTTGACGATGGATCTCTTCCCTCGGAGGTAAATGATCATTGACCTCGACTTTTTCATTAATTTTTTGAATTCGCTGCTTTAATCTTTCTGCTTGGTCCCTATAAGGTTCTTCTTTATTCATGGAGTCACCCCACCTTGTTCATCGTCATTATCTGTTGGTTGTCTAAATTTTATATATACACCTAATAAAAAATCAATAATAAAATGCATTGCAATTGTCACGGCTAAATTACCTGTCCATTCATAAATAATACCAATTAAAAAGCTAAGGAGCACAATATTTACAAATAAAAACCAATTAAAAAGGTATCGATAGTGGATAATCGCAAAAATAACGCTGGCAAGAATGAGACCCGCTTTTGTTTGAATGATCCCTCTAAACAATAATTCCTCACTAAACGCGACAAGCACTGCAATGAAGCAGATGTGAAGAATAGGTTTGTTTCTAAAAATCCGCTCATTCAATCCACCATCATCATAAAAGGATGATGGCAGCCATTTCATTAATATGATATCGACTAACACAACTGTAATACCGGCTGGAATACCAATAGAAATAATTCGAAAGTCATCCCATATAATTTTATTTAAGTAGGAGAAATGGTCAAATAATAGAAATCCCAAAATTAATGTTATGGCAAAAAGAATTATTTGTGTTAAATACAGGTGAAATAGCAATTCCTTATCCGTTAACCCCTTGATTAGTTCATTATAGTTTTTTTTCATTCCCTCAACTCACAATTGATTAATATTTTTGCAAGATATTCCTGCCAATTTTCTTCCGCTGTGTTTTTTACCGTTGAAACTTTACTTGTCGTTTGGTAATCGTCTAGTTGAAGCCCGCAAATGTCGCAGCAAGAAGGAGTCTGCTCCAGCATCTTTTCATCAAAATAATCAAAAATAAACGCTCGTCTGCAGAGAGTTGATTCGACCCATTTTTTCATTCGAAAAATATTAGTTTTCTTAAATAATAATCTTTCCTTAATAAAGTCGTTAATTATTTCTTGTAATCTTTCAGGATTTCTTGTTACTAGCGCTGGATTGCCAACAAATTCCTCCACAATCCTCCATTGAATATCTGTAAATCCTCCAAGGGTCATTAGCTCCTTATTGAGATTCATCCTTCCATCGGGCAAGGTGTGTTGCTGGTTCGCCTTTTTGAACAGCCAATCAATTTGCTGTTCTGAGGGAAGCTCACTTTCAGCAAGCTGGATTGGCAGCTGTTCATCCCCCGGTGAATACAATAATATCGCAATACTTGGCAAACCATCACGACCTGCCCTGCCGATTTCTTGGAGATAGGATTCTATTTGCATCGGCATATGATAGTGGATAATAAAACGGATATTTTCTTTATTTATTCCCATTCCAAATGCACTCGTTGCGCAGATTACATCTAATTGACCATGAATAAACTGTTGTTGGATTAAAATTCTTGAATTTTGGTCCATGCCTCCGTGATAGGCCATTGCTCGGCAAATTTGTTTATCCATTAATAATGACGCCATTTGTTCCGCAGATTTTTTACTTGAAAAATAAATAATACCCGGCTGCTCCAATCTTGTTACAAGCTCAATTACCCGATATTGTTTATTGCGGTAATCAGGCAGCTTTTCTACATAAAAACCGATATTTGGCCGGTCAATCGTTGAATCTATTTTTACTATTTTATCTAAATCAAGGGAACGAATGATGTCATCCCGCACTTTTCTTGTAGCTGTAGCGGTAAGTGCCAGCGTTAAGGGGTTTCCTAACTGCTTACGAATACCGCCTAATTTGGAATAATCCGGTCGAAAGTCATAGCCCCATTGGGAAATACAATGGGCTTCATCAACAACGAACAAAGAAATGTTCAGCTCTTGAAGATTTGTTAGAATAAAGTGAACACTTAACATTTCAGGTGATATAAAAATGAACTTATACTTACTTAAATTGCATAGAACCTTTTTTCTTTCCGCTACAGTAAGGAAAGAATTTAAAGCAATCACTCTTTTTTCACCAAATTTTTTAAATTGCTCAACTTGATCCTGCATTAGCGATAAGAGTGGAGAAATAATCAAAATTTGTCCCTTCAGCAGAAGCCCAGGGAGTTGGTAACACAATGATTTTCCCGTTCCAGTTGGAAGCATTGCCAATGTATGCCGGCCCGCAAGTATGGATGTGATCACATCCTTTTGTCCGGTTTTAAACGAATCATAACCAAAGTATTTTTTTAATTCACTTTCTAATTCCATTTCTTATCACCACTCTTCGCCAAGACTAACCTAATTTGGAAATAAGTTGCCGTTTTCAAGTTTTCCCTAATTAGTTTTAGTTGCCTGGTAGCTAATTGCCGCGAAATCCCTAAAATCTTTACTTGCAGCTCTTTATCTACATAGGCATCAATCGAGAACCCATTGATATTAAGGGCAAATTCAACAAGATGATCTTCAATGGTACTCAACTTTAAATGCCTCAGTTTTGCAATCATTTCAAGGGGATATCCCTCATTTAAAAATTCCCTTGTCCTTCTTGATGAGAGTGTTAAATCATCGGCAACGTTCACATCGCGGATAAGAAAGACTAAAATCCGAAACTGAGAAGGATTTTGCTTAATCTTTTGAATTAAATAATGAAGTATATTAAGAAAACCGATCTGGTAATCGTGAATATCCATATTAACCTTTTTTGCTGTTTGGAATGGAGTTAATCCAATTTGCTGATAACCAGTTAACCGGAACACCAAAAGTGATGGATTGATTCCTATTGCTTCTTTAAAGCATTCAATCAGCTCGGAATAAACAATATTCCCCATTTCCTTCCTTTGTCCATTGAAATCCCTTAAAAAGGATTTTAGCCATAAATGAACATCTTTATCTTTTTGGATTGGAATGTATTTTGCTTCCTCAAAAACAAAATTCGAAGCGACCTGGACTAATAGGCTCAGCCTTTCCCAAACTAATGAAGTAAATTGATAGTCCCAGCCATTTATATAATTAGGTAGTTTATTATTTTCTAATAGAGTCTTTCCAGAAGGTGTTAGCTGGTATCGCTGGTCACCACAAGTAACAATCCAGTTCTTCTCTACCATAGATTCCGTTATTTTATCGAAGGATTCTCTTGTTAAAGGTTCATAAATACCAAAAAATCTTTTCAAAGAAAATAAATGCGCATCTTGGAGGGTTTGTGAGGATTTTTTTCCATTCAAAAGGTGGAAGATAGAATAGATCGTTCGTTCATTATTTAATTGTTTTAAGCAATAGAGAATAATCAATTCTATTTGCAGCATTCAGGCCCCCCCTGCATCACTTTCATTATTTCGACAAAATATTCGTATTTTCTTTTTTCATTTTAACATGAAATGGAGATTCTTGTTGACAAAAGATGTGAAGGTTTAAAAAAATCAAATCAACAACCGTGGTTTTAAAAGCATTTTTCTATTGAAAAGTTGCCGATACAGTTTTACAATAGATATGAGTAATGCGTTTCCATTTTTATAGTGGAGAATGAGTTAGAATAATTTTCGTTATTTTACTGGGAGGTTTTTTTTCATGGCAAAGTACACAATTGTAGACAAAGAAACATGTATCGCTTGTGGTGCATGTGGCGCAGCTGCACCAGATATTTATGATTATGACGATGAAGGCATTGCATTTGTAACTCTTGACGATAATGAAGGAATCGTTGAAATTCCAGATGTATTAATCGATGACATGATGGATGCATTTGAAGGCTGTCCTACCGATTCAATTAAGGTAGCTGATGAGTCTTTCGATGGTAATCCAACTAAATTCGAATAATCCGTTTTGTAATAAGTAATTGTTAAGCTACTAGCCCTTGCCTTTTTTGGTAAGGGTTTTTCATTTTTTTATCAAAAAAGCAACAGGAGATTCCCTGTTGCTTTACTTATTAAGCACTTTTTATTGTTGTATATTTATTAATCCATGCCTGCATCCGGGTGAACAGTAACATAAAAACGAAAGACATAACAACGCCTTTAATGATATTGAAAGGCAGGATTCCAGGTACCACATAGTTACGCAGATCAGGATAATGCAAGAGGGCCGTATAGGCAGGGAGTATAAAAAAGTAATTTAATACACTCATTATAACCGCCATTGTGCTTGTGCCAAGTATTAACGCAAGTGTCATGCCCTTTCTCGTCTTTATTTTATTGTATACATAATACGTCGGCAAGATAAACAGAATACCCGCCAGAAAATTAGCAATATGACCTACTGGAATCCCTGTTTGACTCCCAGTCGCAATATAATTTAGAACATTTTTGAAAAACTCAACTAATATTCCTGCAATCGGTCCAAAGAGTAACGCTGCAATCAATGCGGGGATATCGCTGAAATCGATTAATAAGAAACCTTGGAATGGCGGTAATGGAAAGTTTAAAAGCATTAAAAGATAGGCGATACTGCTCAGCATTCCAATTGAAACATATGCCTTTACCCTCGTGTTCTTTGTATTCTTGGTGTTCTTCATTTTCCTCTCTCCTTTTTTGATCCATCAAGTTAGGAAGAGAGGTTCAGCAAACAGACGAACCATGTAAACAAAACTCCCCCAAGAAATTTACTTGAGGGAGTTCACAAAGGCACGCTTAATAAACGTTCATTAAATCGAGATTTTTTGAACGTCTGCAGAACCTCCATCTTCTCCCATCCAGACTATACTGTCGGCTTTGGAATCACACCAAATCCTGCCTTAAAAAAGGCTCGCGGGCTTAAGAGTTAAGACTCATTACCGCCGATCGGGAATTTCACCCTGCCCCGAAGATAGATCGATATTAAATTACAACTTTATTATACTTGAAAAAGATCTGTTTGTTAAGTGTAATGATTCTATTCTGCATTTTTTGTAATTTCCTTTTCAAATTAGCGCCCATACAAAACCCGCAGACGCTTGGTCCACGGGTAATAAGCACTTATTGAACAATTAAAATTTGTTTGGGTTTAATAAGATCCGTTGGCAGATGATTAATTTCTTTAATTCTAGTTACCGAAATATTTTTTTTCTTTGAAATGGAGTACAAGGTGTCACCTTTTTTAACGGTGTATTGGTTTTTTAATTCCTTTGTTTCGTCCACATTTTGTGGATGAAAATGCGAACTTGCTTCTAGAACCTCGTTTACAATTCCTGCGACTCCACCTTCTACAGCTTCGCCCACACTGGTACCTCCCAGCAGCTTTTCCGGGTCCATTGCATATTTTTTATCATATCTCCACTCTATTTGGTGGGTTTCAAAATGGAGATGGGTACCGGTGGCTTGTCCTGTTCTCCCCATTCTCCCTATTACATCTCCCTGCTTTACCGTTTGACCTTCTGCAACTGTTCGCTTGTTTAAATGGGCGTAGACGGTGACAAAATTACTTGGATGTTTTATGAACACTACATTACCGTATGTATTAGAAAAATAAGATTTCACCACTATGCCATTATCTACTGCAAGAATAGCGGTGTTCGATTTTCCCGCAATATCGATGCCTTTATGTTTTCCATGCCTCGTTCCATATGTATCAGAAATGACGCCGTCTGATGGCCAAATCCAGTGCGTCTCTCCCTTCATTCCTTTTGTATCAGGCATACTCGCTGCTTCCGAATGTTTTCCTCCTAAAAATAATAAACTGACACATAGCGCCATAATTAGGGCGATTAATACCCTTTTTATGTAGTCTCGCATTTTTACTTTCCTCCTTAATTCTTGTCCTCTCATCCACACCATATGTTCATTTCCTTACGTTTAGAACCTATCGTATTTGAGGAACGGACAGAGCATACTTGTTATAATTTGGAGACTTCCGGAATTTTATTCAAAAAAAATCAACCTTTATGGGGTTGATGGAAAATATTTATTGGATTGTACGCAGGTTTGGAGCTCGCGGTACCTTGTTCTCTTTTGATAAATCAAATGGACCAATGTTTGTTAAAGATGAATTCTTAATGAAGACCTTTTCTAAACCGAAATCTTTAGCCGTTAACAACAATGCCTCGTATGAAGATAATGTATGTTGATCATTTTTCAGGTTCGCATTATCCTTTATTGTTACATAAAGTGTTTTCCCTGCAATGGATACATTATGGATTGGCAGCGTTGACCCGAGAGAACTTTTTAAACCTAATTCGGGTTGATCGGTCTTCATTGCCTCTAAAGCAGTTTTAATATTGTTATAACTATCTAATGATGGTGTTATGAACGGTTGATTGCTGCTATCTGGATAGTAAAAGAAAAAGGCGTGATTTTTTTCCCGAATAATTTCAATCTCATTCTTCTTTCCATAGTTACCCAGTTCAATTCCCGGGACACCATCTGTTAAAAACCTGATCTTTTTAATTTTGCTATTGGATGAAATATCCTTATTTAGTACATTAATAAGGGATGTTTCCATGGCTGACCCTTGTCCGTACGGATGGTCCTTAGGAACGTCAACTGTGATGCTATTATTATTTTTCATTTTTATAGCTAGCTTCATCTTTAGTTTGAGCGGGTAGAAGTCACTTAATCCCCAGTCCTCTTCCTTTAAGTTCGCCATATTTTCATTAAATAAAGTTAGCCATGATTTATCTTTCATACCTGTTACGACGATTGAGACCGGTATGAGGATTTGAGCTTGCGGATCGGGAATCCAATAGGTTAACACGGTTCCTTCCCCTGCTTCCTCTTCATAAAGCGCTGTTTTTATGCTATTCGTACTCATCAGCTCTGCTTTTTTAGCTGTTCCTGAAAATTCCCTGTTCGTTGAGGATGCATTATCTTTATCAAGAGCAATCGTTGAATCAATTTTATTGTCAGCAAGGCTCATATCCTTGTTCATCGTTGATTTTTCCTCTTGTGCCTGATCATATGAGAAATTTGATCCATTCATTAATTTAGGAACTAAGATGAAAAAAAGGAGTACTGCTGCTGCAGCTGCTAAACCAGGTAACAGCCATGACTTCATTTTGCGCTTTTTAAGAGAAAGATTTTGGTAAATGTCACGAGGATCGCGATGATCTTGTATTTTGGGCATTTGCATTAATAGTTCTTCGATCTCTCTATCGCTCCACTCCGACTTTTTCACTAATAAATTCCTCCTTTTCATAAAACATTTCCATCTGCTTCTTCAAAACCTTTAAGGAACGGTGCTGTGTTGTTTTAACCTTACTTTCTGTCCATCCCAACGCCTGGGCAGTTTCTGCAATCGATAAATCCTGTAAATAGCGTAATATAACCACTGCTCGTTGATCGATTGTGCAAAATTCAAGACATTTGTAAACCCATTTGATTTCTTCTTTTTGAACGGTAATCTCTTCTGGTATTGGATACTCATCCATAACTTGATTTGTTGACCAATCAAATTTCTCCAGTAATCTTTCCTTCCAGCCCTTTTGTTTGCGGAAAAAGTCGATGGCAACATTTCTTGCAATGGAAAACAGCCATGTTTTCTCACTGCTTTTTCCTTCAAAACGATGATACGATTTAAATACCCTTATATAGACTTCTTGGACAAGATCCTCGGCATGTTCTTTGTTTCTGACCATATAAAATAAAAATTGAAAAACGTCATGATGATATTTTTGATATAACTCATCGAAAACGGAGTCCATCCATTCCCCTCCCCGTTCATAAATATTAGTCGGTTTCTATGTATAAAAGGTTACACTTTATAAATATAGACCTTTTTCTGACAAAAAGGAAGGGATTTAATGGAAGGGATCTCAAGTATTACTACATATAGAACAATAGGAAAAGACCCATCCACATTGCGGATGGGCATATAAAACCTTCTAGCTCAGCGCTAAGGCGCTTCCACTTTGAAATGTTCCCCGTGAATCAAGAACAATCGGCAAAATACATGTTCATTTTCCTATTTTCGAGGCAGCAGGAAGGAAAATGTCGTTCCTTGACCTATTTTACTCTGAACAGAAATATGTCCCCGATGTGCATCAATAATATTTTTTACAATTGCTAGTCCAAGTCCCGTCCCAGCTCTGCCTCTTGTTCGGGCTTTATCCGCCTTATAAAAGCGTTCAAAAACGAAAGGTAAATCTTCTTCAGGAATACCGGAGCCTGAATCCTTTACTTCAATCAAAATGCCTTTGTCTTCTGAAGTCACACTTAACTTAACAACACCGCCTTTTGGCGTATGCCTAATGCCGTTATCAATTAAGTTGGTAAGGACTTGTTCGATTCTATCAGGATCAAAGGAAATAGATGTCAACCCATTCTCAATTTCTGCATACAATTGAATGTCATTATCCTTAGCTAAACCTTGAAACTTATGGATAATTCTATTAATAAATGATGATAGATTTTCATCCTCCATGGTTAATTGAAGATGCCCTGCTTCCATTCGGGCAAGGTCAAGGAGCTCATTGACAAGCCTTCCCATTCGCAATGATTCATCATAAATGACCTTTGCCATTTCCTTTTTCTCTTCTTGTGACTCTGCAATATCATCAACAATCGCCTCGCTATAGCCCTGCAACATCGAAATAGGCGTTCTTAGTTCATGTGAAACATTGGCAATAAAGTCTTTTCTCATTTTATCTAATTGTCTTTCTTCAGTCATATCCCTTAAAACGGCGACTGCTCCACGGATAAATTGGTTACTATATAGCGGGCTAACTAGGATAACCCAATGACGTCCTTGGAGTGAAATTTCCCCAATTTGTTCTTTTTCTGTATCAACAGCTTGCTGAAAAAGGTCCATTACCTGTGAAGGAATTGCCTCAGAATCAGAACTAACATCATCCTTTTCATAATACCAATACTGAAGAAAACGGTCTGCAGGAGGATTGGTAATCAGAATCGTTCCATCCCGATTAAAGGTGATCACACCGTCGGCCATACTACTTAAGATACTAGCAAGCTGCTCTTTTTCCTGGCTGAGTGCGTTCATATTAAATTTTAATTGCCTGCCCATCTGATTAAAAGCAGTTGCTAACTCTCCAATTTCATCATGAGTTAGGATGGGGACTTTCGTATCGAATTTTCCCCTGGCAACTTCAAACGCTGCCTCCCTCATCTTTCTTAATGGCGCTGTAATTCTCGTTGACAAAAAGAAGGCAAAAATCGTCGTTAAGATAATGGCGACACCAGCAACAAGTAAGATAAATTTTGTTGTTGAATGGGATGTCTTTTGCATAACTTCCAAAGATTGATAAATAAAAACGGCACCATTTTTTTCACCAGGAAGATGTAATGGTACACCAATAATCGAATAGTTGGCATTTTTACCAATGCTTTTGGATGTGAGGTTCAAAACCTTCTCAACGGATGTATTTTTATGAAATACTTGTGATAATTCTTGATCATGTTTAATTTCGTTTATTGATAATTCCTTTGAGTTCTCCGTGTTAGGAGAGTAATAGATTTCCTGATCATTTTTAACGATAACCACTTTGGTGACATCATCAATAATTTCCCAAGATATTTCTAAACCAAGTGGTAATTTATCATTCGGATGCTCTTCCAAAACGTGAGCAATTTTTTCTGCTGTATTGGTTAATTCATTTTTCGTTTCACGAATGTTGTTATTTTGGAAAAACTCTAGAAGCATGACTGTTAAGATAAACAGCACAAATGATACTAATAGAAGGATGGTTACCCAAAGTTTTCCTACTACACTTCGTAAAAAGGTCATTCATTAATTACCTCAAATTTATAGCCTACTCCCCAAACAGTTACAATCATTCTTGCAGCCTGCTCAGACACCTTGTTTAATTTTTCACGGAGTCGCTTTACATGCGTATCAACTGTCCGCAAATCACCGAAAAATTCATAATGCCAAACTTCTTTTAGCAACTGTTCACGATCGAAAACCTTATCAGGGGCTTTTGCTAAGAAGTAAAGCAATTCATATTCCTTTGGTGTTAAGCTAACTTCTTTTCCATCAGCAGAAACTCTATGTGCATCATTGTCAATCGTTAAATGTGGAAAAACAATGACATCCTTCGTTGTCGTTTCCGTTTGCAGATAACTTGTTTGCGATGATCTTCTTAATAGTGCCTTAACACGCAGAACAACCTCACGCGGGCTAAATGGTTTAACAATATAGTCATCTGTACCCACTTCAAAGCCCTGAACGCGATTGATTTCTTCGCCTTTCGCCGTCAGCATGATTATAGGAGTTGCCTTTTTCTCCCTTAGTTCACGACAAACCTCAATGCCATCCTTGCCAGGCATCATTAAGTCGAGCAAAATGACATCATAATCATTAGCAAACGCTTTTGTTAAAGCCTCATTTCCATCCTCAGCTTCATCAATACTATATTCTTCACGCTCTAAATACATTTTTAATAAACGACGAATTCTTTCTTCATCATCTACCACTAAAATTTTCACGTCTTTTTCCATTATTAATCCCCCCATGGAGTTAATTGTACAAAATGGTATCGTTTTTTGCTATGTTTTAGCGATAATTACTCCTATAAAAAGTGTCAATAATTTGACAATGTACTTAATATGAAATAATTGATTATTTTGTTGTTTGTAAAAAGCCCCCACTTTTAAGAAAGTGAAGGCTATATAAATGGTTATTGTACCAATTTCAAACGATTACCCAGCATAAGAATGAAGGCCGGCAATAACAAGGTTTACAGCAACTAAGTTAAACATAATAATTACAAAGCCAATTACCGCAAGCCACGCTGATTTTTCTCCATGCCACCCTTTAGACAAGCGTAGGTGCATAAATGCAGCGTAGAATAACCATGTAATTAGAGCCCAAACCTCCTTTGGGTCCCAGCCCCAGAACCTGGACCATGCCATTTGCGCCCAAATCATCGCAAAAATAAGTGCACCCAGCGTAAAAACTGGGAAACCTATTAACACAGATCGATAGCTAATCTCATCAACAAAGTCGAGCTTTATGTTTTTAACCAGCGGTTGAAGGGCAGCAGCGATCCGTTTTCTTAAGACTAATCTTATTAATCCGAATAGGACAAGACCCGCCATTAACGACCAAATAACCGTATTTAATTTTTTTGCATTAATGAATGCTGGCATTTCAACCAGAGGTTTAAATCCATCCTTTGTTAGCAATTCCCCTGCGTGTGGTCCGGTTAGGGCCGGCATAGTATATTCAACTACTGCTTCTGCGCCATGTTTATCGGCCCAATTAAATTTCTCATGATAACCAGCTGCGGAAAATACAGATGACACGATGACAAAGCCAAGTACCGCAACCAATGAAAACATGACCGTTTCCAGCCAAAAGGTTCGTTTAGACGATTTTGTTTGATCAATCGCCTTCACAAGATAAATTAAACCTGCCGCAAAACTAATCGCTAAGATGGCTTCCCCAATTGCGGCAGTAGTAACATGAATATGGAGCCAATAGCTTTGCAATGCCGGTATTAATGGCGTAATATCCCTTGGAAACATACTTGCGTAAGCAATAACCAGGATGGCCACAGGCATTGTAAATAATCCAAGTAATGTTGTTCGATAAATAAAATAAATAACAATAAATGCACCAACAAGCGCCATTCCAAAAAACGTTGTAAACTCAAACATATTACTAACGGGAGCATGTCCAGCCGCAATCCATCTGGTGATAAAATAACCCAGCTGCGAAATAAAACCAACAATTGTTAAAACTACAGCAATCGTCCCCCACCTGTTGGTTCCTTTCTTTTCATTAGATTCCTTCTTCGTCTTAATCGACCCTCCATAAAACAGGGTTGCAACTAAATATAAAATAAAAGCTATAAACAATAAATTACTACTTAGTGTTGCCAACTAAACGTCCTCCTTATCCGTATTTTCCTTCTGCAGCCGGTCTTCTGGGATGCTAAACTTTGTACCTAAGAGAACAGTTTCAATTTCTGATTTCAATCCATACCAATTCTTGTTCGTATGAGCCGCAAGCCAAACCTGTCCGTTTTTGTTTTGCACCCAAATTCTACGATGGTTCCAATAGGCCCCTTGGATGACACCAATCATAAAAATGATTCCGCCTAAAATTATCGCCCATAATGATGAATCTTTGCGAACAATAAATCCAGAAACATTTTTTGTATCAACTCCCTTAAAAGCCATCTTATACGTATTATCCCCAAACGGCTCTATCGTCTGCTTAATGGCAACAAAGCTCGTTTCCCCTTTTGGCTTTTCGGGAGAAGTCATCCGAAAGACAAAGGCAGGATTGTTGGGTACTCGTGACTTCGTCGTTGGCTCCCCGCTTTTCGCAAATTCAAAGTCTGGAAAATAGTTAAGTATTTCAACCGAGTATCCATTGCCAAGATCATACTTTCCCTTTGGATTTTGAAGGTCAATTTTTAGGTTGCCTGCCGATTGATTTGTCTTTTTATTCGTCAACGAAAATGACATCGCGTTCATTTCATTCCTGAAAGAGGCTTGGAATACTGAATAGCCTTCAAATGTTAACGGTTGATTGACTCGAACCTTATAATCGGTAACTTTCTTAAGCTTTGGCTTTTCACCGGGCAAGTTATTGCTTTCCCGCTTATAAAGAACTACATTTGATTGATAATTTTTCACGACCGCCCCGGCCCGATCAATCGCTTTTTCAAACGTTTTATCTTTATTTTTATCATAGTGCTGGAGAATAAATTGGTTGTTTTGAAGATAGAACTGACCACCCGTTTCCGGAACAGCAGCTGTCTCGCCTTCCTTTACCCATAGGTTCTCATTTACATAAAATCCTGGAATAAAGCGGAGTATACCGCCAAATAAGAAAATAATTAAACCAACATGGTTTACATATGGACCCCATCGGGAAAAACGACCTTTTTCCGCCAGCAAATCGCCATTTTCTTCACGAACGTGATAGCGTCTATCCTTTAATTGCTTCTTAATGGTCGTAAGGTCATTTTCAGACGCAATCTCATTCACTCCAAAAACCCGCTGCCGCTTTAGAAAACCTTCATTTCTTGTTACTCTTTGCGCTTTCAAAGCCTTATATAAAGGTACAACCCTGTCAAGACTGCATATAACCAGAGAAATGCCAAGCATAGCAATTAACAGTAAGTACCACCATGAACCATACAAATCATGCAGACCCAATTGGTAGTAAAGTTTGCCAAACCAGCCATACTCCTGTTCATAATACACGTCTGGCGGCTGATTAATATACATTTCCTGCGGTAGAATTGTTCCAATTGTGGAAGCAATTAGGGTAATGATAATCAGCCAAACACCAACCTTTACAGATGAGAAAAAGTTCCATATCTTATCAATAATGGTTTTATTATATGTCTGCGAGCGGCGGGCACTTCCTTCATAGCGCATATCAAGAAGTTCTTTATTATTAATTTCGTTTTCGTCCAGTACTTTGCCGCAGGCCTCACATAACACGGTCCCATGCGGATTCACATGCCCGCATTCACATTTTACATCGTTCATTGAAAAAACTCCCCTACAACCTTAAGGTTTGATTTTCTCCATAAATTCCCTTATCTTATCTTCAGATAGCTCACCTGTGTGATATTTTAATACCTTTCCATTTTTATCAATTAAAAATGTAGCTGGAAGTAAATCAATTCCATATGTATTCATGACTTCTTTGTCGGTATCAATCATAATTGGAAAGTCCAGCTTAAGGCGGTCGGCAAATTGACTAACGGCTAAAGGGGATTCCTGTATATCTACAGACATAAGCTGAACCCCTTTGTCCTTAAATTGATGGTACTGATTATTGATATATGGCATTTCCTTCTTACAGGGCGGGCACCATGTCCCCCAAAAGTTTAAGAAAACACCCTGTCCCTTATATTCAGATAGACGATGTTTATTTCCTTGCATATCGACCAACGCAAAATCAGGCGCTGCTTCACCAACCGCCACTTTTTGTTTATTATCTTTTGTAAGATTTTCGTAAAGTGTATAGGCAACGGCTGCACCTAGAATAAACAAAATAATGGTCCTTATGATTAATCGCCGTTTTTTCATAAAAAACCCTCCCGGTACTTACGCGACACAGATTGTCTAAATTATAGCATTTTCCAATACTGGCATAGTGTTAACATAGAAATTAATTGTGACGAATTTATGAATTTTTTTTAGAGACCTGTAATGCCGAAGCCCTCAACAGCTTTACTTCATGGTGGGTTAGCTCTCTTGCCTCGCCAGCTTTCAAACCATGTAAAGTCAAGAAACCATACTGTTCGCGTTTTAATTTCAGGACATCATGGCCAATGGCTTCAAACATCCTTCTAACCTGGCGATTTCGTCCTTCATGGATGGTAATTTCAACAATAGCCGTTTCCTTCTTCTTATCCCCAGAAAGCATTTTGACTTTAGCTGGTGCAGTTTTCCCATCTTCCAGACGAATCCCTTTTTCTAATTTCCTGAGGTTCTCTTTTAAGGGGATTCCCTTTGTTTTGGCGACATAAACCTTTTCAATTTCATTGCTTGGATGCATCAGTAAATTGGCAAATTCCCCGTCATTCGTTAATAACAATAATCCAGATGTATCATAATCAAGACGGCCCACTGGAAAAATTCTTTCTTTAAGCAATGGAAAGAAATCAGTGACAACTTTTCTGCCCTTT
Source organism: Neobacillus soli NBRC 102451 (assembly GCF_001591665.1). Classification (GTDB taxonomy): domain Bacteria; phylum Bacillota; class Bacilli; order Bacillales; family Cytobacillaceae; genus Neobacillus; species Neobacillus soli. The sequence continues at coordinate 32,735 of NZ_BCVI01000003.1, read as the reverse complement.
TCGTCATTCACGCTAGAGATAACCCCTCTTGGTTTATATAAAAGAAAATAAACGGGCTCTTCTTTCTCAATCTGAATTTCATTTACTTCTACCTTATCATTAGAAGAAACCTTTACGCCAAGCTCGGTAACAACCTTTCCATTTACCTTCACTCTGCCTTCTTTAATCAGGTCTTCAGCTTTTCTTCTTGAAGCAATACCTGCACGAGCAATTACTTTTTGCAATCTTTCCATTAATTCCACCTCATATTTATCTGTATATAAAGTAACGCAGCGTATTATACCGTTGTTTACTCTATCAGCAATAGGAATGTTTCCTATTTGCTAGGAAACGAATTCATTATTCTATCCTAATGAATTATGACACAATTCCTCCACTTTTCAAAGTAACTGTTATTGTCAAAAATAAAAAAGCATGCTTCTAATGAAAGAAACTTGCTTTTTCCCGATAAATTATTTTGTTCCAAATACAAAGGCCACCACTATAATTGCGACGATAATACCAAAAACGTCGGCAAGGAGACCTACTTTAAGGGCATCTCCCATTTTTTTGATCCCCACCGCACCAAAATAGACGGTTAACACGTAAAAGGTAGTGTCCGTACTTCCTTGCAAAACGGATGCCAGCCGTCCAATAAAAGTATCTGGGCCATATACGGCAATTAAATCACTGGTCATTCCAAGCGCTGCCGTACCGGAAATTGGCCTGATAATTAACAAGGGCACAATTTCAGCCGGCACTCCCATAGCGTTCATCAACGGCCGGATCCATTTCATTAATGCGTCCAATGCACCCGATGCGCGGAATATTGAGATGGAAACCATCATCCCCACTAGAAAGGGGATGATGGAGACGGCTATCTTTATTCCTTCCTTTCCGCCTTCTACAAAGCTTTCATAGGTTGGTACTTGTTTGAATGTACCGTATAGAAGAATAAACCCAATTAATAAAGGGATAAATGTCAACGAAATAACCGAGATTAGCTGCATAGAGAATCATCCTTTTCGGCTTCTACGATAATAAAAGTAACGGTCAATTACGATTGCTCCTGCTGCTGAGATGATGGTCGCAATGATGGTTGGGACAACAATTTCTGTCGGGGAGGCAGAATGATACGTCATTCTAATCGCAATGACGGTTGTTGGAATAATAGTAATACTTGCCGTATTAATCGCCAAAAAGGTGACCATTGACCTACTGGCAGAATTTATTCCTCCATTTAGTTTTTGAAGTTCCTCCATCGCCTTGATGCCTAGTGGGGTGGCTGCATTCCCCAAGCCGAACATGTTAGAAATCATATTTGATAAGATATATCCCATAGCCGGGTGGTTTGGCGGAACTTCCGGAAATAAACGTTTGACAAGCGGGCGAAAAAGTTTAGTCAGACTTTTAAGAAGCCCGGATTCTTCTGCAATTCGCATGATTCCAAGCCAAAAGACAAGGACACTAATAAGTCCAATACACAGGGTCACCGCTTCCTTCGCACCATCAAAAATTGCTTTATTCACTTCTGCCATCGTCCCATTAATCAGCGCAAAGACAACTCCGATTATTGTCATGAAGACCCAGATATAATTAACCATATGTTCTCACACCAATGATAGATAGAAATATTTCCTTTACAAAATCAAACCATCCTTTTTTCTCCTTTTTGGGAATATACTCGTAATAAATCGGTGTTTCCTCTACTATTCTTCCATCCAAGTAAACGGCAGCCTTTCCAACTATTCTTTCATTTTGTTTTGAACTCTTCCATTTCTTCTGCGGCTTATTCAACTTATACTTAACAGAAAACAAATCCATTTCCTCGCTGGTAGCAGGGTAAACAATTGAACTCTTTATATACAAATGATTTTTATAAAATTTACCTTTTGCGATATCAAGTTTCCCCTCAGGGACGACCTCCGCCATATCATATCCCTTAAATCCGCCTTCATACATGGATATATGGTCATTCCAATCATCTGGTCCATTCAAAGTAACTGCAATTAAATCCATATCCCCTTTTGTCGCGGTGGTCACAAGTGTTCTTTTCGCTCTTTTTGTAAAGCCCGTTTTCCCGCCCGTACAATATTTATATTTTGATAGCAGGCGATTTTTGTTATTCCATTCACGATCCCAATTTTCTGTAGGATTTGGGGCTTTATAAACTCTCGTACCTGAAATTTCTTGAAATGTTTTGTTTTGCATAGCATAGCGCATTAAAATGGCCATGTCATACGCGGTTGAATAGTGATTTTCATGATCATCCAGTCCATGTGGATTGGCAAAATGACTATCATACATTCCGATTTCCTTCGCCTTTTTATTCATTAAGTAGGCAAATCCATCTACACTCCCACCTACATATTCAGCGATTGCGACAGCTGTATCATTTCCAGACCTGAGCATCAACCCATAAACTAAATCATTTAGCTTAATCCTTTCGCCTGGCTTTAAATAGACTGATGACCCTTCAGCACGGGTTGCTTTTTCACTCACTTTTACATATTTATTCATTTTCCCCGATTCAATTGCCAGCACCGCTGTCATGATTTTTGTTATACTAGCGATGCGTCTTTTTGTGTGTGCATCTTTCTCAAAAAGGATACGACCAGATTTCTGCTCTAACAAGACAGCACTCGCGGCACTTACTCCAAGGGAAGCATCCACCTTTTGAGGAATGTTAGCAATGAATAGTGAGACCATGAGGAAAAAAATAACTAGCTTCAAACTCATTCTCATAAGATTAACCTCATCCCCTTGTTAAGTTCTCCAGCAGAGGCGCCCAGACGCTTCTGCTTTTCTTTTTACTTGTACAAGTTTATGCAGGACGAGTTCTCTTATGACAATTAATAAAGAAAACTCGCCCGAGTGGCGAGCCTTCCGTAGAATTATTAAATTATACAGTAGACCACTTTTTATCTGCTGCTTTTTCAAATCTAGATTCAACATTATGCCAATTGACTAAATTCCACCAGTTATCCACATATTCAGCCCTTTTGTTTTTATATTGAAGGTAAAATGCATGTTCCCAAACATCTAGAACAAGAAGTGGAATGGTATCCCACTGTGTCAACAGCATATGCCGTTCAGATTGTAATACCTCCAAATGCCTGGCCCGCGGGGACCAAACCAAAAGGGCCCAGCCAACGCCTTCCACTTGCTTAGCAGCTTCAGAGAAATGCTGTTTAAATGCTGCAAAACTCCCAAAGTAATGTTTGATTTCATCCTTTAATAGACCTTGTGGAGTTCCACCACCGTTTGGACTCATGTTATTCCAAAAAATTGTATGAAGGTAATGACCAGAACCATGAAAAGCAAGCTCTCGGGACCAATGTTTGATCAATGAGAAATCATTTGTTTCCCTTGCCTTTTTTAGATTAAGTTCTGCCTTATTCAGGCCATCAACATAGGAACGATGGTGTATATCATGGTGTAGCTTCATAATTTCCTCTGATATAAACGGTTCTAATGCATTATAAGGGTAGGGAAGTTCGGGGAGGCTATGTTCTCCCGGCTGAAGCGTTTTTTCAACCACCCAAATGGTACCAACTTCCTGTTTCCTTTTAAAGTAATTTTCCATATGCTCATGAATATGTTCAGCTTTTGCTTGAAGGCTAAGGAGCTCTTCATTGGATAACTGCCGGTCAGTCCCTTCGATTAACTCAGTGAAATCATCAAGCTGTTCCCATAATTCAGAGTTTTGACCAACCTCCTCTGATTCGAGAAACTGTTTCATTTGCTCATTCCATTCAAATAATTCGTTTACATACCGGCTGAAACGGTCCACTATATCCCTCATTCCTAACCAACTGTTTTTCATATTCATCTACCTAAATGGTATGAAGAATTAGACTAATTAAGAACAGGATAAAAGGCTGCCCATTATATGGACAGCCTTTTAAAAAATAAAAAGAGTTAGGTTATAAACCATACCCCGCACGGGAAGCTTCAGTTTTATTTTGATTGGATCATCTTTGTCCGGTAATCCGTTTCATAAAATTCAAGTTCTTCCCTAATCCGCTGGAATTCGCCTTCTAAACCTTTAACAAGCTTGACAACACTTTCAGGCACATTTCGATAAAACTTAATCGCATTCCTACCCGTATAGGCTGCCCTGCTATCCTCGAACCAAGCATCGTTTTTCGGAGAGAAAAACTCCTCAATACATTGATGGTAAATTTTATAAAGGGTTTTCTCAGCTGCTGCTTTTTGAAAAGAAGTGCTCTGCAGAATAACCGAACACACTTCAAAACTTTCTTCGCTATACACAATTAACTTTCGAAAGTTTGAAAAGATTAATTTATTGTATAGGCGTTCTTCATCATTTTCTAAATTCAGTTGCGAGATGGTTGTTTCATTTAAAAAACCCTCGAGTATTGAAATAGACCTACCTAAAAAATCCTTTACATCATTTAGTTGTGATTTTACCAGCGTGTTCCCCATAAAAATCCCCCTAAGCTTTGAACTTTGAAAACTGTCTAGCTCCAGCGCCCAGCGGCTAGTGTACTTTCGCTTTTCTTATTGCGGCTGCATAATGAACTCAAGCGGCGAGCGAAGCTCAAAACCCTTCTGTTGTTGTAGAGCAATAAAGATTTCAGGTAATTTATTAAAATTAATATCTTGAAAATACGAAGCAAATTCATGCTTAGAATTAATATAGAGACGTTTACGACTGCGTAGACCTGGATTTTTCAAGAGGCAAACAAGGGCTACGATATCCTTAAAACTTACCTCAGTATCTTCTTGAACAATAATCGGGTCTTGCTCGTACGGAGTAAACTCATGACAGACTGCATCGAAATACCTAACATAGAGAACGTGCAGCGTTTTTTCTTCTCCATTTTCGATAAAAGTAACTTCGCTTCTGTTAAAAAAGTCCTCAGAAGTATTAGATTTTTCCTTTTCTAATTCAAAACCTTTACACTCTTTTATTAGCAAATTAATCCCGCTCCTTAGCCAAATCATCTGAACCTTTTGAAAAAAGGATATTGAACGACATAGATTTATATTAGCATAAAATCAGATAAATATTTAAAAATTAGGAATTAATTGTTTCATTGAATTTCTCAAAAAACAAATCTGCTTCCTCCTGAATAAATTCATCCTCCGTTTTTTCGGGAAGCTGTGGGAGTTCATCAATGCTTTTTAGGCCAAAATAGTCAAGAAACTCCTTCGATGTCCCATATAAATAGGCTCTTCCCGTTCCTTCTGCACGGCCTACCTCTTTTATTAACGCTTTTGACATTAGCGTATGGAGCGGCCTTTCTGTTTTCACACCGCGGATTTCTTCAATTTCAGCGCGAGTAATCGGCTGTTTATAGGCAATAATTGCCAATGTTTCTAACGCTGCCTGTGAAAGTGTAGTAGTATGAGGGGAATCAACGAGCTTTTTTAAATAGGGTGCGTTTACCTTCTTCGTTGCAAGCTGATAAGTTCCAGCAAGCTGGACAATCATGATACCCCTTTCGCTGTTTTGGTCATATTCTTGTTTTATATCCTCGATGATTTCCATTGCCTTCTGCTCATCGACCTCTAAGACCTCTGCTAGCTGCTTCAGTGAGAGCCCTTCATCCCCAGCCGCAAACAAAAGACTTTCGAGGATGCTGTTCCAATTAATGATTCCCAATCACTTCTGCCCCTTCCTTTACAGCTTCAACAAAAATATCACCAAAGTTCTCCTGTTGCTGGGCGTCAATTTCTTTTCTTTTAATAAGCTCCAAAATCGCCAAAAAGGTAACCACAACATGATCCTTCGAGGGATAAGGAAATAGATCAGTAAAGTTTTTCCGTCCTTTAAGCTGTCTTAATTCTACCATTATTTCTGTCATTCTTTTTTCAATCGATATTTCCTGACGAGCAATCCTCGTCGCCATGGGCCGCTGCAATTTTTTTCTTCGTAATAACTTTTGAAACGCAGCCATCATATCATAGAGGGAAACATTTAGCTCTGCCCGTTCAGGCTGTTTTTCTTTCGCAAAATCCGAAAGGTCACTTGGAGGCTTTGTATAGATGAGGGCGCGTTCCTCTTCCATCGATTTAAGGTCATGGGCAGCCTCTTTATATTTCCGATACTCAATCAAACGCTCGACAAGCTCATCTCTTGGGTCTTCCTCAAAAGACATCCCGGGATCTTCTTCATCGATTATCTCCTCATGCTTTGGTAATAGCATTTTACTTTTGATTGCGAGTAATGTTGCAGCCATAACCAAAAACTCGCTGGCAACATCGAGTTTAAGGACATTCAATGTTTTAATATACATTAAGTATTGCTCAGTTATTTGGGCGACTGGAATATCATATATATCAATTTCCAGCCTATTAATTAAATGGAGGAGCAAATCTAACGGCCCTTCAAATGCATCAATTTTCACTTGATATGGCATTATATCTCACCAAAATTCTCAAAAATAATTCGTCATTGTTTTCACTTTGACTATTAATAGTATAGAGGATTCATATCGGTTATCCAATAGAAAAATCCACCTTCTGTTGCTTTATTATGAAATTAGGATGATTGCCCATAACAATAGACAAATACCCAACATATGATGACAAAGAAAAGTACAAAACATTCATAGGAGGTATTTGAATATGGTTGATGGCGGATTTGGAGCTGGATTTGCATTAATCGTAGTTCTATTTATTTTGTTAATAATCGTTGGTGCTTCCTGGGTCTATTAAGAATGAGCCGTGCCCGTCAAGATTGGCGGGTATTTTATTTGCTGCCTTGAAGGTTTTTAAGAAAGGAATCCATCTAAATATGATAAACTAGACACTAATAAGGTTGTCAGGTCAGGAGACGATTACTTGTACCCAAAAGAGTATATTCAATTTCTAGCCCATTTTCACGGTGATAGGGATTATTTCGAGTGTCATGAACTACTGGAGGACTATTGGAAAAAGACAGATTCCGGAAACAAAGATTCCATTTGGGTGGGGCTTATTTTAGTGGCAGTTTCTTCATACCATCATCGCAGAAGCAACTTTATAGGGGCTAAAAGAACGTTAGAAAAGGCAATGCATATTTTTGAATTTCAAGCTGATTCATTAACAAAACTTGGTTTAGATAAAATACACCTTGATCATTTTTTAAAAGGGCGTTTATCTGATATCCAAAAAGAAACAGCCTATCAAAGCTTTGATTTACCGATCTGTGATCCACACTTAATCACATTGTGTGAAAAGGTTTGTCAACAAAAAGGCTTTTTATGGGGGAAAGAAAGTGATCCCACGAATAACGCCCTGGTTCATCGCCATAAATTACGGGATAGAACAAGCATTATTCAAGAAAGATGTCAATCATTAAAGATAAGAAAAGGCAGCGAATAAAATCACTGCCTTTCCTTATTTAATTCTAGCAAAGATTACATTTTTCAATAAAGGCAGCAGTATTTTCATTGGCGATAATTTCTTTATCCGCATACATTTCTTTCAGTTCCATAACCATTTTTTTCCCTATTCCCTGAAAACGATGAGAAGGGTTTACGGATATGTGCAGTATTTCTAGAGAATTTTTATCATTGTGATTCTGGACCCCAAGAAGCCCAATAATATCTTCCTCTTTCCAAAGAAAGAGCTGTAAATCTTCGTCTGTTTCATATTCCTTCATTGTATGCTGAAGCTTCTTTAAATCCTTTTCGCTTGGCATAAAGGACAATAAACCCATGGCGATTTTTTCGAATGTTTTCTTATAACGAATTAGCATTTATATCCCTCATTATATTAAATAAACCGTTGAATTCTTTGGTTTAGCAATAGTATATTTTTACCAAATAAATCAATAATAAACCTGTATTCATTATATGTAGTTGAATTTATAATGTTTTATTACTCACATGATACATAATTAAGGGTCATTCATCAATCAAAATTATCATTAGTGTTTGGGCCCAATAAAAATCCAATATATAATTCCCCATAGAACGGATAGGCCAATAAGAATACTAAATAACACCCAGTTGTTTCTTTTCATAAAATATTTCCTCCAAAAAGAGTTTTAGAAGATGTCGTACTTGACCACATTCTACACTAAATAACAAAAATAATCCATTTTCACCGCAAATTTTGTATTTTTCCCCCCTGCCATTTCAAATCTATGAAACTTCTAAGTCGATGATTTCGTTATTATTATTGGAATCGGTTATATTATTAAAGAGGAAAATCATTCTTAGACTACCTTAAGATTCACAAGGAGGAATTATGAAAAAGATAATTATTTACCTTATGTTGGGTTTGCTGCTCATTAATCCGGCACGCACCCTTGCTGACATGGCAGAGGGGGACATGATTGTTACACTGGGAGAAAATCTATCCGAAGACCAAAAAGATAAGCTTCTAACGGAAATGGGTGCACCAAAGGACGTTCAGGTTGTAACGGTATCGAATCAGGAGGAGCACAAATATTTAGGAAAATACGTATCAAAATCCCTAATCGGAACAAAGGCAATTTCGTCATCTGCCATTACCCTTGCACCGAAGGGATCAGGAATTATCGTTGAAACCAAGAATATCAATTGGGTTACAGACGAGATGTATGTCAATGCCCTTATTACAGCAGGTGTCAAGGATGCAAAAATCTATATCACTGCACCACTTGCTGTTTCCGGAACAGCTGCACTAACAGGCATCATAAAGGCCTACGAAATTTCTGCCGACAAAACGATTCCCGAGGAAGTAAAACAAGCCGCTAACCAGGAAATGGTCGAAACCGCCAAATTAGGTGATTCCATTGGTGATAAAAATGCTTCCGCCTTAATCGCTAAAGTAAAAGGGGAAATTGCCAAGAATAAGCCGAAAAATGATGAGGAACTACGTGGTATCATTGACCAAGCAGCAAAGGATTTATCGGTTAATCTTTCGGACACAGAAATGAAACGGCTTATGGACTTTTTTAATAAGCTGAAGGATTTAAACATTAACTGGAATCAAGTAAGCGATCAGTTAAGTAAAGCAAAAGACCGTATCTCAAAATTCGTTCATTCAGAAGATGCGCAAGGTTTTTTTGAAAAGATTAAACAATTCTTCATTTGGCTGATTGGAGCAATTAAATCTTTCTTCTCTTAAAATAAGAAAAGCTGCCGCGAATTAAATCGAGGCAGCTTTTCTTATTTTAATGGTATATCATACCGAATTAGGTCCTCATAGGACTCCCTTTTTACAACAAGAGCGGCTTTTCCGTTTTCGACAAATACAACTGCAGGACGCGGTATGCGGTTATAGTTATTTGACATCGAATAGCCGTATGCCCCCGTACAAAATACGGCGAGAATATCCTTTTCACCTGCTTCTGGGAGTGGTAAATCCCAAATCAACATATCGCCAGACTCGCAGCATTTCCCCGCGATTGAAACAGTTTCATTTGGTTTGTCTAATGGCTTATTGGCCAGCACTGCTTCATATTTCGCTTGATAAAGTGCAGGCCGAATATTATCACTCATCCCGCCATCGACAGCCAAATATTTCCTAACACCAGGAACTTCTTTGGAAGAACCTACTTGGTAAAGAGTAATGCCCGCATCACCGACAAGAGAACGACCTGGTTCAATCCAAATCTCCGGCATTTCTAACGAAAATTGCTCAGTTAAAATTTTTACTTCTCTAATTATTTCACTCACATATTGGGAAGGAGGTCTTGGCTCATCCTCCTTTGTATAGCGGATACCAAATCCTCCGCCCAAGTTTAAAACCTTGGCTTCAAAGCTCAGCTTTTTTTTCCACACGTCCATTTTTTCAACAATTTTCTGCGCGGCCAATAAAAAACCAGTGGTTTCAAAAATTTGCGATCCAATGTGACAGTGGAGACCAAGAACCTCAAGGTATTCAAAATGGAGCGCCATTTTTAATGCTTCTTCCGCTTGTCCATTTTGAAGATCAAAACCAAATTTTGAATCTTCCTGCCCAGTTAAGATGTAATCATGTGTATGTGCTTCGATTCCAGGGGTAACCCTTAGCAAGATGTTAACACTAGCTTTTTTTTCTAAGCAGATTGTATTTAAAAGCTCTAGTTCGAAAAAATTATCAACAACAATACAGCCAATTCTATTGTCCAAGGCCATTTCTAATTCATCCCTGCTTTTATTATTTCCATGAAAGTGAATCCTTTCGACAGGGAACCCGGCTGCAACTGCTGTATATAATTCGCCGCCTGAAACGACATCAAGTGATAAGCCCTCCTCTTCGGCCAGCTGAATCATCGCAATCGTCGAAAAGGCTTTGCTGGCATAAGCAACCTGCGCCTTTATATTTTGCTCTTCAAATGCACGTTTAAAGCCCTGTGCCCTTTCTCTCATTAATGCCACATCATAAACATACAAGGGAGTACCAAAACTCTGTGTCAATTCAATCGCATCGACTCCGCCTATTTCCAAATTTCCATTTTTATTAACTCCTGTTGTCCCGTAAAAATACATACCCTTCCCTCTCTCCATAACAATTCCGTTTGTTTATATAGATAATAAACAAATAGACAGAATCCGCAAAAGATACTGCCTATTTCCAATCCTTTACCCCTTTATTTAATTAAAATTACTTTAGCACAACTGAAATAAAACCGCAATTATTTCTCGTTTGCTTGAGGGGGCTGCCGGTAACGATTTCGGGGGTGAACAATACTTGGTCTCAGCAGGGAACCAGGAATTGCCCGACGAACGACAATTTGTAAAAATCCTTTGGGTTCAAAAGGCAAAAAAGGCCAAAAGTAAGGTGTATTAAACGCACGCATATTAACTATAAAAATAAATAACAGGGTACTGCCTATGATAAAACCTGGTGTATGGAAGATTGCTACCAAGATCATCAGGGCCATTCTGGCCATCTTATTCGCGACACCTAATTCATAGCTTGGTGTTGTAAATGTACCGATACCAGCTACTGCAACATAAAGGATAACCTCCGGGACAAATAAACCAACATCGATAGCGATTTGTCCAATCAACACCGCCGCAATTAAGCCCATGGCCGTTGATAATGGGGTAGGGGTATGTATGGCTGCCATCCGTAAAAATTCAATCCCAAAATCGGCTAAAATTAATTGAACGACAACCGGAATATTGGTTTGTTCATTGGGTCCAATAAAGGAAATCTTTTCGGGCAATAAGGATGGTTCTAAAACAAACACTAACCATAAGGGAAGTAATGCAATCGAAGCCACGACACCTAAAAACCGAGTCCAGCGGACAAAAGTCCCCATGGCCGGTGATTCCCGGAATTCTTCAGCATGCTGGACATGATGAAAATAGGTTGCAGGTGTAATAATTACGCTTGGGGAAGTGTCGCAAAAAATAATGACGTGTCCCTCTAATAAATGAGCGGCGGCTACATCCGCTCTTTCCGTATATCTGACTAACGGAAAGGGATTCCAACCTTGTTTAACGATAAACTCCTCGATTGTTTTATCCCCCATCGGTATTCCATCAACATCAATTGCTTCAATTTCTTTTCTAAGAATATTTAGTAAATCCGGATCTGCTACGTCTTCTAAATAGCCCAAAGCCACATCTGTTTTCGAACGGACACCCACTTTATGCATTTCAAAGCGAAGCCGTTCATCGCGAATTCTTCTTCTCGTTAATGCCGTATTGAGAATAATATTTTCAACAAATCCGTCGCGCGACCCTCGAACGACCTTTTCTGTATCCGGCTCTTGAGGTGTCCTGCCTGGGTAGCTTCTTACATCAACAACAAGGGCTGTATTTTCCCCTTCAATTACAATCGCAATTAACCCTGACAGAACTTGATCGACTACCTTATCAAGCGTTTTTACTTTTTCTACCGATTGGTTAACAAGTCGATTATCAATCAGCTTAAATATGTCCGTCGATAACTTTTCATGATCATTGATATCAACTAATTCTTCAATCAGTTGAATAATATAAAGGGTATCACATAACCCATTTACATAATAAATATGAACATCTTTTTTGAGAATTTTTAATTTCCTGATTCCAAAATCAAAGCTTACCCCAAGACCAACCCTTTGTTTCATGTAATTTTCAATTTCATGCACTGATTCCGGGATTGGCCATTTTTGTTCGTTACTTTTTACCATGAAAGCTACTCCTTTCGAGTATAAGTTCGACAGCCTTCCTCGTTATCGGAGAACCAAGTTTAAAGGAATCACGCCGAGCCATTTTGCCGATATCACCAATTCCTACAATGATAGGTACCTTTAATTCATCAAGGCAGTAAACTGTATCACCATTTATTCTCCCAATTTCAAGCTCAGGTATACCAAATTTATCAACCCCAAAGGACGTTAACTTTCCATCTCGGTCGATGCTCACATCAATTCTTGCCCATTCCTCATGTCTCGATCTCGCTGCAACCGCAATGATACCTAGAACTTCTATATCTTCATGGAGGGCAACATATTTTAACGCTGATTCGCCGGCGCCCTCCCCAACAATGCCACTATCATCAAACATCACCAATACAGGGTCATGCGGGGTCTTTTTGATTAATTTTACAAGTGTAGGACCTGGTAATGTGGACGGATTCCCATGAGAATTTGAAATACACCGGCCCCCTATGTCCTTAGCAACCTGCTCTACAGCCCTCAATGCATAGTCATCACCGTCAGTAATTAAAATTACACGCCTCCGATTGCTCATACTTTGATGTCCTTTCATGGTGAAGCCTATTAATGATGCACAAAATATAGCCATTGAAAAATTGATCCAAATATTTTTCCTAATACAATCGCCATAATTAATATAATTATTTGTCCATCCATTCGAATCCTTTTGACGAGAATAGGCAGAACGTTTAAAACTTCCGTAAGGGCGGCCGCTAGCATTCCAAAAAATACTCCTCCCGTTATTCCTAAAGGGATCAAAAGATAAACAGAAATATTTAACAGAGGATCCCTCAGGCTGCCAACCACCCCAGTAAATGCACCAATCACTACAGCCCATTCATAATGTTGAATCATTTTCATTGTTTTCGTTAGTTGTGTCAACCTCGGGATGATTCCAAGTACAGTAAGAAAAGCTACAAAACCAGAGCCTACTGCCAATCCACTTGCGAACCCAAAAAAACAGACTGCTACAATTTTAATCGTCGTCATTGAGTCGTTTCATACTTTCCTTGTTTTCATGGATAATGACGTAATTATCTAAATCCAACTGATAATTAAACATTTCTACTTCCAGTGGACTGGGTTCCTCATTTATTCGTTTCTTAAAAACATGATTAAAAAATAGAATCATTCCAAGACCTAATCCGATAGAATAGGGAATTTGAAATAGTAAGGGATTGGCTTCCTTCTTGCCCGTAATAATCGTATATATTTTTTCATGAACACTTTTCATGCTTACATCATCGTGAAAATTCATAATTGCCATCGCTGAACCAAAAAATAACAGAAACCATATTAAAAGAAAAAATGGAATAGAAACCCCTTTTTTCTTATTTGTCACTTCAATAATGGTTTGTGCAGGGCCAATTGTTTGAATTTCCATTTCCCCGAATTTGCTCTTGATTAAATGAATCACTTTCATAACATCTATGACGACCATATTCCGATCCGCTTCGGTTAATTGATGAATCATCATAGCTTGCAAACTCGAAAGACCCGCATCGGGGGCGATGATTTGGGCAATATCCTTTAATAATATTTTTTCTTCCGGCCGGGATTGTACACGATTCCGCATGCGGATGTAGATTGTTTTTTCCAAAACATTCACTTCCCACACAATTATTTCCTCGTATCCGTAGTATAAGTAAAAAGCGCCTTTTTCATTAACACTAAAAATTACCAAAAAATGAAAGACCGTATGAATCAGAGATCCATACGGTCTTTCATTTGCTGTAAAATCTTCTTTTCAAGTCTTGATACTTGAACTTGAGAAATACCAAGTCTAAGAGCAACTTCAGATTGGGTTTGGTCCTTATAATATCTTAAATAGACAATGAGCCTTTCCCGTTCATCCAATTCACGAATGGCTTCCTTTAAAGCAATTTTATCAAACCATTTCCCATCATTACCGTCATCAATTTGGTCTAGTAATGTAATGGGGTCCCCGTCATTTTCATAAACCGTTTCATGAATGGAGGAAGGTGTCCTACTCGCCTCCTGTGCAAGGATTACATCCTCTGGTGAAAGCTCAAGATGCGCAGAAATTTCATTAATGGTCGGAATTCTTCCGAACATTTTCGATAAATCATCCTTAGCCTTTCGGATTTTATTTCCCATTTCCTTCAGTGACCTACTAACCTTAACGGTTCCATCATCGCGAATAAATCGCTGGATTTCACCAATTATCATCGGTACGGCATAGGTCGAGAACTTCACATCGTAGGAAAGATCAAATTTATCAACTGATTTTAATAATCCGATACAACCAATTTGGAACAGGTCATCGGGGTCATATCCCCTATTTAGAAACCGTTGGACAACAGACCAGACAAGACGCATATTCTTTTCAACAATTAAATCTCTTGCTTCTTGATCTCCTTCATGGCTCTTTTGTATGAGCGCTTTTACTTCATGGTCTTTTAAATACGTTTGACTTTTATTGTTCTTGACCTCCACATCCATTGGCAAGTCTCCTTAATTGCAAAGCATTTTGTGGTTTTGTAAATGCTTTCGTAATTTAACCTCGGTTCCTCGACCTGGCTGTGAATGAACCTCTACTACATCCATAAAGTTTTCCATGATGGTAAATCCCATACCGGAACGTTCTAAGTCCGGTTTCGTTGTAAATAATGGCTGACGAGCTTCTTCCACATCTACAATTCCCATTCCAGCATCTTTAATCGTGAGATCAATTAAACTATCTTCAATGATGACTTGAATATAGACAATTCCATTTGGATCATTTTCGTAACCATGAATAATTGCATTGGTCACAGCTTCCGATACCACTGTTTTTATTTCTGTCAGTTCATCCATATTAGGATCCAGCTGGGCTATAAACGCTGCAACGGTAACACGGGCAAACGATTCATTTTGACTTAAAGCACTGAATTGAAGGTTCATTTCATTCTTCATTCAGGCCACCCCCAATCTTTGCAATGCAAATTCTTCTGTCGGTTCCATTTTGATGATCTTAAATAAACCAGACATATCGAATAATCTTTGTATTGCAGGGGAAATTGCACAAACCAC
Source organism: Neobacillus soli NBRC 102451 (assembly GCF_001591665.1). GTDB lineage: Bacteria > Bacillota > Bacilli > Bacillales > Cytobacillaceae > Neobacillus > Neobacillus soli. The sequence continues at coordinate 17,644 of NZ_BCVI01000003.1, read as the reverse complement.
CATTTCACCGTGCACCTGTTTGATTTGTTTGTATCTGCCTAAAATAACACCTAATCCAGAACTGTCCATAAAAGAAAGATGCTCCAGATTTAAGACAATATGACGAATATCATTTTTTTCAATAACAGTTATCGCCTTTTCGCGAAGTACATCCGCTGTGTGATGATCTAATTCACCGCTTAAACGAATACATAGAACATCATGTTTTGTTTCCATATCAATATTTAGACTCACTATCCCGTCCTCCTTAATCTGGTATAGTGAGTCAATTCTCTTTGCGAAGGAAAATATCCTTCTTCAAATTCAAAACTAGTCTTAATTCGCTAAAAATAGTGGCTTATTTTGTTGATTCGACAAAGATTTACTTTCCTGCCTTTGTAAACATGCCAAATGAGCGTTTATAAAGGGTCCACCATCCTGCTTCCTTAACATTCTTTTTGGCAACTAATGGACTTTCAAGAATGACTTTTCCATCTTTTATCAGCTTAATGGTTCCTACCTTATCCCCTTTATGGATTGGAGCATTAAGGTTTTTTTGGAGAATCACTTTTTGTTTTACATCCTCTGTTTTTTCACCCTTTTTTGTAAGCAGTGAAAGGGGCTCACTTGTTATTGCTTCGACTGACTTTTCCTGTCCTTTACTTATTTTAGCTTGACCAATAGCTTGGCTCCGTTTATACATCGGATGTGTTTGATACTGGCTGAAAGCATAATTAAGCATTTTTGTTACTTGGGCATTTCTTTCCTTTGATGTCGGAGAACCGAACACGACGGCAATAACACGCATGCCATCCTTTTTGGCCGTTGCTGTTAGGCAGTACTTTGCTTCTGCAGTAAAGCCCGTTTTGAGACCGTCTACACCAGGATAAAAGCGCACTAATTTATTGGTATTGACAAGCCAGAACTTATTGTCTGTGTTTTCACGAAGATATGCCTCATACATACCAGTGAATTTTGTAATGTCCTCATATTTTAATAGTTCTTTGGCCATGATGGCCATATCACTTGCAGAGCTGAAATGACCACTGATTGGGAGCCCTGTCGTATTTTTAAAGAAAGTATGCTTCAAGCCTAGTTCCTTTACCTTTTCATTCATCCTATTAACAAACTCTTCTTCTGAACCAGCAATTCTTTCAGCCATTGCAACAGAAGCATCATTTCCGGAACCAATCGCAATTCCTCTTAACATTTCCTTTGTTGTCATTTCTTCGCCAGCTTCAAGAAAAATTTGTGAACCACCCATTGAGGCCGCATATTCGCTTGCACGGATTTTTTCGTCCCAGGTAAGCTTTCCTTTATCAATTTCTTCCATAATTAACAGCATCGTCATAATTTTGGTCATACTTGCCGGCGGCAGCTCTTCCTTACTATTTTTCTCATAAAGGACTTTTCCTGTGTCACGCTCAATTAAAATAGCGGATTTAACATTGCTGACGATATCAGCACTCTTTTTTTCCTCGGCTGCAAAAGCGGATGGACCCCACAAACTTGTAAGTAATAATGATGTCACCAGTAAAGAAACAAATCGTTTCATTCACATAACCCTCCATTCTTTATAGGCTCCATTTTTTCCAAAATAAACAACTTTATACAGGTATTCCCTCCAATTGACAAAAAAATTAGGGTGTCAGGCACCATGTGAATTTTTCACTTGGTGCCTGACACCCTTTTGGATTATATTATTCGGTTATTTCTTCGTGGACAAGGATTGGTGCGTCAACTCTTGAGGCTGAAACTTTAATATTTTTATAAAGCTTTTCTTTTACCTCATTGACATTTTCAAAATTGCTATAAATTGTTACTAATGATTCACCTTTTTTTACCTGGTCACCAATTTTCTTTCTTAAAACAAGGCCTACAGCAAGGTCGATGACAGATTCCTTTGTCGCTCTGCCCGCTCCAAGGATCATCGCGGCTGTTCCTACTTCGTCCGCAATAATTTCTGATACGTAGCCATCTTCTTTTGCTTCAAGCTCAAAAGTATATTTGGCTTGCGGCATTTTCGAAGGATCATCGACAACCTGAGCATCCCCGCCTTGAGAACTTAAAAATACCTTAAATTTATCAAGCGCCGAACCATCTTTGATTGCATTTTCAAGCATGGTTCGTGCTTCCTCTAATGAACTAGCTTTTTCAGCTAAGTAAACCATGTGGCTTCCAAGTGTTAAACAAAGCTCTGTTAAATCTTCCGGACCTTCACCCTTTAAAGTATCAATCGCTTCTTTCACTTCAAGCGCGTTCCCAATCGCAAAACCAAGCGGCTGACTCATATCGGAAATAACGGCCATCGTTTTTCTGCCGACATTATTCCCAATTCGTACCATTGCTTTTGCCAATTCTCGTGAATCCTCAAGGGTCTTCATGAATGCACCAGCACCTGTTTTTACATCAAGCACAATCGCATCAGCACCAGCAGCAATCTTTTTACTCATGATGGAGCTTGCAATCAATGGAATGCTATCGACGGTTGCTGTCACATCACGCAGTGAATATAGTTTCTTATCTGCAGGAGTTAAATTACCGCTTTGTCCAATGACCGCGATCTTATTTTTATTGACAAGGTTAATAAATTCTTCATTTTCAATTTCCACATGAAAGCCATGAACGGCTTCTAATTTATCAATTGTGCCGCCAGTATGTCCTAAACCGCGTCCGGACATTTTGGCAATAGGAACACCTAGCGCGGCAACAAGCGGGCCAAGAACAAGTGTTGTTGTATCACCAACACCGCCTGTTGAATGTTTATCCACTTTAATGCCGTCGATTTGCGATAAATTAATTTGATCGCCTGATTCAACCATTGCCAATGTTAAATCAGCTCTCTCTTGCTCGGTCATTCCTTTAAAGTAGATTGCCATGGTTAAGGCACTGACCTGGTAATCTGGAATCGAGCCATCTGTGTAACCATTTATAATAAAATTGATTTCCTCTCTTGTTAACTCATGCCCATCTCTTTTTTTCTCTATCAAGTCAACCATTCTCATCTTAATCGCCACTTTCCAATTTTCTATTTTGCAATCGTTTTTACAATCTCTTTAATATACCGAAGGAAGTCTGCTTTGACTCGTTCGGTTGTTTCGATCACTTCATCATGTGTCAACGGCTGATCAAGAATTCCAGCCGCCATGTTGGAAATACAAGAAATACCAAGAACCTTCATTCCACTGTGACTGGCAACAATAACCTCTGGGACAGTAGACATTCCAACTGCATCCCCGCCCATTACACGGACCATACGAATTTCTGCAGGTGTTTCATAAACCGGCCCCGGGTTCCCAAAATAAACACCCTCTTTGACATCAATGTTAAGAAGGCCTGCAATTTCTTTGGCAGTTGCCCGCAATGCTTTCGTATACGCCTCTGACATATCCGGAAAGCGAACACCGAAATGTGCATCATTTGGACCAATTAACGGATTGGTTCCCATATTATTAATGTGGTCAGTAATAATCATTAAATCACCAGCCGAGAAGCTTTCATTTACACCGCCTGCCGCATTGGTAACGATTAACATTTCAACGCCCATTTCTTTCATGACACGAACTGGAAAAGTCACTTTATCCATACTATATCCTTCATAGAAATGGAAACGCCCTTGCATGGCAACAACTTCTACCCCATTTAGTAATCCAAAAACGAGCTGTCCTGCATGACCTTCGACCGTTGAAATTGGGAAGTCCGGTATCTCGTTGTATGGAATTTTCACCGGGTTTTCAATTTCATCTGCTAAAACCCCTAGACCTGACCCTAAGATGAGGCCTATTTTTGGCGTAGTTGCATATTTCTCTTTTAAAAATCGCGCTGCTTTTTGAATGATTTCAAAGTTCATCTTCCTGCTCCTCTCTTACTTCAACTCATTTAAGAAACTCTTACCATAATCCGGCATTTTTACTTTGAAGTTTTCAGCTACTGTTGCACCTAAATCAGCAAACGTTTCCCTTATTGGGAGCTGTTTGCCTTCGCTCATACCCTTTGAGTAGATGAGTAACGGAACATATTCACGCGTATGGTCTGTTCCCGGAGCAACCGGGTCATTTCCATGGTCAGCTGTAATCATTAATAGGTCGTCGTCGTTCATTTTTGCAAATACTTCAGGCAGACGGGCATCATATTCTTCAAGTGCTTTCCCGTATCCCTCGGGGTCACGTCGATGGCCGTATAAGGCATCAAAGTCAACCAGATTTACAAAGCTAATTCCCGTGAAATCCATATCCAATGTTTCGATAAGCTTATCCATACCATCCATATTGGAAACCGTTCTAAGTGATTTAGTCACGCCTTCCCCATCATAAATATCAGAAATTTTTCCAATTGCGATCACATCAAGCCCTGAGTCTTTTAATTCACTCATAACCGTCCGGTCAAACGGCTTTAATGCATAGTCGTGACGGTTTGGCGTACGTTTAAAGTTCCCAGGTTCACCCAGGAATGGCCGGGCAATGATCCGGCCCACCATGTATTTCTCATCTAAGGTCAATTCACGAGCAATTTTGCAAATTTTATATAGCTCTTCTAGAGGGACAATCTCCTCATGAGCGGCAATCTGAAGGACGGAATCGGCGGAAGTATAGACTATCAATGCGCCGGTTTTCATATGCTCCTCACCAAGTTCAACAAGGATTTCAGTCCCACTTGCAGGTTTATTACCAATAATTTTCCGACCGGAACGTTTTTCTAATTCTGAAAGGAGTTCTTCCGGAAAACCATCAGGGAAAACACGGAAAGGTGTTTGAATATTTAAGCCCATAATTTCCCAATGCCCTGTCATTGTATCTTTCCCGTTAGAAGCTTCCATCATTTTTGTATAAAAAGCTAACGGCTTTTCTGCTTTTTCAATTCCTTTAATTTCACGGATATTACTAAGACCTAACTTAGCCATGTTCGGCATATGTAAGCCGTTCATTTTTTCCGCAATATGTCCAAACGTATCTGCACCTTTATCCCCAAACTTTTCTGCATCAGGTGCTTCCCCGATGCCAACCGAATCCATTACAATAATAAAAATACGTTTATATGTAGTTGCAGCCATACATTCTTCCTCCTTATCCATCGAAAACGTTTGCAAATGTAAAATTCACACTAATATGTTACCCTTTTCAAATTAGGATTATAAGACCTAATATAAATCTATTTGTCAGAAGTCTGACATCTCTATTTTACTAAATCTTTTCAAAAATACAAGGAAAAAGCCCCCAAAATTTTGGCGGCTTTTTGACACTTTTTTATATTTCCCTAAAAACTACTATTCTATTAAGGGCGCGGATGAAATTTACTATAAACATCCTTGAGCCTTGTTTTTGATCCCTGCGTATATATTTGTGTTGTTGAAATATCCGCGTGTCCTAACATTTCTTGAACTGACTTTAAGTCCGCCCCATTCTCTAACAAGTGGGTCGCGAAAGAATGACGAAGGGTATGCGGGGTAAGATCTTTTTCAATTCCAGCTTCTTTTGCTAACTTTTTTAATATTTTCCAAAATCCTTGTCTCGTCAGCCGTTTCCCTTGATGGTTTAAAAACAAGGCGTTATCCCGATGCTTATTTGAAACAAAATGCGGCCTGCCATTATCTAAAAAATATTTAATGGCATCAGAGGCTGTTCGTCCAATTGGAATGACCCGTTCCTTATTCCCTGCTCCATTACAGCGGACAAACCCCATCGTTACATGGACATTGTCGATATCAAGTCCGATTAGCTCACTAACCCGGATACCTGTTGCATATAGAAGTTCTAGCATCGCCTTATCCCTGATGCCGAAGTGGTCATCTAGCTTTGGTGTATCCAAAAGAGTCGCGACTTCCTGTAAATTCAATACCTTAGGCTGCGACCTTTCAAGTCTTGGCGTTTCAATAAGGACCGATGGATCTTGGTCTGTTACTTTATCCCGTAATAAAAATTGATGAAATGCTCGAACGGAAGCCAGATGCCTCGCCAATGTTTTTGACGATTTTTCTTGTTCCTTTAAGAACATGAGAAAATGTACGATATGTACACGTTTAACCTTATTTAATGTTTCGATTGATTCGACATCTTTTAAATAACGAAGATAGCTTTTTAAATCACGTTCATACGATACAATTGTATTCTTAGCCAACTCTTTTTCAACTATCAAGTAATTCATAAAATCCTTTAATTGATCTTCCATCGCATTTACTCCCCATTTAAATAAAACAAAATCAGCCGATCTAACAAGGAAGAGTTTTCTTCATTCACTGCGGTCGAAACCTTGAGCGCAGCCCCCTCCGGTTCATCAAAGCGATGATAATTTTGATATTCTTCAGATACCCACATGATACCATAATAAAAGAGAATCGTGCACCCAGTGAATATAATAAAAACCTTTAAGGTTTGCAATGCTATTTTCATTAGTGAGATCATCATACTTCCCCCATTTTCCAGCTTTCTAGTAAAAGGTATGCCAAAATGGACAAGTTTTATACCTAGTCACCCGAAAATGGAGAGAAATAATTTATTTTTTGGACAAAGAAAAAAGCCCTCTAAAGGAGCTTTCATTCATTATTCAGCCTTTTCTTCCTCTTTGGCTTTATCCTGGCAACGGTAACAAATGCCATGAAAGGTGAGTCGATGGTCTTTTATTTTAAAATTCCATCTTCGTTCCACAACCGCTTCTACATCTTCAAGTAAATCTTCCTGAATTTCGTCAACAGCACCACATTCAATACAAACAAGATGATGATGAAAATGGGCCGCACCTTCCTGGCGAAGATCGTAACGGGAAACCCCATCACCAAAATTTATTTTATCGACAACTTTTAATTCCGTTAACAATTCCAATGTTCGATAAACAGTCGCTAAACCAATTTCAGGCGATTTTTCTTTTACGAGGAGGTACACATCTTCTGCACTTAAATGATCTGCTTCATTTTCTAGTAAAACACGAACGGTTGCTTCACGCTGCGGTGTTAATTTATAACTCGCTGAATGCAACTGTTTCTTTATTCTTTCGATTCTAGTTTCCATCCTGAAGTCCCTCCCTCGCCACTGTTAATTCTCATTATAACAGATGACAATTGAGAATCAAAATAAAATTATTACAAACTAATGATTGTAATTTATATTATCTTATAATTATTTTAAACTAGTTGAACTTATCACGGTTTTCATCAACCAAGGCGAGAGATAGGCCTCTATTCCAGATGCTGCCGATATAAAAATCACCGCTATAATCAAGACAAAAATGTATCTCTTAAAAAAGGGCAGAATTGGCTGGGCATATTTTTTCATAAACTGCTTTTTGATCATTCTCATTGAGAATATCACCGATAATGCTGCCATCAGAATAAACACGGGGATGATAATCAAATTTTGCGGAAGGATGGAAACAAAAGCGAGCATGAAGCCCTGCCAGCCCATTTGACTAACTAAAAAGCCAACAGTAAAGCCGACAACCATGCCTTTTATGAATAAGAGAATGAGAATAACCGGGAGACCGATAATGGAAATCCCAAGCACCCACATCAGTCCGATAAATTTACTATTATGGAAAAAGCTTTGCAAAAATAAATCATTGTTCCCGGCTACCTTTTCTCCGGAGACTTGGCCAAAAAATTGTGACAAATAGTAGAATAAGTCTTCCTTTTGAGTAATACTCATACTATTCACAACGATAGCCCCGAAGATTACTCCCATAAAAAATAAAACAACAATAAACAAAAAGGTTGAGGAATGCTCGCGGAAATAACTTGCGGCATCGGACTGGTACAATCGTTTTTTCATCTCACGTTTCCCCCCTATTATTCTCGGTTCAGTTAATACATTCTATGCCAGTCTAGGTATTCTATGACCACATTTTAATAGAGTTCATAATGATTTTGGGGATTTTGAAAAACAGTCAAAAACCCGGAAGCCTAAAGGCCGCCGGGTAAGTTTTCATTTTTCAATCTGAGATTTTTCCGTATTTTCCACCGCCGCCTGCCTCAAGGGTTACCTTTCCTGTTCGTGCCTTCATGATGAGGTCGGCTATTTTTTCTGGCACAACCTCTTTCAACCCTTCATAAGGAACTTCATGCAGAATCGCCATTTCCGAGCCAAAGTGATTGACAAGCTTCTCCAGTAACTTGGGTCCAAGGCCTGGAATAAATTCAAGCGGTACTTGATGAACATACGGAGGCCGGTCAACGCGTCCTTTATCTGCCGTTTTCAGTTGAAGAATCCGATCCGCTACGCCTTTAATAATCTTTTTATTGCCGCAAAGTGTACAAATTTGATCGTCATAGGCTGCGGGATTTAAACATTCAGCACACACGGTTTTGTGATATTTACCGAGATAGGGATCAAGACCATAGTTGGCGACGATTTTTCGTCCGTCTTCTTTTTTCAATGCCTTTTGTAATTCTAGAAATGTTGGCTCCTTCATCGCGATTACCTGATATTCACGGGCAATTTTTGCAAGGGAGTGTGCATCCGAGTTCGTCACAAACGTATAATCATGCAATTCTTTTATTTGATCAGCCATATCGGTATTAGAGCTTAAACCAAGCTCAATCCCGTCAATTAGATTCGGGTCTAATACCTCGGTTAATGATTTATTAACCCCTTTCCCATATAAACTTTTGAAGGGTGTGAACACATGGGCTGGAATGAAGATACCGCCTAAGTCTTTTACCTTTTTCTGCAAAACTAGGCCTGTTACATATATTCGTTGTGAGCTCAATTGAATATTTTTCAAATGACCCGACAGCCAAGAGGAGAACTCCCTCATGACAGTAAGATTTGGAAAGTAACAAAGCAGGTGAATGGGTCCGTTGCATTGTTCATCATAAATCTCCAATTCCGAACCAGGAATAACGGTTAAATCACCAAATACTAACCCACCGTCTGGGTGTTCAACGATTTCACCGCTTTCAATCAGGCTTTCCATTTCCAAGATGACTTCCGGTGAATGGCTGTCGATAATCCCAACCATATTGAGCCCTTTTTCATGCCTGGCATGTTCGATAATATTCGTAAATGTCAGAGATTTAGCTCCGGTTATTTTAACCGGTTTCCCTGTCCAGGTGCGTCCGATATGAATGTGTAAATCTACATAGTAGCGATTCATTTATTTTTCAACGCCTCTTGTAATTGTAAGTATTGAACGGCATAGATTGTTTTCGCATCATAAATTTTTTGTTCCTTTATATATTGAAGGACCTCATCAAGTGTTAATTCTTCAAGATTGACAAATTCATCTTCGTCAAGGGCAGCGGAATTTTCCATTTTCGTAAGTCCTTTTGCTAAAAATACATGGACAATTTCATCGGCAAAACCCGGTGAAGTATAAAAAGAAGTGAGCAATTCAAGGCCCTCGCACGCATAGCCAGTCTCTTCCTCTAGTTCGCGGCGGGCACAAAGGGCAGGCTCTTCCCCTTTTTCAAGTTTTCCGGCGGGAATTTCAACGATGGTACGTTCCAGTGCTTTACGGTATTGCTCAACCATTACTATTTTTTTGTCATCGGTAATTGCCAAAATAGCGACAGCCCCGGGATGTTTAATAATTTCTCGCTTTGAATGTTTCCCGTTTGGAAGCTCGACATCCTGTAAATGAAGACTGATTACTTTTCCTGAAAAAATTTCTTGACTATGTAGTGTTTTTTCTTCTAATTTGCTCATAACTGTCACTCCTGTTCTTTCCTCAAAGACTTTGTCATACATTTTACCATACTTTAATTGGAGGGGTATGGAATGAAGGTGTATGTACATGAGAAGGGAATTATCCTTGTTGGTAAAGGCTGGGAAGTACTGCAAAAGCTAAAGGAGTATAACAAGGATTATACTTTCGTTTCTGACTGGATACAAAATGGTAGTCAAAATAAGTAATACCATTTGTAGTGTGCCCTGTTCTTTTATAATATTATAAGAAAAGCGGAAGCGCCCGGTTAGCGCACGACAGGACTGAAGCGCTTCGACTGAGATAAAGGAAACACGGAGAGCGGAGCGCATCCGTGCTTGACTTATCGTAGGGAAAAGAGCGAAGTCCACTAGCCGCTGGGCGCTGGAGCTAGACAAAGAAAAGGACGGGGTGATTTTTTGAAAAAGAGAAAACTAGGTAATTCTGATCTGTATGTGACCGAGTTAGGGCTTGGCTGTATGTCCCTTGGTACAGAGGAAAAAACGGCTCGTGGAATTATAGAGGCTGCTCTCGAGGAAGGAATCAATTATTTTGATACAGCGGATTTATATGATTTTGGAGAAAATGAAAAGATCGTTGGGCAGTCATTGAAGGATGTCCGTGAACAGGTTATTATTGCAACGAAGGTCGGTAACCGCTGGAGTTCAGATAATACCGGCTGGACGTGGGATCCTTCCAAGACCTATATCAAAGAAGCAGTTAAAAACAGCTTAAAGCGACTTGGGACTGATTATATTGATCTTTACCAATTACATGGGGGCACCATGAAGGACCCGATTGATGAGACAATTGAAGCGTTTGAAGAATTGAAAGCGGAAGGCTTTATTCGCTATTATGGCATCTCGTCGATTCGGCCTAATGTGATCCGAGAATTTGTGGAGAAGTCTAGCATCGTGTCTGTGATGATGCAGTATAGTATTTTAGACCGCCGTCCCGAGGAAGAAGCATTACCACTGCTTCATAGACACGGTATTAGTGGTGTTACCCGCGGGCCGCTTGCCAAGGGTCTCTTGAGTGACAAGCTGCTTGCTAAGGCTTCTGAAAAAGGCTATCTAGACTATAGCTATGAAGAGCTGAAAGAGATTTTACCATTGTTAAAAGAAAGAGTAGCTGCATCGTGTTCGTTTACGGAAGTGGCACTACAATATAATCTGGCCAGCCCTGCGGTTGCTTCTGTTATTGCTGGCGCCAGCAGTCCGGAACAGATTAGGAGTAATGCCCGCGCGGTTAGAAGCCAGTCACTGACGGATGAAGAGGTTGCCGTGATTAGAGAACTGACGAAAGCAAGTATTTATAAAGAACATCGTTAGACATTTTCCTTACTCTCTTGGTGAATTTTGTTCTTAAGAGCGCTTATTAAAGACATTTTTCTTACTCTTTGACGAGTTTTGTCCTTAATAGCGCTTATTAAAGACATTTTCCTTACTCTACTGACGAGTTTTGTCCTTAATAGCGCTTATTAAAGACATTTTTCTTACTCTCTTGGCAAGTTTTGTCCTTAAGAGCGCTTATTAAAGACATTTCCCTCACTCTCTTGGCGAGTTCTGTCCTTAAGAGTATTATTTAAATTCCTTCCAGTTCATACCGCTTTCATCCAAGAGTTCTTCAAAAGACTTATTTTTTTCTTTTAATCTGCGTTCTTCCCGCTTTCTTTGCTCTTCCATTTCTTTTCTTCTCTCTTCTTCAGCCTTAAGCTGGTCCTGCTGCTCTTTTAACTGCTTAAATAAATCCGGATTAATCATATCTTTAAGCGTTACTGCATTGTCCTCTATTTTTGGTTTAGATTGATTTTTTTGTTTTATTTTCTTTTTCATTCTAAACTCCTCCATAATCAAGTATTTCATCATTTAAATTATATCATGAAAAAAGCAGGCTGTTTGAATTCTCAGCCTGCCCTCTATTGTTTAATAAGCCTCAACTTTAACGTTTTCGTCCACACGCAATGCGGCTTCTGTTGAATTGATAACATCCTCAACTGTAAACCCTTGAGCCACTTCCACAAGTCTTAGCCCGGAATCCGTCACATCCATTACCGCACGCTCGGTGATAATTCGGTCAACTACCCCTTTACCAGTTAGCGGGAGTGTGCATTCTTTTAAAATTTTCGATTCACCTTTTTTATTTACATGCTCCATAATGACGATAATTTTCTGCGCTCCGTGAACAAGGTCCATCGCACCGCCCATCCCTTTAATCATCTTCCCCGGGATCATCCAGTTAGCCAGGTCACCTGTTTCAGATACCTCCATGCCACCGAGTATCGCTAGGTTGACATGTCCTCCGCGAATCATCGCAAATGACTCGGCACTGTCAAAATAAGCCGCACCACTTATTGCCGTCACCGTCTCTTTTCCGGCATTAATTAAATCGGGATCCACTTCATCCTCCCCTGGATATGGCCCGATACCAAGCAGGCCATTTTCCGATTGCAAGACAACCTGTTTATTATCTGACATAAAATTGGCAACGAGGGTTGGCATACCGATGCCAAGGTTTACATAAAAGCCGTTTTCTATTTCTTTCTCTGCCCTGATCGCAATTCTCTCTCTAACAGAGACTTTATCATTCGCCATTTCGCTCTCTCCCTTCCACCAACTCTATTTTCTGACTGTTAATCTCTCAATCCGTTTTTCCTGTTTTCCTTCGATAATTGTCTGAACATAAATACTTGGGGTATGAATAAAATTGGCATCCAAATCGCCAATTTCATAAAGTGTTTCCACTTCGGCAATCGTCACTTTTCCCGCAGCTGCAATCATTGGATTGAAATTTCGCGCTGTTTTGTGATAAACGAGATTTCCCATCTTGTCGCCTTTCCATGCCCTTACAAGACTAAAGTCGGCCGTCAGTGCCTCTTCTAAAAGATATTCCCGCCCGTTAAAAATTTTTGTTTCTTTTCCTTCGGCAATCGGTGTTCCTACTCCGGCTGGTGTAAAAAATGCTGGAATTCCAGCCCCGCCAGCCCTAATTTTTTCAGCCAATGTACCCTGTGGTGTCAATTCTACTTCGAGTTCGCCTGTTAATACCTGTCTCTCAAACTCTTTATTTTCACCCACATAAGAGCCAATCATTTTTTTGATTTGTTTATTATTTAATAGGAGTCCTAACCCCCATTCATCAATCCCGCAGTTATTCGAAATGACCGTTAAATCCTTCACGCCTTTTTCTGCCAATGCTAAAATAAGGTTTTCTGGAATGCCGCACAATCCAAATCCACCAACCATTAATGTTGCCCCATCATGAATATCGGCAACAGCATCCTGGAAGGATGTACAAATATTCTTCATTTTGCTCTCTCCCCCTCAAATTAAAGGTTTTATGCTAGCTCAACAATCGTTGCGACCCCTTGACCCCCGCCAATGCAAAGTGTTGCCAAGCCAACATCCGCGTTTCTACGCTTCATTTCATGAATTAATGTAACAAGAATTCTAGCCCCGCTTGCCCCGATTGGATGCCCAAGCGCAATGGCGCCGCCATTCACATTGAGAATTTCTTTATTAAAATGAAGTTCACGGTCAACTGCCAGCGATTGCGCGGCAAAGGCCTCATTTGCTTCGATTAAGTTAAGGTCTTCGATTGAAACAGATGCTTTTTCAAGCGCCTTTCTCACCGCTGGTACGGGCCCGATTCCCATGATGCTTGGGTCTACCCCGGCACTGGCATTCGCTTTGATGGTTACTAAAGGCTGAAGCCCCAGTTCATCCGCCTTTTTCTTACTCATCACCACGACAGCGGCGGCACCATCGTTGATTCCAGAGGCATTACCCGCTGTCACACTGCCATCCTTTTTAAAAGCGGGACGCAATCCAGCCAACTTCTCCGCTGTTGTTCCCTTTTTCGGATATTCATCCGTATCAAAAATAACAGGCTCCCCTTTTCGCTGCGGGATGACCACCGGAATAATTTCATCTTTAAATCTGCCTTCTTCAATGGCTTTAACGGCCTTCTCCTGACTCCAAGCCGAAAATTCATCCTGCTCTTCTCTAGTAATTGAATAGTTGCTTGCTAGATTTTCAGCTGTATTCCCCATATGATAATCATTAAATACACATGTAAGCCCATCCGATGTCAACGTGTCGACCAATTTTTGGTCGCCCATTTTAAAGCCATCGCGGGCATTTTTTAATACGTATGGTGCTTGACTCATATTTTCCATGCCGCCGGCAACGACGATTTCAGCGTCACCTGCTAAAATAGCCTGCGTCGCCAGGTGAACGGCCTTTAAGCCGGAACCACAAACTTTATTAATCGTCATTGAGGAAACGCTTTCAGGAATACCCGCTTTCATGGCCGCCTGCCTTGCCGGGTTTTGCCCTAGACCCGCCTGAAGGACATTGCCCATAATTACCTCATCGACTTGGTCTGGCGATACTCCCGCCTGCTCAAGCGCCCCTTTAATAACAGTTGCTCCCAATTCAGGTGCTGATACATTTTTCAAACTGCCGTTAAACGTTCCTAATGCCGTCCGGATCGCGCTGATAATAACTACTTCCATTACTTTCTCTCCCCTTCAACCTAGTTTACCTTTACTACTTCTAGTAAAAACACAGAAATTCCTCTTATTTTGTCAAAATTCCTATATTTCTTGATTTTTTGAATTTAACACCACTACAATGAAAGTATGAAGTTTAGAGGAGGAACATGATGCTTAATTTACCTGAAAAAGTGACGATTATCGAGGTCGGTCCGCGTGATGGGCTCCAAAATGAAAAGTTATTTGTACCAACTGAGATAAAAAAGCAATTTATCGCTGGATTAAGGAAGGCCGGACTACAGGAAATGGAGCTCACCTCGTTTGTGTCACCGAAATGGGTGCCGCAGATGGGCGATGCTGCGGAAATTGTAGCCGATTGCCTTGATCAAAATTCACGTGACATTGTCTTAGCTCCAAACCGTAAAGGGATTGACAGGGTCTATTCCACCGACTGTAAGGCCGTTGCCGTATTTGTTGGTGTCAGCAATAGCTTTAATCTAAAAAATATTAATAAAACAACTCATGATAGTATGGCGGAATTGAAGCCCATCATCAAGGGACTAAAAGAGAGGAATTATTTCGTGCGTGCCTGCATTTCGACTGCTTTTTATTGTCCTTATGAGGGGAAAATCAATGAAAGTGATACGATATCGCTTTGCCGTGAATTTGTTGCAGCAGGCGTTGATGAATTAAGTGTCGCTGATACGATCGGGATGGCAGCACCGAATGAAGCCTATTCCTTGTTTTACCAATTAAAGGCAGAATTTACTGATACCCTTTTAACAGCCCATTTTCACGACACCCGCAAGCTCGCCCTTGCGAATATTTTGACTTCTCTGCAAGCGGGAATTGACCGGTTTGATACATCTGCCGGCGGACTTGGCGGCTGTCCGTTTGCTCCTGGGGCCAGCGGAAATGCTGCGACGGAGGATGTTGTTTACATGCTTGAGCGAATGGGTATTCAAACCGGTGTGGATCTTAGCAGGCTGATGGAGGCCATCGATGTTGTTCGCCCTCATCTTTCAAGGCAAATTGAAAGCGGCTATTATCGCCTTCATGCACAAACTGTGTAGAATATTTTTATCGTGAATAATCAGTCTTCTATTCATCCATCTTATTAAGTGAGACCAGCTTGAAGGGAGACTGATGATTATGAGCCAGAAACGTGACAAAGGATACAGCCAACAAGGAAAAAACTATGCAGACACAGCAGGTGGCGGCAAGCGGTTGATTGCGGCCGAAGAACTCGAAAAAGCACTTCATCCAACGAAAAGACAAAATTCAGAGCAATAAACCAGCCAAAGCCGCTCGTTAGTGTCAGCGGCTTTTTTCTATTACAGCTGTCCATTGATGGGCGCCGGGAACTTGTTTTTCATATGTTATATTAAATCAACTTCGGGAGGTGTCCTTTTTGAAAAAGGCATTTCGAGCCCTGTTTGTTTTGTTATTTTTCTGGTTATCCCTAGGTTTGTACTTTACAAATCGTCTTATGTATATGAAAAAGAAAGATGAGGAATTAATCCTAAAGCGAGAAAAGGAGGCAGGCAGGTATAACCCTGATGAATTTGAGTCACTGCCAAAGCGGAATGTTGATATCCCCTCTCCATTTGGCTACATGATTAAAGCCGTTCTAGTGGAACCGCATGAGACCAACCGCTATATCATTATTGCCCACGGTGTAACCGAAACGAAAATTAATTCCATCAAATATGCGAACCTGTTCATCCAGCGCGGTTTTAATGCCTTGATTTATGACCATCGCCGGCACGGGGAATCTGGCGGAAAGACGACCAGCTTCGGCCATTATGAAAAATTCGATTTAAAAACAGTCGTCGACTGGCTTAAAAAAGTAAAAGGTCCGAATCTTGAACTGGGGATTCATGGCGAATCGATGGGGGCTGCAACGATGCTTTTATATGCTGGTCTTCTAGAGGACGGTGCAGATTTTTATATTGCCGATTGTCCATTTTCTGACTTTAGAGATCAGCTCGCTTATCTTATCAAAAAAGACTTTAAGCTCATCCCCGGACTTTTACTTCCAATCGGGGAAGTCCTTTTACGCTTTCGGGACAAATATTCCATCCGGCATGTGTCCCCGATTTCGGTCATTGAAAATATCAAACATCCAATTCTGTTCATTCACAGTCAAAAGGATGATTTTATTCTTCCGACCATGTCGAAAGACTTATTTGAACACAAAAAGGGTCCTAAAATGTTATATCTAGCAGCCAACGGCCGACATGCCCAATCTTTTAATGAAAACCGGGCCGATTACGAACGGGTCATTGATGAATTTTTGCAAAAATATGTAAATCCGGTTTTGCCCAATTAAAAACAGACTGTCCTTTAAATAAAGGGTCAGTCTGTTTTTTCTTTGATGATTAAACTCATATGTCCATTTAAGATTTGCTGCGGGCTTTTTAATTGGAAGCAATTGGTTGCTTTGGAGAAATCAATTTTCATTTGCTCATCAAAAAAGACCATTTTTGACTTTTCTAGATAAACGGTTCTGTCATTTGTTTCAAAGGCGATTTCGTCACTTTCTGCTTCCGGTACAAACCACAAGACTATTACCCCGTTTACCGCACAACCACAGTCGTCTGTATCGTATTTTAGTTTCAAGCAGCCTTCCCGGCCTGCGGTTTTCTCATTTATTTTTTCTATTGCTGCCGCTGTTATTTTTATTTCCATGTTTAAAAACACCCCTCTTCCAGCATATGATGATTGTATCACATGTTTTAGGGGCTGCTTAATTTTTTGGCTTACAGCCTTTTGGTTGCAAATTCCTGTTATTCCAGTTAATCTCAAAGTTAAGATAACTATTTTAAAAAGGGGTGCTTATCATGTCAAAAGTACAAATCAAAGTAAACGATAACGGTTCATTAAGAATTTCAGGTGATGTGGAGCTGCTAGATGGCGAGGGTAATGTCTATACAACAAAACCATCCTTTTCCCTCTGCCGCTGCGGAAGGTCTAATAATAAGCCTTTTTGCGACGGCTCGCATAAAGGGAATTTTGAATCACAGGTTCGGGTTCCTAAACAAGAATAGGGAAAACATGAGCGGCTTTCCGATTGGGAGCCGCTCTTTTTATACCTCTGTTAGCCGGATGTCGGCAATCGCATTAATCGGTATTCGGTGTACTTCTTCAAAGCGATCGACGACATGAAGCCTTTGCGCCAGTTCATCCCAGTAATGAATTTTTCCAATCACAATTTCATAGTTCCGGTTTCGGTAATGGGTAATCGTCACGAACTGATCAAATTTAATCGCTTCAGATAAGGTTTCATTCATTAGCTCTAACTGCTGTTCATCCATTTCTTTTTTCTGTTCGTAACGATCTTCCTTCACCCAATCCCTAAGCAATTTCACATGCTCAGGAAGCATCATCGACGTCCACTTAATCCTTCCACGGTCGCGAATCATACGCATTCCTTCTCTCGTATCTACTTAGAATTCAGTCTTAAATTTTATAGTTGTCTAGCTCCGGCGCCCAGCGGCTAGTGGACTTCGCTCTTCTCCCTACGATAAGTCAACATCG
>NZ_BCVI01000002.1 GCF_001591665.1 Neobacillus soli NBRC 102451 | reverse complement strand
CCGTGTTTCCTTTATCTCAGTCAAAGCGCTCCAGTCCATACGCCGCTAAACGGGCGCTTCCGCTTTTCTTATTACATTTTATGTCCTCCAACGAGTGTTGCCCGGTGCTTAGCCGTTCCGGCAGCCGTATAAGAAACGGCACGTAATAGAGAACCCGAGCCGTAGCGCCTGCGAACAGAATCAACGACATAGCCCAGCTCCCGTCTTTTATAGGCACCCCTGTCGAAAAGGTCGAGCTGAAGCTCGCGGTCGTCGACAATATTTCCGATGGCAAGCGAAATTTGCCTTACCGTCTTTCCGTTATAGTGCTCATGAAATAATTCAAGGCAGACACGGTAAAGATCCATCGTCACATTCGTTGGCTGTTGAATCGTTCTGGAACGATGAAAGCCGCCGCCAAATTCATCTTGGCTGTAGCCGACTCCGAGACTGATTGTTCTCCCTGCCTTCCGGTGCGTCCTTGTTCTACGGGCTACTTCTTCACACATTTCTAAAATGACCGCCTTAATTTCTGATTCCTCCTTATAATCTCTTAAAAGAATTTGGCTTTTTCCAAAGCTGATTTGTCCCTCGATAAGTGGTGCACCCAAATCAGACAGATCCACCCCCCACGCATGATGATAAAGCTGATTCCCCATAATTCCGAATTTCTTTTCCAGCTTTTCTAAATCATAACGGGCCAGCTGACCAACCGTGAAAATTCCCATGCCATTTAATGTCTTTTCAACACGTCTGCCGATTCCCCACATTTCTCTAAGTGGTGATACGTTCCAAAGCTTCGTCTGAACATCTTCATACGTCCATTCCGCCACTCCTTTTTTCTTTGCATCAAGGTCAAGGCAAAGCTTCGCCAGTAACATATTGGGGCCAATCCCAGCCGCACATGGAAGCTGGAATTCCCGCTTAATATCAGCCCGTATTTTTTCGGCAATCGTATGGGCATCACCCCACAAATGAAAGGCACCATCCACTTTAATAAAGCTTTCATCGACACTATAGACATGAATGGCTTCTTTTGGCACATAGCGGTTAAACACACGCGAAATTTCTGTTGCAATCCGTAAATACGTGGCCATTTTTGGCTCAACAACTTGAATCCTCGGGTCATTGGGAATCTCAAACAGCCGTGAGCCGGTTTTGATCCCAAATTCCTTTTTCAAACGTGGAGAAGCGGCTAGCACGACACTTCCCTGCCGCTCCTTGTTGCCCGCCACCGCCAAATAGCAATTCAAAGGGTCGAGTCCGAGTATGACAGCGGCACAACTTGCATAGAAGCTCTTCATGTCCACGCATAAAATTTTATTTTTCGGTAATGCGCTGTAATCGACCATGACTTTTCCTCCACTTTCCAAATATCGAACATAAGTTCTTTATCATTATACTCATATCTTAAGCGAATATTCGTTCGTATTCAATGGAAATTTTTTGGCGGGTTTCCAATATGGAGATTTAGGCTAAAAGCGGTATAATGATTGGTGAGGTGTACTCGTATGGAAAAGAAGCTGATCAACAAAATGATCTTGAACTGTTTAAAACAGTATTATGAGGCTGAGTCCATGCCAATTGGTGATAAGGATTTGGAGGAGCTGACAAAACGGATTTTTCAAATAAAAGAGGAAGAACCTACGGCGGATTTATTTGAGGTTGTAAATGATACGGTGTATGAGTTTTTAACAGGGTGAAATTTTTCCCATACTTAGGTTCTTAGATTTATAAATCATAATAAAAACGATTGTCATAAAGATTTAGGGAGCTAGAACTGGAGATGAAATAAAAAAACGTCCTTATAAGAGGTTTATGAGGACGAAAACGGTGATGAAACCATGAATATTGTCCTCATGAAGGGTCCATGAGGACAAAAATCGTGATAAATCCTAGAACTCTGTCCTCATGGAGAGCCTATGAGGACGAAAACGGTGATGAAACCTAGAATTCTGTCCTCATTGGCGGTCTTTGCCTCTATTTCTTATTAAACGCCCGCTTTCCAATCCGCTCAAACAGTCGTGGAAAAAGGACATACACAACGCTCCCCATGTTCATCCAGCGCGGAAGATTAATCTCCCTGGTTTTCGTCAGCATGCTGTCAACAATTTTCCCGGCAACATATTCAGGCTGGAGCATAAACCGTTGGACATTTTTCACATAAGTACCTTGTTCATCGGCAATGTTAAAAAAGTTGGTGGCAATTGGTCCTGGGTTCACTGCTGTCACCTGGACATTGTAATCAGCAAGTTCCATTCTCAGCGAATTCGTGTAACCAAGAACGGCATGCTTTGTAGCTGAATAAACACTGGATTTGGGCGTGGCGATTTTACCTGCCTGGGAGGCAATATTAATAATATGGCCATAACGCCGGGCGCGCATCTTTGGCAAGACCATACTGGTGCATGCCATTAGCCCTACCACATTCACCTCAAACATCCCTTTAATTTCATCTATCGTGGCTTCATGGGCTTCGCGAAACACCCCAAAGCCGGCATTATTGACAAGGATATCAATGTCCCTAACTTTTTCAAAAATCTGCCGAAAAACTACCTGTACCTGATCTGTGTTTGACACATCAAGCTGGAAAACATCCACTTTCACCTGATATTTTTGCATCAGTTCCGATTGCAGCTGCTCAAGCTTATCAATGCTTCGAGCAAGCAAGACAAGATTGGCACCACTTGCGGCGCAAAGCTTGGCAATTTCTGCCCCAATTCCGCCGGAGGCACCAGTAATCACAATATTTTTACCTTTTAAATGTTCCCTAACCATCATAACACCTCATCCGAGTTGGTCCCATTCATCTTACCTCGTAGCTTGATAAAGAACGGGCAGACTATCATTACTAATAATCTCTCCGATAGAGGATAAATAGTCAAGCTGGGCCACAGTTTCCGATATGGTTAATATCGGTTCCCGCTGATAGACAGATGGAAAAAGCCGCTGGCAGATTTCAAAAACGGTGAGCTTCTCTTGTTTCAGCCAGTTATTAACCGTCATTGCCCGCTCATGCTGCCGCGTTAGTCTTTTTTCAATCAGCTCTTCCAGCTGGTGGACTTCCTCCCCATGACCAGTGTAGACATATTGAATTGGGTACGACAATAGCTTCTTCATCGAGTCATTATGCTGAAGCTGCGGCTTCGGCCTTTCCGTTTCACCGGGCGCAGGCGGCTCGAGCAAGGGATTCGGAGAAATATGAGCTAAGATTAAGTCGCCGCCAATTAAAACTCCATCCTTTTCTCGAAAAAGCGCGATTTGACTTTGAGCATGACCAGGTGTTTCAATTACCTGCCAGTCATTAAGCCCAAGCGGCCTCATCCCCTCAACAAGATGTCCCGTCAGCGAGCGATTACACGAATACTTCAGCGTTTTTCTTAACTCAGAAAGGAACGGGAAAAATTCCTTTGGCAGACCAAACTCTTGGAAATACAAACGAAAAAAATCCTCTTGTTCTTGAAGAAAAGCCTCCGTTGGGCGAATCCAGCGTTCATTCAACGGATGACCATACACCTCTAATGAATCCGGGAAAAAGTCAAGCATCCCGGCATGGTCTGGGTGATGGTGAGTAAGGACCACCTGTTCAATATCGTTGGGACTCAAGTTTAAATCATCCATTTGAGCCGTAAGTGAATTCCAAGACTCTTCCGTATTCACCCCCGCGTCGACGAGTGTTAATCGCTCCCCTTTAATCAAATAGGCATTAACATCTCCGACCGGAAAAGGAGTCGGTAAGGTAATCTTGGCAATTCCGTCTTTCCATTCTGTCATTTAAAAAACTCCTTAATATTATTGTTAGATAAAGATTAAAAATAATAAGATTTGAACATTCTGTGACAAGTAATATATAGATTAAAGTGTAGCGGTTTTTTCGCCGAATGTCATTATTTCTACATAACTTTTCGGAAAAAGTAAAAAATTCAAAATATATTTCACTTGACAGACAGGCCCTAATTCAAGCATAATCACAATTAAAATTTAATTTGTTGAAAGCGATGAATAAGGCCAGTAAATGAGAAATGGCGAAAGAGAGTGAAGTTCGACGGCTGAAAGACTTCACCGCCCTCTTAATCATTGAACCTACCTTATGAGCATTTAGGAAAACCTAACGCATATCCGGCGTTATCGGAGTCGAGTGAACCCGAATTGAACATCTATTCAATTAGGGTAAATGAAGGTGGTACCGCGGAAGCTAGACCTTTCGTCCTTTATGGATGAGGGGTCTTTTTGTATTTTAAAAGAGGAAAAAAGGGGGATTTTCCATGAAAAAAATTGCAATTATTGGTGCAGGGTCGATGGCTGAAGCATTCATTTCAGGAATTCTTGAAAATGATTTAATTGATAGAAAAAATATTTGGGTGACAAATAATGCAAATCAACAAAGGTTAAATAACTTGGAGGAACGTTATGGCGTCCAGAGTACGTATGATTCGAATGCTTTTTTTGAAGGTGCTGACATTGTCATGTTAGCAATGAAGCCAAAAGATGCCGCAACAGCCATTCAATCCATCCGTGATTACTTAACTAAGCAAATGCTGATTGTTTCCGTTCTCGCGGGCGTTTCCATGAATACCATTGAAACCCTCGCGGAGAAACCACTTTCATTGGCAAGATCGATGCCTAACACGTCTGCTGCGGTCGGAAAATCAGCTACTGCCATTGCAGTGAATGAACGCGTCTCCACTGAGCAGCTAGAAATAACAAAGAAACTATTCGGAACGGTCGGATTGGCAAGGTTTGTTGAGGAGGAGCAGCTTGATGCGGTAACAGGGCTATCTGGAAGTGGACCCGCCTATATCTATTATTTAATCGAAGCAATGGAAAAAAGTGCGGTAGAAGTTGGCCTTGAAAAGCAAATGGCTAGTGAACTTATCGTACAAACATTACTTGGCGCAGCAGAAATGGTGAAAAACTCTTCCAAATCCTCTGAAGAATTACGAAGAGAGGTGACAAGTCCTGGCGGGACAACAGAGGCAGGGATTCGAGTTCTTGAAGAAAACAATGTGCAGCAAGCGTTCATTTCTTGTATTAAAGCAGCGACTGCCCAATCAAAAAAAATGGGGGCAGCATTAAGTTCCCAGCTCGAGACGGCCGATCAACCTTCCTAAAGTGGATGTTTGACCTTCATTCCATTACACTAGGGAAAAAGGGCCTGGGAAGTGTTGTATATGCTAACAATCTTATTTTCTTTAGGCATTCTAGTCTGGATTGTCTTTCTATTGGATGCACTAATAGGTTTACGGAAACTGGATTCACTTGAAAAAGAAGTGAGCCTAGACCATGGGCCGTTATTATCAGTCATCGTGGCGGCGCGCAATGAAGAAAAACAAATCAGGGCGAGTATTTTAAGTCAGTTGAAGCAAACATATAAAAATGTCGAATGGATTCTCGTCAATGACCGTTCCACCGACGAAACAGGAAAAATCATGGATGAACTAACGAAGGATGACTTACGAATAAAGGTTATTCATATCAATGAATTACCCGCTGGATGGCTAGGTAAAAATCACGCTTTGTATAAGGGAACTCGTCACGCTTTAGGGAAATGGCTTTTGTTTACAGATGCCGATGTGAAATATGAGAAAGAGGCCTTTGCAAAGGCACTCCATTACTTTGAAAAACATCAGCTTGACCATTTAACGGCTGCACCCAATTTAAGCGCAAACCGTTTTTGGCTAAAATCATTTGTCGCTTTCTTCCTTTTTGGGTTTTCCTATTTTAAACGCCCATGGATGGCTAATAACCCAAAGTCAAAAATCGGGACTGGGATTGGCGCATTCAATCTTGTTTCTAAAAAGGCCTACGAGTCGTTTGGAACGCATGAAAAACTGAAAATGAGGCCGGACGATGATTTACAGCTAGGGATGAAAATGAAAAAGGCCGGCTACCGGCAGAGAATTGTCACAGCGCTCCGGCTAATCGAAGTCGAATGGTATGGAAGCTTGAAAGAAGCCTTTGTCGGGCTTGAGAAAAATACATTTGCTGGATTAAATTATCGAATCAGTATGGTATTCTTTTCAATCTTTGGAGTCTTTGTCACAAATGTCCTCCCGTTTCTGACCATATTTTCCGAAGACAAAACAATTGTCCTTCTAAGCTTAGGGAACATTGTTATTAGTGGACTTCTTTATATCATCATCATAAAGAAAATGACAGTTTTCTCGCCTGCCTTGTTTCTTGTTTTACCAATTACTGCTTTATTATTTATCTATTCCATTATACGGGCAAGTTTCCTAACGTTTAAACGCGGGGGCATCGTTTGGCGCGGTACAACCTATCGCTTAAGCGAGCTTCGTGAGAAAGACTAAAAGCAGGATTTTAGATTATTTATATACCGGTTGCTATACTAGAAGTGCTTATAGAAAAGGAGGACTTTAAATGACAGCGAAATTATTTTCTCCTTTTACGATAAAGGGAGTCACGCTAAAAAACAGAATTGTGATGGCACCAATGTGTATGTATTCAAGCCATAATGAAGACGGACATGTGCAAAATTGGCATCGCACCCACTACACAAGCAGAGCCGTCGGTCAGGTCGGTCTCATTATTGTTGAAGCAACAGCAGTTACACCTCAAGGGCGGATTTCTCCTCAGGATTTAGGTATTTGGAGTGATGAGCATGTGGAGGGCTTCGAGGAGCTTGTTGGCCTCATAAAAGAGCATGGCACCATGACGGGCATTCAACTCGCCCATGCCGGCAGAAAGGCAGTATTAGAAGGCGATATTATTGCCCCCACAGCAATCGCCTTTAATGAAAAATATAAAACACCTAAGGAAATGACAAAATCGGATATGGAAGAAACGGTCGAGGCCTTTAAAAAGGGCGCTGCGCGTGCTGCTAAAGCTGGCTTTGATGTCATTGAGATTCACGGGGCGCACGGATATTTGCTTAACGAATTCCTCTCCCCGCTTTCCAATAAACGAAACGATGAATACGGCGGATCTACGGAAAATCGTTATCGCTTGCTGCGTGAGGTGATTGATGCCGTTAAAACGGTTTGGAATGGTCCATTATTTGTCAGGGTTTCCGCTCATGATTATCATGAAGATGGCTTAACGGCAGAAGATTACATAGTATTCGCACAGTGGATGAAGGAGCAGGGTGTCGATTTAATTGATGTCAGCTCAGGGTCCGTTGTACCAGCTCGTATTAACGTTTATCCAGGCTATCAGGTGAAATATTCCGAAACAATTAAAACTGGCGCTGATATCCCAACAGGTGCCGTAGGCTTAATCACTTCTCCGATCCAGGCTGAGGAAATTTTACAAAATGACCGAGCGGATTTAATCTTTTTAGCCAGGGAGTTACTGCGCGACCCATACTGGCCGCGAACAGCTGCCAAAGAACTTGGTGTTCCCATAGACACACCGGAACAGTACAAACGCGGCTGGATATAGATATCCGGCAAAGAAAGCACTCACAACTGGTGAGTGCTTCTCTCATTTAAGTGGGATATTAATTTCTTTAAAATCCTCCGCAATCTCTGTATTCGGAAATATTTCCTTCGCTTCCTCCACTAATTCACGCCAGTCATTTCGATCATAACGGGAACTTATATGTGTCAGGCAAAGTTGCTTACTTCCAGCTCGTAAAGCAATATCGGCAGCCTGATGGGTTGTCGAATGAAAATAATCAAAAGCGAGCTTTTCCTCGCCTTTTGAGAAGGTTGCTTCATGTACTAAATAATCGGCATTTTTTGCAAGCATTCGTGCATTTTCGCAGAATCTTGTATCGCCAAGAATCGTGACAATGCGTCCCTTTTGTACAGGCCCAAGAAACTCACCTGGTTCAATCACCCTGCCATCTTCAAGAGTAACGGTTTCCCCATTTTTTATTTTTTTAAAAATCGGCCCGGGCTGTACCCCTGCTTCCTTCAGTTTATCAGCAAGCAATGTACCAGGCCTGTCCTTTTCCACAATCCGATAGCCGTAAGAAGGGATACCGTGTTCGAGCAAACGTGTTTCTACCGTGAACTGCTCATCCTCAAAAATAACGCCCTCATCGATTTCAATAACTTTCAATGAATATTTTAAATAGGTCTGACTTAATGAAAGGCTGACATGAATATATTCCTTAATCCCTTTCGGCCCATACACCGTTACCTCTGATTCCCCGCCTTGAAAAGAACGGCTGGATAACAGTCCTGGCAGACCATAAATATGATCTCCGTGAAGGTGGGTAATAAAAATTTTTTCAATCCTACGCGGCTTGATTGATGTATGTAAAATTTGATGCTGAGTTGCCTCACCCGCATCGAATAACCATACAGCCCCCCGTTCCTCCAGCAATTTCAACGCAATTGACGTTACATTGCGAAGTTTCGCCGGCATCCCCGCACCCGTTCCTAGAAAAAATATGTCCACAATCAAAACCCCTCTCTTAACCGTTCGATAATCCGATATGGATAATATATCACAAACTCTTTTTGATTGCTTCTCCATAACTCTCGGCAAAAAGGAATGACAATAGTTTGATACATGCAATTCAATTATTTGCGAAACCTATTAGAAAAAGATAAATTTAATATTTGATAAAGCCTTTTTGTTAAAACTACATACGCACCCAGGCTTTTAGAAAAGAGGAAATTAACCGTGGAACAAAATATGAATTCATTAATCATGATATTTGGAGCAACAGGCGATTTAGCAAAACGCAAGTTATTCCCGTCTCTCTACCGGTTATTCGAAAGAGGAAGATTGGAGAAGTTTGCCGTTATTGGTGTGGCAAGAAGAACCCTTGATAATGATGATTTTCAGCAATCTGTTAAGGATTCCGTATTGTCTGCACTCGGAGAAAAAGGAAACCTTGATGAATTTGTCTCACATTTTTACTATCAAGCCCATGATGTTGCAGATTCAAGCTCCTACACCTCACTGCGGAAATTTGCGAATCAGATTGATGAGAATTATCAACTTGATGGCAACCGCATCTTTTATCTGGCGATGGCTCCTGAATTTTTCGGTCCTATTGCCCTACATTTGAAATCGGATGGCCTAACGGAAGTAAAAGGATACAAACGGCTTGTCATAGAGAAGCCGTTCGGACATGACTTAGAATCGGCCAAAGAATTAAACAAACAAATTAGAAGTGCGTTTTCTGAAAAAGAGGTTTATCGAATTGATCACTATTTAGGAAAAGAAATGGTCCGCAATATCGAAGTCATTCGTTTTGCCAATGCCATCTTCGAACCGCTTTGGAACAATAAATACATCTCAAATATTCAAATTACGTCCAGCGAAACGCTTGGTGTTGAAGAACGAGGGCGCTATTATGAAACAAGCGGTGCATTACGAGATATGCTCCAAAACCATATGATGCAAATGGTTGCATTACTTGCGATGGAACCGCCAATCAAACTGACAACCGATGAAATTCGTTCGGAAAAAGTAAGAGTGTTCAGGGCGCTTCGAACGATTGAAGGAGACAAGGTGAATGATTATTTTGTTCGCGGCCAATACGGTGAGGGAACAATAGGCGGGAAAAAGGCTCCAAAATATCGTGATGAACCAATGGTGGACAAAGAGTCGAATACAGAAACTTTCGTTGCTGGAAAAATAAAAATTGATAATTTCCGCTGGGCTGGTGTCCCTTTTTATATTCGAACAGGCAAAAGAATGGCAGCCAAATCAACAAAAATTGTCGTTCAATTTAAAGATATTCCTATGAATTTATATTACCAAACCGAAAAAATGTTAAATCCTAATCTTCTTGTCATCCACATTCAACCGGAGGAAGGCATAACCCTGCATCTAAACGCTAAGAAAGCCGGCGGGCACTTAGATGCGCAGGAGGTAAAGTTAAGCTTTGCCAATACAGGCAGTAATGCGATGAATACACCTGAAGGGTATGAGAAGCTCCTTTACGATTGTATGCGCGGTGATGCAACGAATTTTACCCATTGGGACGAAGTAGCGTATTCATGGGCGTTTGTTGATAAAATCTCGGAAGTTTGGGAAAACTCGAAGGCGGACAGCTTTCCAAATTATCAATCCGGGACAATGGGTCCAAAAGCAGCGGACGAGCTTTTGGAAAAAGACGGTTACTTCTGGTGGCCAGTAGGAGATTTAGAAGTAGATATATGTAAATAAGAAAAGCAGAAGCGCCCGTTTAGCGCACGACAGGACTGGAGCGCTTTGACTGAGATAAAGGAAACACGGAGAGCGGTAGCGATTCGATGTTGACTTATCGTAGGGAAAAGAGCGAAGTCCACTAGCCGCTGGGCGCTGGAGCTAGACAGTAATAAAAGTTAAAAAAACACCACTTTGTTGATACAGCAAAGTGGTGTTTTAGTCTTCTTCATTATTTTTATGGGGGAAGGTGCGCAGAAAATCTTTATTAAAGCTCGTCCCCGTTCCGATATTATGCGACGGGTCAATTTTATGCGATCCGGCATTTTCAACAATATCCTTCCCGTATTTTTCACGAAGGCTGGAAAGAGTTTTAAGCAAGGGTTCCTTTTTCGCATCCTTTTCATAGGAAAACAAATCTAATTGTTTGTAGGCGTGCTCATGATCGACTAAATCATTGCCTGTAATCCCTAACAATCGAACGGAATCTCCATTCCAGGATTTTAAAAAGAGCTGCTTAGCAAACGTTGCAATGTCCTCTTTATGATTGACAGGGTTAGGGAGTTTCTTGCTTCTTGTAATCGTTTTTCGGTCCTTATAGCGAATCGTTATGCTTAAAGTCGTCGCAAGAACATTTTTCCGCTTCAGCCTAACTGAAACCGTTTCGGCTAATGATTCTAATACACGGAAAAGCTCATGTTGATTGCTAACGTCCCTTGGCAGGGTTGTCGAATTGCCAATACTTTTAAACTCCTCAATCGATTCCGGGTCAACAGGCCGAATATCAATTCCATTTGCCCTCTCTTTAATCCGAACTCCATTAATACCAAGAAGCGTTTTTAGCTGAATCTCATTCCCTTTAGCTAATTCACCGATGGTAAAAATTCCAATCGTCTTTAGCTTTTCCGCGGTCTTTTTTCCCACACCATGCATCTCATTTGTGTTCAGTGGCCAGAGAACTGTAGGAATATCGCGCTTGCGAAGGATGGTAATCCCCATCGGCTTTTTCATATCAGAGGCCATTTTCGCTAAAAATTTATTCGGGGCGATGCCAATACTGCAAGGTAAATCAAGCTGTTCCAAGACTCGTTTTTGAATGCTTTCAGCTATTTCTATAGGACTACCAAATTCAAAGCTTTCGCTTATATCCAAATAACCCTCATCAATCGAAACCGGCTCGACAAAGTCCGTATACTGTCTAAGAATTTCAAACATGCCAATGGAAGCGGCCCGGTAACGCTCGAAATTTGGAGATTTAACAATTAACTGCGGACAAAGTTTTTTTGCTTCCCATAGCGGCATCGTTGTTTTGACACCAAACTTCCTTGCTTCATAGCTACAGGTGACGATAATCCCTCTGCGTTCCTCAACGTTTCCAGCTATCGCAAGCGGTTTTCCCTTAAGAGTAGGGTCATAGGCCATTTCGACCGAGGCATAAAAGCTATTCATATCCACATGCAAAATGACTCGTCCGTTTTTCGGATACATTTCCTTCAAGCCGAACACACCTTTAAAAATTATTAGCTAACAAAAGGAGAACCATTTGGCTCTCCTTCGTCAAGCTGTAACTATTGATTTGTTACTTCGTCAATGATCGCGATGGTCATTTCCGCCAGCTTGTATAATTCTTCAAGCGGCATCCGCTCGTTTGTCGTATGAATTTCTTCATATCCAACAGCAAGGTTTACCGTTGGGATGTTGAACCCATTAAATACGTTGGCATCACTGCCGCCGCCGCTTTGCTGTAATTCACAGCTGCGGCCGATTTTTACGGCTGCCTTCCGAGCGACTTCTACCACATGGTCGCCTTCGCCAAATTTGAACCCAGGATACATGATTTCTACATCGACTTCTGCCCTGCCGCCCATTTCAGCCGCAACCGTTTCAAAGGCTTCTTTCATTTTGCCAACCTGTGCCTCCATTTTTTCAGGGATAAGCGAACGGGCTTCTGCTAAAATATCAACGCGGTCGCAGACGATATTCGTTGCTTGCCCGCCTTCAAAACGGCCAATATTTGCTGTTGTTTCATGATCGATTCTACCGAGCGGCATCTTTGCAATTGATTTAGCGGCAATTGTAATCGCAGAAACTCCTTTTTCAGGCGCTACACCGGCATGAGCGGTTTTGCCATAAATAACGGCTAGCACTTTTGCTTGTGTTGGCGCAGCGACAACCACATTCCCAACCAATCCATCACTGTCAAGGGCATAACCATATTTTGCTTTTAGCAATGATGGATCCAATGCTTTTGCACCATGTAGACCAGACTCTTCGCCAACAGAGATTACAAATTGAATCAAGCCGTGCGGAAGATTTTGTTCTTTTAGCAGACGAATGGTTTCAAGCATCACCGAAATACCCGTTTTATCATCGGCACCTAAGATAGTTGTGCCATCGGTCACAACATAGCCATCTTTAATTGATGGTTTTACGCCTTTCGCAGGTGTAACAGTATCCATATGGCAGGAAAAATAAATTGGATCTACTCCCTCTTTTGTTGCGGGAAGTGTACAAACTAAGTTTCCGGCTCCATGACCTGTGACAGCCATTGTATCGTCTTCAAAAACATCAAGACCTAAATCAGAAAACTTTTGCTTTAATACCTTCGCAATTTCAGCCTCATATTTCGTTTCTGAGTCAATTTGTACCAGTTCTAAAAATTCATTCAAAAGACGTTCTTGATTAACCATCTTGTCAACCCCCATGTTATGTACTCACTATTTTAGTATACCTCTTTCCTATTCCAATCATCAAATGATAGGACAGGTGCCTTTTTTTAAAAGCTTATAGTGGGATATTTCCATGTTTTTTATAGGGTCTGGATTCTTTTTTATTTCGCAGCATTTCCAACGCTTGAATAATTTTTATCCTTGTTTCCCTAGGATCGATGACATCATCGACCATGCCTCTGCTTGCTGCCACATAGGGGTTGGCAAATTTTTCACGATATTCATCAATCTTTTGTTGTCTGGTCAGTTCTGGATTTTCGCTTTTGTTTATTTCCTTCGCAAAGATAATATTGGCTGCCCCTTGTGGACCCATGACCGCAATCTCTGCATTGGGCCAGGCAAACACTAAATCAGCACCAATGGACTTGCTATTTAGCGCCACATAGGCCCCGCCGAAGGCTTTTCTTAAAATAATTGTCAATTTTGGCACGGTTGCTTCAGAATAGGCAAATAAAATCTTTGCCCCGTGACGGATGATTCCACCGTGCTCCTGTTTAACGCCTGGGAAGAATCCCGTTACATCCTCAAACGTAATGATTGGAATATTAAAGGAATCGCAAGTACGGATAAACCTTGCTGCTTTATCCGATGAATCGATATCCAAGCCCCCCGCCATCACCTTTGGCTGATTACAGACAAGTCCCACTGGTTCACCCTTGATTCTAGCAAAACCAACAACAATATTTTTCGCAAAATCCTTGTGAATTTCCATAAAAGAATCCGTGTCGGCGACTTGTTCAATGACCTTCCGGACATCATACGGCCTGACGGCATCAAATGGAATCGTATCGGTTAAGTCCGGGCGATAATCCTCTTCTTCCTGGACCGGAAGCCTTGGTGGCTTTTCCTCATTGTTTTGTGGAAGATAGCCAAGTAACTTGCGAACATTTTGTAAAGCCTCCGCTTCTGTTTCAGAGCGAAAATGAGCATTGCCGCTAATGGAATTATGTACATCTGCACCACCAAGGTCTTCTGCGCTAATTTTCTCACCCGTAACCGTTTCAATGACCTTTGGACCTGTGATAAACATTTGGCTTGTTTTCTCGACCATAAACACGAAATCCGTTATCGCAGGGGAATAAACCGCCCCCCCAGCACATGGCCCCATAATGACAGAGATTTGCGGAATAACACCCGAATAAATCGCATTCCGGTAAAAGATATGTCCGTACCCATCTAACGAGACAACACCTTCTTGAATACGGGCCCCGCCGGAATCGTTTAGACCAACAAAGGGTGCCCCGTTTTTCGCTGCTAAATCCATGACATTCGCAATCTTTTTCGCATGCATTTCCCCTAATGCCCCGCCAAAAACCGTAAAGTCTTGCGAAAATAGATAGATGGGACGGCCATTAACTTTTCCATAACCTGTCACTACCCCATCCCCAGGCCCCTTTTGTTCATCGAGACCAAAATCATTGGTGCGGTGCTCAATGAAGGGATTTAATTCAAAAAAGGTACCCTTATCGACAAGAAGTTCAATCCTTTCCCTTGCAGTCAGTTTCCCTTTCTCATGCTGTTTTTCGATGCGTTCGTCCCCGCCGCCGAGTTCTACCTCTCTGCGCTTATCATATAACTCATTTATCTTTTCATAGATGTCCATCCTAATTACCCCTTCTTCCCTATCATCTCACAAAGCTCATACAAAACACCTGACGTAGATTTTGGATGCATGAAGGCAATATGTGCTCCACCCGCTCCGAGTCTTGGCTGCTCATCAATCATTCGAATCCCTTTTTCATTCATTTCAATTATTCTTTCTTCAATCGATTCTACACCGAGTGCCACATGATGGATGCCTTCCCCGCGTTTTTCAATAAATTTGGCTATCGCACTTTCATCAGATGTGGGCTCAAGTAATTCAATCTTTGTCTCACCTGCTTGTAAAAAAGCGACTCTCACCTTTTGACTATCAACTTCTTCAATCCCTATCAACGGAAGATTCAGCGTTTCCGTATAAAAAGGAAGTGTTTGTTCAAGTGATTTAACAGCAATTCCAATATGGTCGACCTTTTTAATCATTTTTTACCCCTCTGTTTTCAAAATAAAAATAAATTCGACAATTAACTTATTCGGTAAAAAGTTCATAAATCCTTCCTAAATTGCTTAGTAGTTCCGTTGTTCATTTGGGCTTTTCCCTGTACAATAGAAATAAAGCTATTGAAAATAAAGGGAGGTACCTAGATTGCAAAAAAAGAAGACAAGGAAAATTATTGTTTATTTAATGCTTTTCGCCATGCTTGCCTCAACTCTTCTAATTGGAATCGGTTCATTACTTTAAAAAACATATAGGAAGGGACTGTTCAAATCGAACAGTCCCTTTTCCTTTATTTAATTGCCCCATTTTCTTGGGCCAGTGCTTCAAATGACTTTTTTGAAGAGATAACTAACACTTTTGTTCCTAAAGGAATTAATGGAAAAAGTGAGGTAACAACCTCATTCTGTGTGCGGATGCAACCTTGCGAAACATACTTTCCAATTGAGGCGGGCTGATTCGTCCCATGTATGCCATACGTTCTTCCATCTGTTTCTAAAGCATCAAATCCAATCCACCTGGCACCAAGTGGATTTGCTCGATCTCCTCCGGGAATATTCCCTTTTCGAAAGTAAGGATCTTTTGCCTTTACCGTTATCGTAAAAAGACCTTCAGGCGTTAACTCTTGTGTCTTACCTGTACCAACACTTACGACAGTTTGTACTTTATTTTCATTAATAAAAGCCAGTTCATTATTACTTTTGTTAACAATAACAAAGGGATGTCCTGGCAAAGGGTTTGGCCCCAATGGCCAAAGTGGTGAGAGGAAAAAAGCAATCAGGATTGGCGATAAGATTTTTATCAAAGCAGCCACCTGCCTTTTTTTCCTAGTTTGCTTCAATTTTCTTTTGTTTATTCACTGATATAGATGTTTTTATTCCTTGAAATGAACTTTTTATAATGAGATAGTCATTCATTTCATTAACTAATTGCAGCAAGGCCGCCCGGGTTTCAAATTCTTCTCTTGTTTTCGGAAGATCCATTTCTTCAAAGTCTCTTTTCATTTCTCTTAATTTTTCAATATAAATATGGGCCGTATTTCCAGGATGAATGTTCTCAGAAAGTTCCTCAAGAAACAGAGCAACCATATGCCCTTGCTTTACTGTCCTTGTAATAGAGGTGACAATTGGTAAGACACGTTCGATAATTTCAAACTGTTTTTCCCTCATTTTAAAATAATGAAAATAAATATTCTCTTCTCTTAAAAAATGATTCTCGACATCTTGAAAAGCTAGTGTTTTTGCCTCCTCAAGTAATCGGGTACATTCGGTAATTTCTTTCCCATCCCAATTACTATCACCTGTACGTAAATAACGGACCATTTCACAGAAAATATTTTTATAGTTTTCCTCGATTTCCCCTTGATAGTCCTTAAGTTTCTTATCCACGCTTGGCATATAAAGATTAATGAGAAGTGCCACCCCAATACCTACGGTGATGACGCCAAGTTCATTTAGAAAAATATCCAACGTTATTTTCTCTGCCATATAGATATGTAAGATGATGACACTGCTGGTAACCACGCCATCCCTCGCCTTCAGCATGACAATCGTCGGAATAAAGAAAACCAACATGACTCCGATCACAATTGGATGATAGGCAATTCCTTCAAAAAAAAGGGCAGAAAAGGGCATCGCCAAAACGCAGGCCAAAAATCGATCCCATGCGGTTCGGAGCGAGCGCCTTTTTGTAACCTGAATACATAAAATGGTTAAAATACCGGCGGAGGCAAAGTTATGCAGTCCAAGCCGCTGCGCCAGTAAAATTGCAATTGCCGTGCCCACCGCCGTTTTGATTGTCCGATATCCAATGCGAAATTTCATTATTTATCTCCCCAAAAGTAACCAATATAAAAAAGATGGTCATCAAGACCATCTTTAGCATATCCTTATTAAAGCATTTTTTGCAAGAATTCCTGTGCCCTCTGACTCCTTGGATTGGTGAAAAATTCCTCAGGCGGTGCATCTTCAACTAACACTCCGCCATCGAGGAAAAGGACTCGGTCTGCCACTTCTCTGGCAAAGCCCATTTCATGTGTTACAATCGCCATCGTCATCCCTGTATGGGCAAGTGATTTCATAACCTCTAACACTTCTTTAACCATTTCAGGATCTAGTGCGGAAGTTGGTTCATCAAAAAGCATGACATCGGGCTGCATTGCTAATGCCCGGGCAATGGCCACCCGTTGCTTTTGTCCTCCCGACAATCTAGTTGGATATTCATCTGCTTTTTCCGTGAGACCTACTTGTTCTAACAATTCTAAGGCGATTTTCTCTGCCTGATCCTTTGACAATCCTTTTACCTTCATTGGAGCATAGGTAAGATTTTGCAAAACCGTTTTATGCGGAAATAAATAAAAGTGCTGAAACACCATTCCGACATTTTGGCGGACCTTCATGATATTCGTCTTTTTATCGGTAACATCTTGATCCCTTACCAAAATTCTCCCGCTCGTCGGGTTTTCAAGAACGTTCATGCAGCGAAGAAAGGTTGATTTTCCTGAACCTGATGGACCGATAATTGCTACAACTTCCCCCGCTCCAATAGTTGTTGAGATTCCCTTTAATACTTCGAGCTTGCCATAATTCTTATGCAAATTTTCTATCTTAATCACTGCGTCTCATTCTCCTTTCAAGCGCTTTTCCTAATAAAGTTAAAGTAATAACCATCAGGTAATAGATTAAGCCGGCAATTAATAACGGCTCGAAAAAGGAGTAATTCTCTGCCCCCACTTGATAAGAACGGCGCATAATGTCCATAACGCCGATGGTGGTAACAATTGCTGATTCCTTTGTAAGTGAAATAAATTCATTCATTAAGGCCGGCAGGATATTTTTAAGTGCTTGAGGCAGGATGATATCCCACATCATTTTCCCGTAAGGCACACCAAGCGCCATCGCTGCTTCCTGCTGCCCCTTATCAACGGCCAGAATTCCTGCCCGAATAATCTCCGATATATAGGCTCCGGAATTCAGCCCAAACGATAATATAGCTGCTGTATAGGGCTCAATTTGATAACCGATGATCTGTGGCGATCCATAATAAATAAGCATTAACTGCAAAACGAGTGGTGTCCCGCGGAAAATCGAAGTATAAACATCGGCAACCCAGTTGAGGATTTTAATCGAGCTTATTTTAAATAATGATAAGATAATTCCAAGTACAAACCCCAAAACTCCTGCTAAAACAACAATCTGCAGGGTAACTAAAATCCCTTTTAATATATATGGCATGGAGGGAATGAATTGTGTAAAATCTAAGTTCATTCATCATTCGTCCTTTCTATCAAAATAAAAAATGGCAGAGACGTTCAGATGCGAACGTCTCTTGGTAATTCAAAAATTATTCTTCCCCACCGAACCATTTTACAACCAATTTCTGCAATTCGCCGTTTTCTTTCATTTTCTTTAACTCTTTATTGAACTTCGCCGTTAAATCACTGTTTTTCGGGAAGGCAATCGCCGAGCCCGCTTCTTCAGGATCATCACTAATCGTAAAGCCTTTAAATTCCTTTTCTTTCTCAAAATAACCCTTGGCTACTGTGTCTTCAATAATAGCCGCATCAAAACGTCCTGATTTAATTTCTTGGATAAGGTCTGGAATACGGTTCCGGTTTTCAATCTTTATAGGTACCTGTTTATTAATCTCTTCTGCTTTTCCTTCTTGAATTGACCCTAGCTGCACTCCAACTGTTTTCCCTTTTAAATCGGCAATCGTCTCAATCCCACTATCTTTTTTAGAGACAATCATGTGATGTGCCGTATAATAGATATCACTGAAATCAACATTTTTC
Source organism: Neobacillus soli NBRC 102451 (assembly GCF_001591665.1). Taxonomy (GTDB): domain Bacteria; phylum Bacillota; class Bacilli; order Bacillales; family Cytobacillaceae; genus Neobacillus; species Neobacillus soli. Next base: position 20,917 of record NZ_BCVI01000002.1, on the reverse strand, counting down.
TTTCTTTTTTCAGTAGGTGTCATCCCTGATAGGACAAAATCAGCTTGTCCCGATTTAAGTGATTGGACCAAGCCGCCAAAATCCATATCTTTTACCTCGAACTTTAAGTCAAGCTTTTTAGCAATTGCTTTTGCCAAATCGATATCAAACCCGATAATCTCGTCACTTTTCTTCGTTTCAACATATTCAAACGGCGGGTAGTCGGCAGAAGTTGCCATTACTAGTACCTTCTTATCTCCGCTTTTTTTGTTAGCTTTTTCACCTGTACCACATGCTGCTAATATTCCTACAGACATCATCAACGTTAATACTAAAATAACTGCCTTTTTCATTTGTTTTCCCCCTATATCTTTTCTGAAAATTAGAATTTTTAAAATTCACATATTCTTCTTGTTATTTAATGCTAATTTCCAAAATTACTAGTTTTTCTTATTAATAATTATTCACTGTTATGTATTTTAACACATACTAATAATTATGCAAATATATTTTTAAAAATCCACCTATGTTTTTCTAAAGTAATTTTTTCCAAAACAAAAAGGATCACGCTCCATTGGGGAGATTGACCCTTTCCGCGGTATTTAGATTAGACTTCTTCACAATATTGGTCAAATTCCTTTTGAAGCTTAGAAACGACGGTCGCTGGATCGAAGCCTTCAATTTGATGTCTTTCAATCATCGAGCAAATCTTACCGTCTTTTAAGATGGCAAACGATGGAGAGGATGGCGGATAACCAGTAAAGAAGCTTCTTGCTGTTTCTGTTGCTTCCTTATCCTGCCCTGCAAAAACGGAAACCAGATGATCTGGACGTTTATCATAATGAACGGCATGTGCTGCAGCTGGACGAGCAACACCGCCGGCACAGCCACAAACAGAATTAATCATCACTAAAGTTGTTCCTTTTTGTGCAAGAGCCTCTTCCACATCCGAAGATGTTTTAAGTTCTTTATACCCAGCAGACACGATTTCTTGACGTGCCTGATTTACCACATCATTCATGAAAAAGTTAAAATCCATGCTCATAAAAATCCCTCCTTAAAATATGCCTATACCTATATATTAACAGTAAAAATGCATTTTTTTCAAATATGAAGGAATATTACTGTTAATTTCCGCATTTCATGGTTAATTGAAAAAACAGAGAGCAATTTCTGCTCTCTGTCTTTTCATCTGAACGCATTACAATTACTATTACTCGCCCTTGAATTTGATTGCTACGCGGGTACTTTCCGCTTTTTTTCCGGAGCGGATAATACTTACATATACTTTACCTGACTTTTTCCCAAGTTGAGAAATAGAAATAGTCGTTGCAGCACCCGATGACTGCTTTGCTGCTAACAGTTTTCCACCTTTGCTGGCATTATAAACTTTTATTACATCGCCCTTTTTAAGAGTCTTTACACTAACCTTATCAGCTTTTCTTTTATTATTGCTTACTTTTACTTGCGAAACTTTTAAAGGTGCCGACGGTTTATACATGAGCGATGTCATAACCGAATAAAGAACACTGTGTTTTTTATCTAATGTTGCCAAAAATTGCTCTTCCGTTGCGTCTTCCTTTAAATATTTTGAAGCACTAATTTTTTTAGCCTTTACAGACTTGTTAATATTCCAAGTTTCATTAGTGAGCTTAAGGCGGATTCCTTTCACCCCACTGTCATCCTGGATCCCAGCGATATTTAAAACCGATGATGACTTTCTTTCGAAAAATTTACTATCGACAAAAATATCCGTTTTTAAATAGTTTTTATGAGTTAATACTTTTGACTTTTTCAACTCAGGAACAGATTGTTTAACCATTTCTTGGATCCCCACCAAACCTTCTTTGAGTTCAGCAGCCGTCATCTTAGAATTATCACCAGCAACCTTGCTGATTTCATTCACAGCGGTAACAATTTGGTCTAATGCATTATTATCTTTTGATAGATTAGTAAGGAAAGTCAAGAGAAGTTTCTCTACTTCATCCGCATAAACCTCAGCATGGATCTTATGCCCCTTTACCTTAACACCATTTACCTTTTCTGTTGCAGACTTTACACTGATATGTTTAGGGTTTGGTATATTCCTTACGATAGGTCCGATTAATTTCGTTTGCAGATCTTGAATCATTTTATCATTTGGTGGTGTCCCATTATCCATAGGAATACGGATCGGTTTTGATGCATTATCTAATTGCAGAACCATTTGTTTTTTATCTACATAAACTCGAAAAGGAATCTTTCCTTGTTGAAGAATAACATTACCGTTTAGTGATACCGTATTACTATTTTGCATTTTTGTCTGAATTTCTACTTTCATATGATTCAGCAGGCTTAGGACCTTTAGAAGATCTTTATCTTTTACTTGCGATTTACTGTAAGATAATTCTAACGAAGCGGTAGTTTTACTCTCTGAAGACTTAATCTTAGAGTTATTAATAACCATTTGATTAAGGTTAACACCTTTAATAGACTGACATCCGGTAATGAATAATACAGAAGCCAGCAAAACAAGCATAAGTTTTTTTATCATATAAATCCCCCAAAAACATTAATAATTTCCTCTTTAATTGCTTCCATTCGGTGTGCATTTATTTCCTCTGAATCTTATTCTGTTCCTTGTAAATCCACCTTTCTATTATTTATTCTAGTAAACTAACATCTTGCTAAAATGATATTACCATCTTTTAGTTAAATTTTGGGGGAAAATTTATTTATTTTAAAAAAATATTTTACCTAACCTTCACCCTTCTAGATTAATTAAACTAAACAGCATCTCAACGGCAGAAGCCACTGTTTTCTCACCAGCGATTACTTCATTTTCCAGCTTGGGAAGAAGGTTCATAATTGCAGGATGATGAAAAAAATGATAGTGCAGCTGGTCGGTAATCATGGAATAAAGCCATTCTCTTGATTGCACTTTTCTTCTTTCTTCAATAACTCCGGTCTTTTCTCCTGCCTTTTTAAAAGAATCAATAACTTCCCAAATTTCATTAATACCTTCGTTAGTTATTGACGAGCAGGTATATGCTTTTGTACTCCAGCCCTTTGTTGCCGGCTGGAGAAAGTGGAGGATGCGGCTATACTCTTTTCTTGTCTGCTCTGCTTTCTGTTTATTCGCTCCATCTGCCTTATGAACAAGTATGGCATCGGCAAGCTCGATAATTCCTTTTTTCATCCCCTGCAGCTCATCACCTGCTCCAGTCAGAACGAGCAGCATGAAAAAGTCCACCATATCTCTAATAATAACTTCACTTTGACCCACGCCAACAGTTTCTATTAAGATGACATCGAAGCCGGCAGCCTCGCAAATCAACATCGCCTCTCTCGTTTTTCGATGGACCCCGCCAAGTTTTCCTGCCGTTGGTGAAGGACGAATAAAGGCCCTAGGGTTCCTCGACAATTGTTCCATTCTTGTTTTATCCCCAAGAATACTGCCGCCGCTGATGCTAGAGGTCGGATCAATTGCAAGGACTGCCACACTACAGCCTTGGTCACAAAGGTACATGCCAAACGCCTCAATAAATGTACTTTTCCCTGCCCCCGGTACACCAGTTATTCCAATTCGAACGGATTTACTGCTGTGGGAGAGGAGCTTTTGCAAAAGCTGTTGTGCTTTTTGGAAATGCTGTTCCGCATTGCTTTCTACTAAAGTAATGGCTCTTGCTAGCAGGCTTCTATCCCCGTTTAACACCCCTTCATAGAGTTCAGCAACCGACGGTTCTGAGGTCCTGCGTTTTTGAAAGCGGATATTTTTTTGAATGGAAGCTGGTTGTCCTTTCTGCTCCTGCCCCTTTCTTACCACACTTGAACAATTTTCAGGGTGATTCGGGTCGCTCCATTCCGGTTTTTGATCGATAGCCATTTACTCTGCCACTTCCTCGTAACCGAGTTGTTTATAAATCTCCTTTACTACCTTTTGAGCCGCCACGGGGATAATCGTGCCTGGTCCAAAGATCGCCGCTGCCCCATGCTCGTATAGAAATTGATAATCCTGCGCCGGGATCACTCCGCCAATAACCACCAAAATATCTTCCCGGTTAAGCTTCCTTAATTCCCCGACCAGCTGTGGTAATAACGTCTTATGTCCGGCAGCCAATGAACTCATTCCGATGACATGAACATCATTTTCAACAGCCTGGGTGGCCGTTTCTTCCGCTGTTTGAAATAATGGTCCAATATCTACATCAAACCCTAGGTCAGCGAATGCAGTAGCAATCACTTTTGCTCCGCGATCATGACCATCCTGACCCATTTTTGCAATCAGAATTCTTGGCCTTCTCCCTTCATTTTCGAGGAATTCATCAGTCATCCTTTTCATTACTGAAATTTCTTCTTCATTGCTAAATGACTTACTATATACACCGCTAATCGAACGAATCACTGCTTTATGTCTGTTGGCCACACGCTCAATCGCATCCGAAATTTCTCCAAGCGTTGCTCTCACTCTTGCCGCCTGAACAGCCAATTCCAATAAGTTCTGTTCTCCTGTTTCTGCCGCCTTCGTTAAAGCAGTTAACGCTTCTTCGACTTTTTGATCATCCCGGCTTGCTTTTAATGCATTTAATTTTTCCAGTTGTTTTAAACGAACAGTTGTATTATCGATATCTAAAATATCAATTGCTTCTTCTTTCTCAAGCCGATAACGATTGACACCAATGATGGTTTCCTCGCCAGAATCAATTTGCGCTTGTCTCCTGGCTGCTGCTTCTTCGATTCTCATCTTCGGCAGGCCTGTTTCAATTGCTTTGGCCATTCCCCCAAGCCCTTCAATTTCTTCAATATGTGTCCAAGCCCTTTTGACCAATTCATCTGTCAGCTTTTCAACATAATAGGAACCTCCCCAAGGATCGATTACGTTCGTAATTCCCGTTTCTTCTTGTAAAAATAACTGGGTATTACGGGCAATCCGGGCTGAGAAATCCGTTGGCAAAGCAATTGCTTCATCTAAGGCATTGGTATGAAGTGATTGAGTATGTCCCATGACTGCCGCGTGTGCCTCGATTAGCGTTCTCGTGACATTGTTAAAAGGATCTTGCTCTGTCAGGCTCCAGCCAGATGTTTGCGAATGGGTCCTTAGTGCTAACGATTTTTCGTTCTTTGGATCAAAGGAATTCATCATTTTTGCCCAAATCAATCGCGCTGCCCGCATTTTGGCGACTTCCATGAAATAATTCATACCGATTGCCCAGAAAAATGACAGCCTTGGTGCAAAGGAATCGATTTCAATTCCTGCCTTCAGACCCGTCCGAACGTATTCCAAGCCATCTGCAAGCGTATAGGCTAATTCTAAATCGGCTGGCGCTCCCGCCTCCTGCATATGATAACCGGAAATACTGATACTATTAAACTTCGGCATGTATTTGGAGGTATATTCAAAAATGTCGGCAATAATCTTCATCGACATTTCCGGTGGATAAATATAGGTATTACGAACCATATATTCTTTTAATATATCATTTTGGATCGTTCCGGACAGCTTTTCCTGGCTAACGCCCTGCTCTTCAGCCGTCACGATGAAAAAGGCGAGAATCGGCAGAACTGCCCCATTCATGGTCATCGAAACGGACATTTGGTCTAACGGTATTCCATCAAATAGCGTCTTCATATCAAGAATGGAATCAATCGCAACACCTGCTTTACCGACATCCCCAACCACACGCGGGTGATCGGAATCATAGCCGCGGTGGGTCGCTAAATCAAAAGCGACCGATAATCCCTTTTGCCCCATCGCTAGATTACGGCGGTAAAAAGCATTACTTTCCTCAGCCGTTGAAAACCCTGCATACTGTCTAACCGTCCACGGACGATTAACATACATCGTGGGATAAGGTCCTCTCGTATAAGGCGGGAGTCCCGGAAGATCATCAAGATGTTCCAAACCTTCCCGGTCTTCCTTTGTATAGATTGGTTTTAGGTTGATTTGCTCATTTGTTTCAAACAGTAAATCATCGATGGAAGTTTCAAGTTCTTGATTAACTAACTCCTGCCAATCTTCTTTTGTTATGAAATCTTGCTTATCAAACAATGATATGTTCTGAAAATCAGGCTTTTGTTTCTTCAACGGTGCTCACCTCCAAATCGGATAAAATTGCTGAAAGGGTTTCATAGCAATTGCTTTTCACATGGATAAACTGCTTAATACCTTCCCTCTGCCACTGGGCTTGCTTTTCTTTTATAGGAAGTCCTGCAAGGTAAAAAATTCGCTCAGGAAATTCTGATTTCAAGGCTGATAGAATTTCATGCCCCTGGAATTCATATTGGTCATTTGTTCCGCAGAAGCAAACAAAATTAGTTCTTAAGTCTAATACAAACTGTTTTGCATCCTCCACATTTACTATTGGTTTGCTTTCAACTGATTTAATTCCACCCGCGGCAAGAAACCCCTTCATAAAATCAAGCCTTGCTTTGTGTTGTTTTAATTCTCCAAGACAAACCATGCCTACCGATGGGGTCGAACCGAATTTTTCTTTAAGCTGCTTAGCCTTACTCCGTAATTCTTCAAATGGTTCGGCCAATCTCCTTTGAGGGATAGTTCCAATTTCAATGAACGAATGATCCCTTCCACAAATATGACGTTTTTCCTTCAAATGTTTTTTATCAGAAACATTTTCTTCAAGATTAGCATAGACATTTGTTCCGACAATACTTTGCTTTCTTGTCTGAATGTCCATATTCCTTTTTTCGTAAATAGCAGTTATTTCCTGCTGCAGCCAATTTGACTTTAAAACTTCAAGAATGCCGCCATTGGTTTCGATTTGTTGAAAGAATCCCCATGCTTTCTCAGCCAGTTGGTTTGTCAATTCTTCTACATACCAAGAACCCCCAGCAGGATCAATAACCTTTTTCAAATGTGCTTCTTCTTTTAATAATAGTTGTGTGTTCCTAGCAATTCTTTCTGAAAAAGGAGTAGCACCCTTGAGAACATCAAAATTTCCGACGTGGAGATATTGAACGCCCCCAATTACAGCCGCAAATGCCTCATTTCCAGCCCTAAGAAGATTTACATGTTGGTCATGAACGGTTTTTGTAAAAGAAGAGGTTTCAGCAGCAATAATCATTTTACGGGCTTGGTCATTAGCACCATAAAGTTCGGTTATTCGATTCCACAGAACTCGTGATGCCCGAAGTTTCGCAATCTCCATGAAGAAGTTGCCTCCGATAGAGAATTGAAAGATCATTTTTGCAAGAATTTCCTCAAGTTCCATTCCGTTTTCTTGCAGATTTTCAAGATAAAATACCCCTTCAGCCATTGCGATACCGAGTTCTTGAACTGCATTTGCCCCGCCATTATGATATGGAACTGTATCTATTAATACTGTGCGTAAGTTGGGAAGCTTTCCTTTTACTAGTTCAATTTGTTTTACCCATTCATTGAAACCTTCATCGAAAAAAAAGCCTTCTTCCACGCATAAAGCTATTGGGTCAGAACCAATATATCCGCTAATTTTTTCACTAGGTCCTTCCTGCTCTGCCAATTTTGTAAGAAAATCAGCTTGTAAGGCTTTTGCGTTAATGGAGAAAGGAAATTGACTAGATGACTCCCCTAGAAAGCTTAATAGACCATTTGTATTAAGCAAACCTTCACAAACTTCAAACGCTATGGAAGATTGCCCTTTTTTAAATGCTTCCAGTAACTTATCTTTTACATCGTTGGGAGATTGATAGGTAAGCTTCTGTGCTACCTTCCAATCATTAGTAATATATCCTAGTGGATAACTACCCCTTCTAAAATCTGAACCTGCTGGATAATCCGGCACACTTTGCTGATCTTTCCGGGTATAAAGCGGTTTCAAAATAATGTTTTCATATGTAGTAGTTTCTAATAATTCAACCGTTTTTCCCTTTAGAGTTGCCTCAGCTTTCTTTTCCCATTCAGGTAATGTTTTTGAAGGAAAAGATTGATTCTTTATTTTTTCCAAAACTTACATCTCCCTCCTGCTTTCCAAAATTAAATTAACATTCAATAAATTCTACTTAGTACTATTTTATGGTACAAACACAATTCAAGCAATGAAAACCATTGGAAGAAGCCCGTTAGAAATAATCACATAATTTCTACTTGACACATGTAGATTTCCAATTTATTCTTAAATTAACTACTTTGCATAACAAGGTAGTTACTTATTACCTTCCTACCTTGTTATACAATATACCGAATGAAAGGATGGCATTCATGTCGTTACGAAGCCAATTGTTAAAAGGAATATTAGATGGCTGTGTACTTTCCGTGATTGAAAAAGAGCCAATTTACGGCTATGAACTGTCAAAAAAGCTTCAAGAGGCAGGGCTTCAAGATGTAAGTGAAGGGACAATTTATCCTGTTTTGCTGAGGCTGCAAAAAAATGGTCTAATTCGCGGTGAAATGCAGCCTTCGGTTTCGGGGCCAAATCGAAAGTATTATTTTTTAACCGAGACAGGGCGTGAAGCACTTGCTGCTATTGCACAGGAGTGGGAACAAGTAGTTTTACCAGTAAGTGTATTATTAAAAAGGGGGAACAGGAATGATTGAGGCTAAGCAATTGATTGAAATAAATAATCGGAAGAGGTCAGAATTAACGCCTGAAAATGAAAAATATTATTCCGATTTTCTGATTTATATTCGGCTCCAGCTTTACATTTCCGAACAGCAATCGGAAGAAATATTGATGGAGATATTAGATCATCTTATTGAGGGACAAAATGAAGGGAAAAACGCATCGTCTATTTTTGGCGATAATCCGAAAGAATTCGCGGACGAAATCATTCAACAAATTCCAAAGGAACAAAAGAAAAACATAATTGGTTTTATTTCTTCTATTGCTTTTAATTTATTGGGCTTACTTTTAATAATACGGGGAATGATATTTTTCATTGTTTCTTTCTTTAAAGAAGTTGATTCTTTAGTTTACCTGCTTCCCTCCGTAGTGATGTTTTTTGTTATTGTTTGTTTTAGTCTTATAGCTGTTTGGGGGATATTCACAATTATTAAAGGTTCTGTTTTTAAAGAAAAACAGAGGAATTTGAAGGATACATTCCTGTGTGGAACTTTGGCAGCGGTTTGCACGGGCATCATCATAGGACTTAGTTATCTTATGCCAAACTTTGGCCCATCGTTCCCTTTCACATGGTATGCTTCAGTGATTTCAGGAGCTATAGTTTGGGGAGTATCGAAGTTTTTAAAGAGATAAGCGGCTTGATTCCATCATTACAGTTACCAATTTACTAAAAAACAACCGCTGCATCAGATGCAGCGGTTGTTTTTTAGTAAATTGAAGTTGTTGACTTTGATGTATTTTCAAGAATTTCTTTCACACGTTGTAAGAAACGGCCGCAAACGAGTCCGTCTAATACTCTGTGATCAAGTGACATACACAAGTTTACCATGTCACGAACAGCAATCATGCCATTATTCATAACAACTGGACGTTTGACAATGGACTCCACTTGCAGAATCGCTGCTTGTGGGTAATTGATGATCCCCATTGATTGAACAGAACCGAAAGAACCCGTATTGTTCACGGTAAAGGTTCCACCCTGCATATCTTCTGAGCGCAGTTTTCCAGTTCTCACCTTTACGGCAAGCTCGGAAATTTCACGGGCAATTCCTTTAATTGTTTTCTCATCCGCCTGTTTAATAACAGGAACATATAGAGCCTCGTCAGTGGCAACTGCAATCGAAATATTGATGTCTTTCTTTTGGATGATTTTCTCACCGGCCCACATCGAATTGATTTGCGGGAATTCTTTTAATGCCTGGGCGACGGCTTTAACAAAGAAGGCGAAGAACGTTAAATTAAAGCCTTCTTTTTTCTTAAACTCGTCTTTAAGAGCATTACGATAGTCCACTAAATTCGTTGCATCGACTTCTATCATCGTCCATGCGTGTGGTGCCTCGTGCTTGCTGCGCAACATATTGGCGGCAATCGCTTTACGAATGCCTGTAACCGGAATCTCAATGTCGCCAGCATCAACTGGGATATTTACAACTGGTGCCGCTGGTGCTGGAGTAGAAACTGGCGGTGCAGCTTCTTGTTTGGCTCCCGGCACAGTCACTGGCTGTGTCGGTGCTTCTACTTTTTGTCCTGCTACCGGAATAGTTCCCGACTCAATTAATTTCAGCAAATCTTTTCTCGTAATTCGTCCACCCGCTCCGGTGCCTGACACCTGTGTTAAATCAATGCCATTTTCTTGGGATATTTTTAAAACAGCAGGAGAGTAACGGGCTTTGTTTCCTTGGTCTACCTGGGTTCCTGATTCTGCGTCAATTGTTACTGCAGGGGTTTTCTCGGCTTTTACAGTTTCTTGACTCCCGCCGCCCTCTATTTCAATCGTACATATTATTTCCCCGACGGCTAAAGTGTCGCCTTCTGCAGCAATCAGTTCTTTAATTACACCCGTAAAGGAAGAAGGAACTTCTGCATTTACTTTATCTGTCATTACTTCAGTAAGGGGATCGTATTTATTTACTTTATCACCAACAGATACTAACCACTTACTGATCGTGCCTTCGGTTACGCTCTCCCCTAACTGAGGCATTTTTATTTGTTCAATTGCCACTATTCCAAACCTCCTATTGTCCAGCTCCGGCGCCTAGCTCCTCGAGTCGCTTCGGTCCCGCCATTGAAGTCAAAGAACGACTTCAATGGCAGGCCCGCAAGCAGCTGTCAGGGCTGACCAAGGCGCCTCTGCTTTTCGTTTCAATACTCAGCTAGCTCGCGCATTGCTTTTTCAACTTTATCAGGATTTACCATAAAGAATTTCTCCATCGTGGGTGCATACGGCATTGCCGGTACATCCGGTCCAGCCAGCCGCTTAATAGGTGCATCTAATTCAAACAAGCAATTTTCAGCAATAATTGCTGCGACTTCACCAATTATACTGCCTTCTTTTGTATCCTCGGTAACAAGTAAAACCTTACCTGTTTTTGATGCCGCTTCAATGATGGCTTCTTTATCAAGTGGATAGACGGTTCGCAAATCGAGAATATGTGCGGAGATTCCATCCTTCGCCAATTTCTCAGCTGCTTGGAGGGCAAAATGAACACAAAGTCCATATGTTATGACGGTAATATCTTCTCCTTTACGCTTCACATCTGCTTTTCCAATTGGCAATGTGTAATCATCCGTCGGAACTTCTCCCTTAATTAAACGATAGGCCCGTTTATGTTCGAAAAATAACACCGGATCATTATCTCGAATTGCCGCTTTTAATAATCCTTTAGCATCGTATGGAGTGGATGGCATCACGATTTTCAATCCAGGCTGATTGGCAAAGATCGCTTCAACCGATTGGGAATGATAGAGTGCACCGTGAACTCCACCTCCGTAAGGAGCACGAATAACCATCGGACAGCTCCAGTCGTTATTGGAGCGATATCGAATTTTAGCAGCTTCCGAAATAATTTGATTGACTGCGGGCATAATGAAATCAGCAAATTGCATTTCAGCAATCGGTCGCATCCCGTACATGGCAGCGCCAATTCCAACCCCAGCTATCGCTGATTCAGCAAGTGGTGTATCTATGACGCGTTCTTCTCCAAATTGTTCATACAAGCCCTGTGTCGCTTTAAACACACCGCCCTTTAACCCGACATCTTCACCAAGAACAAAAACCTTTGGATCTCTTTCCATTTCTTCACGTATCGCCATTGTTATCGAATCAATATATGAAATGATTGCCACGTTACATCCCCCTTACTCCGCATATACATATTTCATCGCTTCTTCTGGTGCAGCATACGGAGCATTTTCAGCATAATCGGTAGCTTCATTCACCAGCTTCATCACACGGTCATTAATTTCCTTTTCCAATTCATCCTTCATGACGCCCGTTTCCTTTAGATAGGCACCGAAGGTAATGATTGGATCTTGCGTTTTCGCTTTCGCCACTTCATCTGGTGCACGATAAGAACGGTCGTCATCATCAGAGGAGTGCGGTGTCAGGCGGTAGGAGACTGTTTCGACCAATGTAGGACCTTCGCCGCGGCGTCCGCGGGCTGCAGCCTCTTTTACTGCCTTGTATACTTCCAATGGGTCGTTTCCATCAACGGTAACTCCCGGCATACCATAACCAATCGCACGGTCAGATACCTTTTCACATGCTAGTTGTTTTTCAATTGGCACAGAGATCGCGTATTTATTATTTTCACACATGAAAATCACAGGAAGTTTATGTACACCGGCAAAGTTTGCGCCTTCATGGAAATCACCTTGGTTTGAAGAACCTTCTCCAAAGGTAACAAAGGTAACAAGGTTTTTTCTTTCCATTTTTCCGGCAAGAGCAATGCCTACTGCATGTGGTACTTGAGTTGTAACTGGAGAAGATCCAGTCACAATCCGATTTTTCTTTTGCCCAAAGTGTCCTGGCATTTGCCTCCCGCCCGAATTCGGATCTTCCGCCTTCGCAAAACCCGAAAGCATTAGTTCTTTTGCTGTCATTCCAAATGTTAACACCACACCCATGTCACGGTAGTATGGAAGCACATAATCCTTTTCCGTATCAAGTGCAAAAGCTGCTCCTACCTGGGCTGCTTCCTGACCTTGACAGGAAATAACGAAAGGAATTTTACCTGCCCGGTTCAATAGCCACATCCGCTCATCAATCCGGCGGGCCAATAGCATAGTTTCATACATTTCCAATACTTTTTCATCACTTAAATCTAATGCATGATGACGATTTTCAGCCATTTATTTCTTACCTCCCGTTTTGTTCGCTTAAAATATTTACTTAATTATGAATCGCTTTCCCATCGACGGCAAGTGCCGCTTCGCCAATTGCCTCTGATAAGGTTGGGTGGGGATGAATCGTATGCGCAATTTCCCATGCTGTCGCATCTAAAACCATCGCAAGCCCGGCCTCTGTAATCATATCCGTTACGTGTGGACCAATCATATGCACCCCTAGAATATCATTGGTCGCTTCATCAGAAATAATTTTCACGAATCCATCTGATTCTCCGAAAACAAGTGCCTTCCCAATAGCCCGGAAGGAAAACTTACCTACCTTCACCTTATGGCCCTTTTCTTTCGCCTGATCTTCTGTTATCCCCACGCTTGAAACCTCAGGGTTACTATAAATACACCTAGAAACAAGATTGTAATCAAATGGTGAAGGATCTTTCCCTGCGATATGCTCCACAGCAACAATCCCTTCATGCGAGGCAACATGGGCCAATTGTAATCCGCCAATCACATCGCCAATCGCGTAAATATGGGATTCCTTGGTTTGGAAAAATTCATTTGTTACAATAAAACCTTTTTCTACTTGTATTTCGGTATTATCAAGCCCAATTCCTTCTACATTCGCTTGACGTCCAACCGAAACAAGAAGTTTTTCAGCTTTAAATTCTTTAAGTGTGCCTTTAACTTCAGCAGAAATAGTAACCCCATTGTCCTTAACTAGCGTTTCCGGAAGCACTTTTGCACTTGTTACGAGCTTAATTCCCTTTTTCTTCATTAAGCGCTGCATTTCCTTTGAAATTTCCTTATCCTCTGTAGGAATGATACGGTCCGCATACTCGATCACCGTTACCTCTACCCCGAAATCAGACAGCATCGATGCCCATTCTATTCCAATTACACCCCCGCCGACAATGATAATTGAACCAGGCAGCGTTTCAAGCTGTAAGGCTTCATCGGAAGACATAACAAATTCCCCGTCAATCTCAAGGTCAGGAAGTGTTCTTGGTCTTGAGCCCGTAGCCACTATTACATTTTTTGGAAGAAGCATTTCGTTTTCAGAGCCATTGTTCATTTCAACTGAAATCGTCCCCGGCATTGGCGAAAAAATGGATGGTCCCAAGATTCGGCCTAACCCCTCATAGACGTCAATTTTACCTTGTTTCATTAAATGCTCGACGCCTTTATGAAGTTGGTCAATAATTTTATTTTTTCTTGCCTGAACCTTACCAAAATCGACTGACACATCACTAGTGATGATCCCAAAGTCTTCACTGTGTTTGGTTGTTGCATAAACCTCTGCACTTCTTAGCAGAGCCTTACTAGGGATACAGCCCTGATGCAGGCATGTTCCACCAAGTTTTCCTTTTTCAACGATGGCTGTTTTTAAGCCAAGCTGTGAGGCGCGAATGGCCGCCACATAGCCGCCGGTTCCTCCGCCAAGAATAACTAAATCATATTCTAGTGCCACTGAAATTTCCTCCCCGTGTTCCTTAAATTTTTGCCGTCTCAAAATTCCCTGGATACACCTTTACTTCCTCATCACCCCGTAAAACACGAAGGGCCCCCTCTGCCAGCGCCTGAAGTTCGTTTTCACCAGGCTGGACAATTACATCGGCTATCCAATTGACCCTATCAGTAATTGATTTCACAAAGCCTTTACCATAGGCCAATCCACCGGTCAATATGATGGCATCCACTTTACCTGAAAGGACAGCACTCGCGGACCCAATTTCTTTTGCCACTTGATAGGCCATCGCATCATAAACAAGTTTTGCTTCTGAATCCCCTGCCTCAATTCTTTGTTCCACCTGAACCGCATCATTGGTTCCAAGGTAACCAACTAGGCCTCCTTGACCGACAAGCTTCTTCATGATTTCTTCCCGAAAGTATTCACCTGAATAACAAAGTGAAATTAAATCACCCGCAGGAACCGTTCCAGCACGTTCCGGGCTGAATGGCCCATCACCATGGAGACCATTGTTTACATCGACGACCTTCCCTTGTTTATGGACACCAACGGTAATTCCACCGCCCATATGAGTAACAATTAGATTTAAGTCGTTGTATTTTTTCCCTAATTCCTTTGCCACTCTTCTAGCTACGGCTTTTTGATTTAACGCATGAAAGATACTCTTTCTTTCAATTAAGGAAAATCCGGAAATTCTTGCAATTGGTTCAAGCTCATCAACGACAACGGGATCAACAATAAAAGAAGGAATATTAAGTCCTGAAGCGATTTCACAGGCGATGATGCCGCCAAGATTGGATGCGTGCTGCCCAAAATTACTTGACCGTAAATCTTTTAGCATCGGCTCGTTAACCGCATATGTTCCACCCTGAATGGGGTGCAGGAGTCCTCCACGGCCGCATACAGCAGAAAATTTGGAAATATTAATTCCTTCATTATCCAGTGTTTCCAAAATCGTTTTCTTCCTAAATTCATATTGATCAATGATACTGGGAAAAGCATTTACTTCCTCTGCATCATGGCGAATGTTTTTTTCAAGTATGGAAATATCATTATCGAAGACTCCAATCTTGGTGGATGTTGAGCCCGGGTTGATGATGAGAATCCGATATTCTTTATCTTGCAACGTATTTGACCTCCAATAAACAAAAACATCTAATTAAAGGCAAACACGCTGAATCTTCATTCAGCGCCCTGCCGTGATTTAAAAATCTTCCCTATCTTGAAATCCGGTGACTAAGAATATGGTGGCCATTTTGTAAGAATTGGCTTCTTGAATTACGAATTCTATCAATTCTCTCCTCTGCCATACGATCTGCTGCTACGTATGTTGGAATGCCATCACGCTTGGAAATTTCGATTACTTTTTCAATTGTTGCATAAAGTTGTTCAACCTTTTTCATTGCCCGTTCTTGGTTGTATCCATAAAGTTCATCGGCAACATTGATTACGCCGCCAGCATTAATCACATAATCCGGAGCATAGACAATACCCATTTCATGGATGGTATCCCCATGACGCGTATCTTTTAATTGATTGTTCGCAGAACCTGCAATAACTCTAGCTTTAAGCTGTGGAATGGTATCGTCATTGATGGTTGCTCCAAGAGCACATGGAGCATAGATGTCACATTCCACACCATAGATTTCATCAGGGTCTACAGCACGAGCGCCAAATGCTTCTACCGCACGATTAACAGCCTCTTTATTAATATCAGTTACAATCAGCTGCGCGCCTTCCTTATGCAAATATTCACAAAGAGTATAGGCAACATTTCCAACGCCCTGAATAGCGACTACCCTTCCTTCAAGTGAATCGGATCCAAAGGCCTCTTTCGCTGCAGCCTTCATGCCCCTGTACACACCGTAAGCTGTTACTGGAGAAGGATTCCCTGATGATCCAAATGCAGGAGAAATTCCAGTCACGTAATCTGTCTCTTCGTGAATTAAATCCATGTCAGCAACTGTTGTACCCACATCTTCTGCTGTTATATATCTGCCATTTAGCCCTTGGATGTAACGGCCAAAAGCACGGAACATTGCCTCATTCTTATCTTTTCGCGGATCACCAATGATAACTGTTTTCCCGCCGCCTAGATTTAAACCAGCTGCTGCATTCTTATATGTCATTCCTTTAGCCAAACGAAGGGCATCTTCAATTGCTGCTTCCTCTGAAGCATATGTCCACATCCGGGTACCACCTAAAGCAGGTCCAAGTGTCGTATCATGAATAGCAATAATTGCTTTTAAACCTGATTGTTTATCCTGGCAGAATACCACTTGCTCATAATCATACTTCTCTAAATACTTGAAAATTTCCATGTTTCTATTCCTCCTCGAGTTATAAAAATCTATTTAGCAGCACAGCATAACGCCAGTGCGAGAGAATAAAGTTTACTTTCTGCGGAATCTGCCCTTGAAGTTAGTACAATCGGAACTTTAGCTCCGGCAATCACTGCACCAACCTTGGCTTTCGCAAAGTAAATTAATGATTTATATAATACATTTCCAACCTCAATTGTCGGAACCAATAAAATATCGGCTTTTCCGGCCACATCGCTGGTAATTCCTTTGTGTTCTGCAGCAAGCACCGAAACGGCATTATCTAAGCCAAGCGGGCCATCAACGATACAACCGGATATTTGTCCTCGCTTATTCATCACGGTTAAAGCAGCTGCATCCATGGTAGCCTGCATAACAGGATTCACTACTTCGACGGCAGCAATCGGGGCCACTTTAGGCATGTCAATCCCAATCGACCTTGCAATGGAAGCTGCATTTTTAATGATTTGTGCTTTATGTTCCAAATCAGGAGCAATATTCATAGCTGCATCCGTTACAATCGTAAAACGGTTAAAACCTGGAACTTCAAACACAGCAATATGTGATAAAACATTTCCTGTTCTAAGTCCATATTCCTTATTCAAGACAGCTTTTAGAATAATATTTGTTGGAATATTACCTTTCATCAAAACATTTGCTTGTTTGTTAAAAACAGCCTTTACAGCTAATTCAGCGGCATTTTCGTTAGAATTGGCATGAACAATTCTCAGCTGCCTATTGCCCGACGTTGGGCGGTTTTTCATTCCAATCATAGTATTAATCTTTTCTTTATCACCAAACAGGATAAAATCAGCAAGATTCCGGTCCGAAGCGTCCAATACCGCTTCAATAACCTCAAAATCCTCCGCCGCAGCAACTGCTACGGTATTTGTGGTTACTTGGGTTGCTTTTTCAATCAGTGATTCAAGCAACAAGTTGTCATCAACCCTTCCTCCTATTACTACAACATCACTAAAGTAATATGCAAGTATTGTGCCAAATCTCTACCCATGAAAACGCTTTATAACACTCTTTTTTAAATGCAATTTTCTTCATACTGTGAAATTTATTGCATGCTATTTTTTTCAAGATTATATTTTTCAAGCTTGTAATATAAATTCCTAACTGACAAACCTAGTGCTTTAGCCGTCATTGTCTTGTTACCATTTAAGCGAAATAGCGTCTGTTGAATAATCTTCCCCTCATATTCATCCATCATCTCTGATAAAGTGCGGTCTAACCCAAATGAATCGTTGCTATATAAAGCGGGTTCCGTTCCTATTTTTTTATTTTTCAATTCAGGTAAATGATGAACATCAATGAAGGTCTCATAATAATTCATGAAAATGATAGCCCTGCCTAGAATATTTTCTAATTCACGCACGTTCCCCGGCCAGTCATATCCCATTAACTGCAGTAAGGCAGCTTTTGTGATACCTTCTACATTTCGTCCATAATCACGGCTTATTTTTTGTATGATCCGCTCACATAACGGAGGAATTTCTTCTTTCCGATTTCGGAGTGGCGGGATTTGGATTGGCATACGATTTAAACGATAATATAAGTCTTCCCTAAAGGAGTTCTTAGCAATACCCTTTTCTAAATTGACATTGGTTGCAGCAATGATTCTAACATTAATAATAACTGGCTTTGTCCCGCCTACACGCATGATCTCCTTCTCCTGCAGTACCCTCAGCAACTTGGCCTGGGTGTTCACTGAAAGTTCACCAATTTCATCAAGGAAAATGCTCCCGTTATTTGCTTCCTCGAAAAGACCAATTTTTCCGCCTCTTATTGCACCAGAAAAAGCACCTTCTTCGTAGCCAAATAATTCGCTTTCTAACAATGTTTCGGAAATTGCTGCACAATTGACACGGATAAATTTGTTATATTTCCGGTCGCTTGCATTATGTATCGCATGGGCAAATAATTCCTTCCCTGTCCCTGATTCACCACGAAGGAGGACGGTTGCAGGTGTTTTTGCACCCAGCTTTGCCTGATCAATCGCAAGCATCATTTCATCAGATTGACCGATGATGTCCTCAAACGTGTATTTTGCTTCAAGCTTTCGAATGAGTTGCCTAGCACGGTTCAATTCCCGATTTAATGATTTAATTTCTGACACATCATGAACAACCCCAACACTACCCTTTAATTTCCCTTTCACGATAATCGGCGCCACATTGACAATGACTTCCCGTTTATTCGGTCCCACCCGCATCGGTACTCCGCGAACGGCTCTTCTAGTTTGCAGCACTTTCATGTGCATACTTTCACCTTCAGAAATATCTGCTGTTGCGGGCTGGCCAATAACCTGTTCTTGTGTAAGACCGGTAATACGGGAATATGCGGGATTAATAAGAATTCCCCGGCCATTCTCATCGACAACAGAAATTGCATCATCACTGGAATGGATAATCGCTTGCAGCATCGTTTGAATTTCCCTTAAATCTGTAAGCTCCTCAGCAAGGTTAACTACTTCAGTAATATCTTTAAAAACAGCAAACGCACCAATTATGGTCCCATTCTCTTCAATAATCGGAATACGGGTCGTTATGATTTTTCTATCATTACTTAAAACCATTTCTTGATTTGCTTCAATTCTCCTTGACTTCAGAATGTGTGGAAGTCTAGTGGTTGGAATAACCTCCATGACAAATTTTCCAATTGCTTGTTCTTTCCTGACACCCATTATATCCTGCGCCCGTTTATTGAACAAAATGACTTTGCCCTGATTATCAATCACAACCATTCCGTCATTTGCTGCGTCAAAGATAAGTTCCTGCTGATAGGATTCATTTTGATGTTTAACGATTAGTTCTTCTTTTTCTTCCATTAACTTAGAAACCAGAAAGGCGACACTTCCAGGAATCAACACGGTTTTTTTCTTTTTGCTATTTCGTAATTCTTGAAAAACATTTTCATTCCCTGTTACTTCGATAATAATATCGATGTTTTCCTTTAGAAAAGGCAGCCAGCTAGTTCCTGTTTTAATCCCTTCTTCCTGAGCTATTAAAATACCTGGGGCATCTAAGTTTCGATCAATAACAGCATGAACTTTTAACACTTCAGATTCTGTTAATATTTTCAAAATCGCTGTTCCGCCTTTACCGGCACCTACAATCATAACGTTTTGCACTTTTTCCGCCCCTTTAAAGAAATTTTTTTCATTCTAAACCAGGGATAATATGCAATATTTTTCAATACCTATTTTATAACCAAACATCGTTCTTGACAAATTTATTCTATGTACTACTATTTTCATGAGATATAATTGAGATATAATTGCCATTAGATTAAAATTTAGAAATTGGAAGGATTTATTTATGAAGCGGATTATTGCCCTCATCATAGTAGTGATTCCAGGCGCCTTGGCTGCTTTCGGAATTAAGTTAATGCGTGATATGACCTTCGGGATTTATCAATCGCCATTCCCTTATTTATGGCTTCAATTTCTTGTAGGATTGCTCCTGTTTGTTGGTGGACTTGGATTTGTTGCTGGTTTTATCCTTCACCGGGATCGAAAAAGAAGTAAAGTTCAAAATAGGTTTAAAAGATAAGAAAAAAGAGGCCGCTATGGTCTCTTTTCAAATTGCTTTCTTAGTCTCAAGGCCTTAACAGGATCATCTGTGATTAATGCTGTGCAATTTATGTTAAATAACCGCAGCATGTCTTCATCCTTGTTTACAGTATACGGTCGAACAGCAATCCCATTTTCCATTGTATTTTTGATAATTTTATCAGATACGGCGGAATGTTTGGGGTGGATCCCTTTTGCTTTAATCGATTGTGAATAAATCCATGGCATATAAATTCCTTCAATAAAAAGAGGCGCCGTTTCAATTTCTGGTGCGATCCGGTAGCAATAAACAATACTATAGTGATTAAAAGAAGAAATAATAATTCTATCCATCAAACCATGTTTTTGTACTAGTTGAATGACCTTATCTTCCATTCCTTCATAAGGAATTAATCCATTCTTCAGTTCAATATTACACATTAACTTATTTGTTTTAAGCCATTCAAATACCTCTGCTAAAGCCGGAATCGGCTCCTTTTTGAGGCCCTTTTTGTTGGCGTTCAGTTTTCTAAGCTCTTTATATAAAAAATCTTTGACAAACCCGGTTCCACTCGTAGTTCGATCGACTTTTTCATCGTGGATAACAACTAATTCACCGTCTTTTGTTAATTGAACATCGAGTTCTAATCCGTCTGCTCCAGCCTTTCCAGCTCCAACAAAGGATCCCATCGTATTTTCGGCAAAAGAGGCGGAATAGCCGCGGTGTGCAAAAATCTGAGTCATTTTTTCACTTCCCAACTTTAAAATGGAGGAATTTCAAATGAAACCTTTACAATTATCACCAGAAACTGCCCTTAAACTTTCACAAAAATTAAATGTTCCACTAGAACAGCTTATGCATATGCCTCAACATATTCTCATTCAAAAACTAATGGAATTCGAAAAGGAAAAAGAAAGTTAACATAAG
>NZ_BCVI01000001.1 GCF_001591665.1 Neobacillus soli NBRC 102451 | reverse complement strand
ACAATTCTATAAGTCAAAAAATTATATATTCCTTCTTATTTAAAAATAAAAAGCCTTCATTTCAATGAATGAAGGCTTTGTTTTTATCAACACTAACAATCTTTTCAGGACGCCTTATGCTCAAGGCGAAGTTTGTCAGCCACCATCGCGATAAATTCCGAATTTGTCGGCTTCGCTTTTGACATACTGACCGTATAGCCGAACAAAGAAGAAATGGAATCGATATTGCCGCGGCTCCATGCCACTTCAATGGCGTGACGAATGGCCCGTTCTACACGGCTTGCTGTTGTGTTAAATTTTTTCGCAATATCAGGATACAAGACTTTTGTGATTGAACCTAATAGCTCGATATCGTTATACACCATGGAGATGGCTTCACGCAAATATAAATAGCCTTTAATATGGGCTGGAACGCCAATTTCATGAATAATACTAGTAATACTTGCATCCAAATTTTTGGGCTTTTGTTCAGATTGACTGCGATAGCTTGTTGAGGACTTTCTTGTGAATGAATGACCATTACCACTAACTTGTCGAATATGGTTGCCTAGATGCTCCATATCAAATGGTTTCAAAATAAAGTAGGATGCACCTAATTCAACGGCTTTCTTGGTCACATCTTCTTGACCAAATGCTGTTAGCATAATAACATTTGGCAGGACCGCCTTTTTCATCTCACGGAGGCGCTCAAGAACAGCTAAACCATCAAGATGCGGCATAATAATATCCAGCACGAGAACATCAGGGTCTGTTGTCGATAACATATCTAAGCAATCTTGGCCATTATGGGCAATTCCGACAACTTCCATATCATCCTGGGACGAAATATAGTCCTCTAATAATCCAACTAGCTCCCTATTGTCATCAACGACACAAACTTTTATTTTCTTCAATTCCAGTTCCTCCTCAGGTTTAAATCAAATCTCTATTTCATCATTAATTTACAATTCATCTGTAAGCTCTTAGTTCTATTCTAAATTAGAAATTCGACAATGCAACAAAAATTCCTCTCATTTTTTTAAAATTTCTTAAAATAGTGATAAAACACCAATTTTTCTTTGTTTTTCTTCCTTTTTCGACGAAAATCGCTCATTTTCCAATAAATAGTAGGTATTTGTCGAAAAATGGTATTAAAAAAGAAAGCAAAATAGGCAATTCCACCCATTTTGCTCGCAATTTGGTTTAACTTGCTTTATTTTTCGGCATATCATATATGTTAATTCCAGCTTCATTTAGCATCCATTCGATGTGCACTCCATATCCAGAGGTTGGATCATTGACAAAGACATGTGTAACTGCTCCAATAAGCTTTCCATTTTGAATAATCGGGCTTCCACTCATCCCTTGGACAATTCCTCCCGTCTTTTCCAGGAGCTTAGGATCAGTTACTTTTATTACCATGCCTTTGGTAGCCGGAAACTTTTGCGGGATTGTGCTGACAATTTCAATATCAAATTCTTCCACTCGGTCATCGTTCACAACCGTTAATATCTTTGCTGGTCCTACTTTTACTTGATGGGATAGAGCAATTGGCAGCGCTTTATCCATCACTCCGTTTTTTAATTCCTTATTTAATTCACCAAATATCCCGAATGGACTATTCTTTTGAATATTTCCAACGATTTCACGGTCTGAAGAAAACCGTGCCAGTTTTTCGCCTGGGTCACCATTGCTTCCTTTTTCAATTGAAGTCACGGTAGAACGAACAATTTGCCCGTCTTCGACAACAATTGGCTTTTTTGTATCCATATCAGAAATTACATGCCCTAAGGCACCATACTTTTTTGATTGTGGATGAACAAAAGTCATTGTACCAATTCCTGCAGCTGAATCTCTGATATACAAGCCAAGCTTATAGGTATTTTCCCCTTTATCTTTTAAGGGAGTTAGTTTTGTTGTAAATTTTCCACTTTCGCGGCTAATCACCATATCAAGGGCTTTACCATCTTGTCCAGCATCTTGCACAAATGGTGCAACGTCTGTCATTTTTTCTATTTTGCTTCCATTGATTTCTGTAATGATATCACCGATTTTTATACCTGAAATTTCACCTGGTGATTTTTTTCCTGTTGTGGTATTGATTAAATGGTGGCCAACAACCAAGACACCAACAGTATTTAATTTCACTCCAATTGACTGTCCGCCTGGTATAACTCTAAAATCCTTCAAGACATGTACATCGACCTTTTTTATGGGAATACCTGCAAACTCCAAAAGCATTTCATTTTTTCCATTTTCAGAGGTCTTTACGGAAACCGAATGTTTTTCTTGATCAAGTGAGATAGTTGAATTTTGAGAAACTAAAGTGGCTGAAACCGGTGCAGCCTTTTGAAAGTTAAAGTCTTGTCCTTCAAAAACAGTAATAGTCTTAGGTATTTTCATGTATTGCTGCATAGGCTGAAAAAATAAAAGGCTAATTAATGAAACAAGGAGAATTCCACCAATAATTTTTCTAATTATTTCTAACTTCAAAATTTTTCACTCTCCTCGCTTCTTTTCACTACTTGAAATGGCTACATCTTTAATTTTGCCTCCTTGACAATCATTTATAACTTGGTTCTACATAAAAAAGCTACCCAAATTGGATAGCTTTTCAATTTTTATAAAAAATATAGTAATTTTAGCTCATCAATTGCTTAATTCCTAACACCAACGCTTCCGCTTTTTTTATTTTCTTCAGCTAAATACAATAATTCCTCGGCATGTTTTTTGGTTAAATCAGTAATTTCCGCACCGGAAATCATCCGGCCAATTTCATTAATCTTTTCATTGAATAGTAACGGGGTCACAAAGGTTTTCGTTCTTCCCCCATTAATGATCTTCGAAATAAACAAGTGTGTATCAGCCATTGCCGCTACCTGGGGCAAATGTGAAATACATAAGACCTGCGAACCAGTCGCGACTTTATAAATTTTTTCAGCAATGGACTGGGCAACCCTACCACTTACACCAGTATCCACCTCATCGAAAATAATCGAAGTTACCCCTTGATGCTTGGAAAAAATACTTTTTAACGCTAACATAATTCGAGATAATTCCCCTCCGGATGCCACTTTGGAAAGTGGCTTCAATGGTTCTCCCGGATTCGTTGAAATATAAAATTCGACTTGATCGACCCCATTTTTTGAAAAATGAAGCGAATCGGATTGAACACGAATTTCAAAAACGGTTTTTTCCATATATAATGCTTTTAATTCTTTATGTATTAAGCTAGTCAGCTTTTCTGCCCATTTATGGCGAAGCTCCGTTAATTGCTTTGCTTCAAGAATGAGGTCTTTTTTAATAGAGGTTAATTCTATTTCTAATTCGCTTATATGCGTTTCTTTATTTTGTAATGTTTCAATTTCTTCTTCAATTTTAGCGGCATATTCTAATATTTCATCAATTGTTTTGCCGTATTTCCGTTTAAGCTGATTCAATTCATTTAATCGATCTTCAATTTGATTTAACCTTATTGGATCGTACTCTAATCCGTCCAAGTCATTTCTTAATGACCGTGCTGCATCCTCCAACTGATAAAAGCTATTCGACACAGCTTCAAAAATTTCTTTATATGCCTCATCAAGCGCCGCAGCATCTTCAAGGTGCCCCATAACCATACCGAGCCAATCAAGACCCTTTTGTTCACCGTGTAGTGCCGTGTAGCCCGACTGGATGGCTTCAAACACCCTTTCAAAGTTACTCAGTTTCCTTTTTTCCTCATAAAGCTCTTCATCTTCATTCAGCTTTAAATTCGCCTTTAGAATTTCATCTAATTGAAATTGAATTAAATCCAGTCGATGGGCTGTTTGCTGGTCATTTTCACTCAATGCTTTTAGCTTTTGCAATGTTTGCTCATAACGTCGAAATACTTGCATATATTCGCCATGCGAAGCTAGAATTTCTTCGGAACCATATTGATCCAGCAATGACATATGCCTTGTCTCATCCATCAATTCCTGATGTTCATGCTGTCCATGGATATCAACAATTGTTGACCCAATTTCCCTTAACGTGGAGATCGTTACTAGTTTTCCATTAATACGGCACACGCTTTTTCCTGTTCGGGAAATATCACGCCGTAAAATAACCATTCCCTCTTCGATGTCGATTCCAAATTCCAATGCTTTGGTAAACACTGGATGCTTGGAATCCTCCAACTGGAATAAACCTTCTATTTCAGCCTTTTCCTCACCATGACGGACAAAATCAGCTGAACCTCTTCCACCTGCTAACAAATGAATGGCATCAATGATTATTGACTTTCCGGCTCCTGTCTCCCCCGTTAAAACGGTTAATCCCTTTTCAAATGTAATGGATAAAGCCTCAATAATAGCGAAATTTTTGATTGATAATTCTGCTAACAAAGAACACTCCCCCAATTAAAGCATATCTAGGAACCGATTGGTGATGATTTCCGTATCCTCCGGTGTTCGACAAATGATTAACATCGTATCGTCACCGCAGATGGTTCCTAATATTTCTTCCCAATCAAGATTATCAATTAGCGCACCGATTGCCATCGCATTACCAGGTAAACATTTCATAACTAATAAATGTCCTGCTGAATCAATCCGTACAAACGCATCAATTAATGATCTTTTTAGTTTTTGTAATGGATTAAATCTTTGGTCCGCAGGCAAGCTGTATTTATAACGTCCATCGGTTAATGGAACCTTAACGAGATGTAATTCTTTAATATCTCGCGAAACCGTTGCCTGTGTTACATTATAGCCTAAATTCTTCAGCTCATCGACTAACTCATCCTGTGTCTCAATGTCATTATTTGCAATAATCTCTCTTATTTTTATATGGCGTTGGCCTTTATTCATTTTTTCACCCCGTAAAAGTTGAAAAGATCCAAGTATTATATAGTAAACTTGCCTTTTCTACACATATGTTAGCCCATTTTTACAGGCTTGTACATTTTTTCTTTTGGAAAAGGAACGAATTTCTTGAGATAAAGAATAGAAGGATAAGCCTATGCCTATCCTTCTGCATTTAGTTTCGATTTAAATTCCAAATGGGACTGTTTGACAACTTCCTTCGTGGTTATCGGTAAATGATTAACGCCTATTTCCCGTTCACCTTCCCATTTCAAATGGAGCAGGTATTCTATATTCCCATTCCCGCCAGTAATCGGGGAATAGGATAGGGCGGCAACAGTAAACCCTTGTTGAATTGCAAAATTAATTATTTTGTCAACTACCTGTAAATGGACTTTTTCATCGCGAACAATTCCTTTTTTTCCAACTTGGTCACGTCCAGCCTCAAATTGCGGCTTGACGAGAGCCACGATATCACTTCCAGGTACCAAAAGTGTTTTTAGCACTGGCAGGATTAGCGTTAAAGAAATAAATGAAACGTCAATCGAGGCAAAATTCGGCATTTCTCCATTTAAATCGGCTGGTGTCACATAGCGGAAATTTGTCCTTTCCATTACTACGACACGCTCGTCCTGCCTAAGCTTCCATGCAAGCTGATTGTAACCGACATCTAAAGCATACGACATGGCTGCACCATTTTGAAGTGCACAGTCGGTAAACCCGCCTGTAGAAGCGCCAATGTCTAATAATACCTTATTCAAAACACTTAGATCAAAAACTTTCAGGGCCTTTTCTAGCTTTAATCCTCCACGGCTCACATACGGAAGCATCTTCCCTTTTATAGTTAGTGGAATATCAGCCAATACCTTTTCTCCCGGTTTATCCAGCCGCTCTTCATTGGTATAAACAAGCCCCGCCATAATGGTTCGTTTAGCCTTTTCACGCGTTTCAACTAATCCTCTTTCGACAAGTAAAATATCTAACCGTTCTTTATTTTTCATTAGTTATGCCCTTTGTTGTTTCTTTCGTGCTAGAGTAGAAATCCTTTTTATTACTTCTTCCGTCGTTAAACCAATTTCTTCAAGAAGTGAGCCTACATCCCCGTGTTCAATAAATTGGTCCGGGATCCCTATTCGGTCGATTTGAGCATGATAGAACCCATTGTCATGCGCGTTCTCAAGAACAGCACTTCCAAAACCGCCCTGCAAAATCGCTTCCTCAATTGTGAGAATCGGGATATTTTTTGTAAAAAGGCTGGTAAGCATCTTCTTGTCTAATGGCTTAATAAAACGAGCATTGACAACTTTGGCGGAAATTCCTTTCTTTTCAAGAAAATCCGCTGCTTCAAGCGCCATCGGAATGGTCGTGCCAAAAGTCAAAATAGCTGCGTCATCGCCTTCCTTTAGCGTCTCCCATGTACCGATTGGAATTTTTCGGTATTCCTCATCCATCGGTACACCTAATCCATTGCCGCGCGGAAATCTCATCGCAATTGGACCGTCATCATAATTTAGTGCTGTGTAAACCATATGCTGACCTTCATTTTCATCTTTGGGCATCATTAAGACCATATTTGGAATATGTCTTAGAAAGGCAATATCAAATACACCTTGGTGGGTTTCACCATCTGCTCCTACCAACCCTGCACGATCGATACCGATAAATACATTTAAGTTTTGACGGCAAATATCATGTACCACTTGGTCATAGGCCCGTTGTAAAAAGGTGGAATAAATCGCCAGAAAAGGCTTCATGTTTTGTGTCGCTAATCCTGCGGCAACGGTTGTAGCATGCTGCTCAGCAATCCCCACATCAAACATTCTGTCAGGGAACTCACTAGCAAAGCCTTCAAGCTTTGAGCCGACAGGCATTGCGGGTGTAATCGCTACGATCCGTTCATCCGTGCGTGCCAGCTTTCGTACTGTTTCACTGACAAGGCTGCTCCACGCAGGCGGTTGCTTTTTATTCGGTTTTACAAAAGCGCCTGTGTCCATCTTATATGGACCTGTACCGTGCCATGTTCCTGTTTTATCACTTTCTGCCGGTTGGTACCCTTTACCTTTCTTAGTGATTACATGAAGGAGGACAGGCCCTTCCGTCTTTTTAGCATTGCTTAAGCTTTCAAATAAATTTTCAAAATTATGTCCATCGATTGGACCTAAATAGGTGAAACCAAGTTCTTCGAAAAACATTCCTGAAACAAATAAATATTTTAGGCTGTCTTTTACCCGTTCCGCCGTTGCCGCAAGTTTACCACCAACGGCAGGCACTTTTTTCAATAGAACTTCGAGTTCATCTTTTACCCATTGATATTTTCCGGCCGTTCGCAATTGGCCAAGAATATTATGAAGGGCACCAACATTTGGAGCAATCGACATTTCATTATCGTTTAAAATGACAATCATGTCTTTCTTCTCATGTCCGATATGATTTAGGGCCTCTAATGCCATCCCGCCTGTTAAAGCCCCATCACCAATAACCGGAACGACGAAGGATTTTTCCTTTTTTAAGTCTCGCGCAATCGCCATCCCCATTGCAGCTGATAGAGATGTTGAACTGTGTCCTGTTTCCCAAACGTCATGCTCACTCTCTATCCGTTTTGGGAACCCGCATAAGCCTTTGAATTGCCTTAATGTATCAAACTCACATGCCCGCCCCGTCAAAATTTTATGAACATAGGATTGATGGCCAACATCCCAGATAATTTTATCCTTTGGGCTATTAAAACATTTATGTAACGCTAGGGTTAATTCAACTACGCCTAAATTCGGCCCAATATGGCCGCCAGTTACAGACAGCTTTTCAATCAAGAAGTTACGAATTTCTTGGCTTAAAGCCTCCAACTCTTTATTTGACATGCCTTTTAAAAAGGCCGGGTCCTTTATTGATAACAGATCCATTTTTGGATCACTCACTTTCATACTTTTTCATAATCAGCATTCGTTGATGTAGTATATTACACACTTGGCTGTTTCACTTACCCTTAAAAAATAGCCGCTAACACGAAAGTGATAACGGCATTGACAATGTTTTCTACATTGAAAACAATTATAACACACTTATTTCTTTGCCTCAAATGACCCCTTTTTAGTGGTCTCTAGAGGCAACTAAATCCGTTATTTCCATTAGTAAGTTCATATTCAAACCCGTTTTTTCCAGATAGAATTTCGAGAGGTTTATTTGTTTTTGTAAGGCGGCTCTAGCCCCTTCCAATGATAACAATTGTGGATAGGTACTTTTAAGATTGGCTGAATCACTGCCAACGGGCTTCCCAATTACTTGTTGATTTCCGACCAAATCTAGAATATCATCTTGGATTTGAAAGGCAAGGCCCAGGTGGCGGGCAAATATAGATAAATTATTTAATTGGTTTTGACTGGCTTCTGCCAAAATAGCCCCTGCTAAAACACTAAATCCTAGCAGTTTACCTGTTTTATGAATATGTATATACTCGAGTTCCTCAAGGGTTAATGACTTCCCTTCCCCTTCCATATCGGCAACTTGACCGCCAACCATCCCTTCCGTTCCAGCAGCCTTAGCCATCTCCATGACTAATTTTAATTTGGTATCTGGCGTAGAAAATTCGGATGGAATTTTCCCAATGACCTCAAAACTATAGGTTAATAAAGCATCTCCAGCCAAAATGGCGATTGCATCACCAAAAACCTTGTGGTTAGTCGGTTTTCCTCTCCGAAGATCATCATTATCCATGCTGGGCAGGTCGTCGTGTATTAGGGAATATGTATGGATCATTTCAATTGCAGAGGCCGCTAACAACCCTTTTTGAGGGTCTATCCCAAACGCATCCAAGGTAGCGAATAATAAAAGCGGGCGGATTCTTTTTCCTCCCGCTTCAAGAGAATAAATCATCGATTCTTTTATACTCTGAGGAGCATCAAGCCTTTCAACCAGGGTTCGAAGCTCCGAATCAAGCAGCCGTTTATATTTTTTTGAAAATGCATCTAATAACCCTGTTTCCAAAACTATTCCTCCTCGTCAATTGAAAAGCTTTCTGTCCGTCCATCCTCCGTAATAATTTGTGTTAACTGTTCTTCAACACTTTTTAATTTGTCATGGCAAAGTTTGGATAGTTCCATACCTTCTTTATAGAAAATAATCGCTTCTTCTAATGGTACATCGCCTTCTTCAAGTTTATCGACAATTTGTTCAAGCTTCGCCATTGCCTCTTCAAAGGATATCTTTTTTTCATTCGTCACGTTTTTCGCTCTCCTTTATATTTTCCACTTTACATAATAGACTGCCATCCGTTAATTGAATTTGAACGCGTTCGTTCTCTTTAACCTGACTGATGCTTTTGACTAGTCGATTATCTTCCGAATAGGCCAAACTATAGCCGCGTTCCATTATTTTCAAGGGGCTCAATGCTTGTAAGGTCGAAAGGATCCGTTCAAAATCTGTTTGTTTCTTAGATAGTACCTGGAGCATTGTTCGGTTCATATCTTTTTGGGTTCGTACAAAACGTTTTTGGGCAGCAAGGACTGCTTCGCTTGGATGGCTCCTTTGCAGCCGTTTATAAAGAATTTCATGCTGCCCGTTTTTTAATAAGGATAATCTTGACGTCCCACGCACTAGCATTTCTGTTAGTTTGTCTAACTGCTCAAGTTTTTGTTCATATAGACGATGCGGATAGCGAAAGGCATATGATTTTTGAACACGATTTAAGCGCTGCTTATCAAACTGGAATTTCCCCCTAATGACATGGTGCATGCGAGTTTGCCGCTGTAGGATTCTATCCATTAGTTCCTCAATATGCGGGACAGCTAGTTCAGCAGCACCCGTTGGAGTCGGAGCCCGTAAATCAGCTACAAAATCTGCAATCGTAAAATCTGTCTCATGACCAACAGCTGAAATAATCGGAATCCGTGATGAAAAAATAGCACGGGCCGTGATTTCCTCATTAAACGCCCATAACTCCTCAATCGAGCCTCCGCCACGGCCAACAATCAAAACATCGATTTCCTTCATGCTATTGGCCTTTTCAATAGCTTTCGAAATGGAAGATGCTGCATTATTCCCTTGTACAAGGGCAGGGAAAACAAGAATATTTGCAATAGGATAGCGCCTTTTAATCGTAATAATAACATCCCTAATAGCTGCTCCCGTTGGTGAGGTAATTACACCTACTGTTCTAGGATACTGAGGAATAGCTTTTTTCGTTTCAATCGCGAATAATCCTTCTGATTCCAGCCTTTGTTTTAACTGCTCATAGGCTAAAAATAATTCCCCAATGCCATCAGGCTGCATTTCCTTTATGTATATTTGATATTGACCGCTGGGCTCGTATACACTGATATCACCCTTTACAATCACCTTCATTCCGTTTTCGGGTGAAAATTTCATTACACGTGACTGGCTGGCAAACATCACAGCAAGAATCCGGGCTTTTTCATCCTTTAATGTAAAGTACATATGTCCGCTCGAATGCTGTTTAAAATTTGAAATTTCCCCTCTTACATGAATATCCCGTAAATGTGGGTCGACATCAAATTTTCTTTTTATGTATTTGGTTAAAGCATTCACTGATAAATATCTTTGTTCAGGCATAAGTAACTCCTTTTCGACCGATTAAAAATAAACTGTCCTTATCCATTATATATTTAGCCCCTCTTTTTGTCCGGAAAATCAACTGAAAAAGGAACATAAAATAATAAAAGATAAGGACAATATCCTGCTTATTAACGGTCAATACTTTCATTAGCTGATTTTAAGGTATTATACATAAGCATGGTAATAGTCATCGGACCCACTCCCTTTGGAACAGGTGTAATATATCCCGCTTTTTCGCTCACTTCATCAAAAGCAACATCACCGCAAAGCTTCCCTGCTTCATTGCGGTTAATTCCGACATCAATGACGACAGCACCTTCTTTAATATGTTCAGCGGTAATAAAGTTCGGGATTCCAACAGCCGCAACAAGGATATCAGCTTGGTTTGTATGTAATTTTAAATCCCTAGTTTTTGAGTGGCAATAGGTTACGGTTGCATGTTGATTAAGGAAAAGTTGCCCTACAGGCTTGCCGACGATATTACTTCTACCTACAACAACAACATTTTTCCCAGCAATGGAGATACCCGATTCTTCGAGTAATACCATGATCCCATAGGGCGTACATGGCAAGAAAGTATTCTGCCCTGTCATCATCCTGCCAATATTAATCGGATGGAAACCATCGACGTCCTTTAATGGTGAGATGGATTCAATTACCTTTTTTTCATCAATATGTTTGGGGATTGGCAATTGAACCAAAATACCATGGATCTTCGTGTCTCCATTCAATTCTTCAATTTTTGACAGTAATTCCTCTTCGGAAACCTCTTCAGGCATTTCAATTAATAACGAGTTCATACCAAGTTCCCGACATGCTTTTTCCTTACTTTTTACATAAGTAAGAGAAGCATGGTTATTTCCGACAAGAATTACGGCTAATCCTGGAGTTACACCCTTACTCTTAAGCTTTTTTACTTCTACAGCAATCGCTATTCTTTTTTTCGCAGCAATGTCTTTTCCATTAATAATTTTCGCGGTCATTTCCTTTTCTCTCCCTTATCATCTGAGAGGACCAAATCAATTAATCGTTAAGAAGCTTTTGTTTTACCTTTGATAGAACACCATTAATAAACTTGCTTGATTGGTCATCTCCATAAATTTTGGCTATCTCTATGGCTTCATCTAAAATCACATTTTCAGGAACTTCATTTCGAATATAAATCAATTCATATGTTGCTAACCGAAGCAAGTTCCGGTCAACTGTTGCCAAACGGTCCATTGACCATTTCTCAAGACTTCCCATGATTAACTTGTCAATTTCTGTTTTATTTTCAACTACTCCTAAAACAAGCTTGTTAAGATATTCGTCTCCTGCCTCCCCCTCCAAAACATGTTCAATCGCTAACGCTGGTTCACTATTACTAACATCGATTTGAAAAAGGGCTTGTAATGCCTTTTCCCTTGCTGTTCTTCTTTTCATTATACCGTTAACTCCTTTAGAGATATTAATCAATTTTTGTCTATTTTTCATACATACTATTGTATTAAATCATTTAAAGCTTGAATGCACATAAAAAGATAATAGCATAACTAGAAATGATTCGCACTGTACGGTTAATATTTTTCCATAAGAAATAAAAAAACCAAAGGAAAAAAACTCCTTTGGTTTTCAAATTTTATAGTTCTGATTCAATTTCAGGTTCAATCTTTTGGTTTTCAAATTGAATCCCAACCACATGAATATTGACTTCTTCCGCATCTAAAGCAGTCATATTAAGCAACGCCTGACGAATGTTATCCTGTACCTTTCCGGCTACAGAAGGAATCGATATTCCGAACTTCATCGTACAATAAACATCAACCTTTATTCCCGACTCAGTTAGTTCAACCTTTACGCCTTTACCGTGATTTTTTTTACCTAAACGTTCAACAACGCCTGTAGCAAAATTACCACGCATCCCAGCTACACCTTCGACCTCGGCAGCAGCAATTCCTGCAATAACTTCTATCACCTCAGGGGCAATTTCAATCTTTCCGTGTCCATTATTACCTTGTTCCATTTCCAAAACACTAAATTCGCTCATCCAAAACACCTCCAGATATTTGACTTACTTCATCACATCATGCAATTCTAGGAATTTCGTATTAAAATTGCCTTCTACGAAAGTTTCATGATCGAGCAGTTTTAAATGAAACGGGATCGTTGTATGGATCCCTTCAACAACAAATTCACTTAATGCACGTTTCATTCTTGAAATTGCCTCTTCCCTAGTGTTGCCATATGCAATGACTTTCGCAATCATGGAATCGTAGTATGGTGGAATTGTATACCCTGGATATGCTGCTGAATCAATACGAACGCCAAATCCTCCTGGTGGAAGATACATGTTGATTTTTCCTGCAGATGGGAGAAAATTCTTTTCTGGATTTTCTGCATTAATCCGGCACTCGATCGCCCAGCCCGTAAAGGTGACATCCTGCTGATTTAAGGTTAATTTTTCGCCGCTTGCCACTCGAATTTGTTCTTTAATAAGGTCGATTCCAGTGACCATTTCTGTTACCGGATGTTCCACCTGAATCCTTGTGTTCATTTCCATAAAATAATATTTACGATTGCGGTAGTCATATATAAATTCTACCGTGCCGGCACCTGAATAATCAACTGCTTTCGCAGCTTTTACTGCTGCATCACCCATTTCTGCACGGATTTCACCGTCTAACGCAGGTGAAGGTGATTCTTCAAGCAGCTTTTGCAGTCTGCGTTGGATGGAACAATCTCTCTCTCCAAGATGGATTGTGTTTCCGTATGAGTCAGCAAGGACTTGAATTTCAACATGGCGGAAATCCTCGATGTATTTTTCAATATATACTCCGGGATTTCCGAAGGCGGTCAATGCTTCCTGTTGGGTGATATTAATGCCTTTAATTAATTCCTGCTCATTCTTCGCAACGCGGATCCCCTTTCCGCCACCGCCGGCTGTTGCTTTGATAATAACTGGATAATGAATCTTTTCAACAAGTTTAAGGGCTTCATCGATG
The DNA here is from genome assembly GCF_001591665.1 of Neobacillus soli NBRC 102451. Lineage (GTDB taxonomy): Bacteria > Bacillota > Bacilli > Bacillales > Cytobacillaceae > Neobacillus > Neobacillus soli. The sequence continues at coordinate 39,807 of NZ_BCVI01000001.1, read as the reverse complement.
TCATTAATAATTCCGGTGGACCCTGGGACAATCGGTACCCCCGCTTCCTGCATCGTTTCCCTAGCAATATCCTTTGTACCCATTCTGGTAATCGCCTCTGGGCTTGGTCCAACAAAGGTTATATTACATTCACGGCAGAGCTCAGCGAAATCGGCATTTTCGGCCAAGAAACCATAGCCCGGGTGAATGGCATCACAAGCTGTTAGCTTTGCAACACTAATAATATTTGTAACGTTTAAATAACTGTCTTTTGAAGATGTAGGTCCAATGCAATAGGCTTCATCTGCCAGTTGGACATGTAATGCTTCACGATCTGCTTCAGAGAAAACGGCAACCGATTCAATTCCCATTTCCCGGCAGGCGCGAATAATCCTAACTGCAATTTCTCCTCTGTTTGCAATTAACAGTTTTTTTATCATCCTGTAACCGCTCCTAACTTAAGGCTTTACTAAAAATAAAGGCTGTCCATATTCTACCAATTGGCCATTTTTAACAAGGACTTCAACAATTTCCCCGTTTACTTCTGCTTCAATCTCATTAAATAACTTCATCGCTTCTACAATACATACGATAGAATCTTTTGATACAACAGATCCAGCTTTCACATATGCATCCGTGTCCGGGGTTGGAGAAGCATAGAAAGTCCCCACCATTGGCGAAGTAATTTTGTGTAGATTTGTTGCTTCAACATTGGCTGTTTCTCCATTGGCCGCTTCCTTTTTTACTTCCTGAACGGGCGCGGCAGGAGCAGCTACATGAGCGACTGGTTGTACTGCTGGTACAAATTCAGCTTCAAGTGCTGTTGGAACAGCATGTGAAACATATGTAGCTGCAGCATTTTTCTTCATTTTGATTTTTGAACCTTCATTTTCATATACAAATTCATCGATACTTGACTGGTCAACCAATTTAATTAACTCACGAATTTCTTGTACTTTTAACATTGAGTAACACCCCTTGTACGTCTTAAATTTGCTATCATTGAAACTTGAATACTGTCTAGCTCCAGCGCCCAGCGACTAGTGTACTTCACGCTCCAGTAATGTCATGCGCTAAACTGGCGCTTCCGCCTTTCTTATGACTAGCTACTAATACTATACGATAATACCTTATGAAAATTCAATAATCTAAATCATGTGGAGCCTAACAATTCACCCATGCCCGCTTACTTAATCATAATATCTTTTTAAGAAAAAGGGAATTGTGACCCCTCGCATCAGCCTAAATCAATATATTACAGGAATTTAAGCAAAGAAAAAAGGAAAGCCGCTGACTTTCCTTTTTTCGTATTTTATTTTGATGGCTGGAATTCTACTGCTACATAATTCGTCTCGCCAATTTCTTTTTTCACCTCTTGAATAATTTTATTGGCCTCAGCAGCGGAGTGTTTCTTCTTGGATTTCACTGTAACGAGTACTTGCTCGCCATCGGCTCTGACAAGGGCATCCTCATATCCCAGGGTTTTTATCATTACTTCAAGAATTTCTTCTTGTTGGGCTGTTTGATTTAATTTATCCATTTGATCCTTCACCTTGCTGCGTTGATCGGCAGGAAGATTAGTAGAGGCCAGTTCAGTCGTTAATTCTTCAGCCTCTTTACCGCGTACTTCTTCAAGCTTCATACGAAGTTCTTCAAACGCTGCATCGCCTGCTGCAGTGGACATGACTATTTTACCATCCTTAGCATCGGGTTTTGTTTTACCCTGATTTTGATCTTTAGCCTTTTGCTGTACTGCTGTCAAATCGTTCGACTTTTTTTGCTCTGGAGAGGTTATATAATAAACCGATAACACAACTACTAAACTTAACATTGTTAATAACCAAACTGTTTGTTTTTTCAAAAGCATTCTGAAATCCCCCTTTTATTTTTTAGGCATAACGGCCACACGGTAGCTTGGTACGCCTAAAGCCCTTGTAACTGCCTCAACAATCCACTTTTTCACTTGGATATTTTCAGCACCCTTAGCAACTATAAGGACACCGCGAATTTCTGGTTTTTTCGTTTCTACCACAATAGGAACCTCTTTTTCCCCTTCACGGATAATCACCAGTTGTTCATCTGTTGAGTTCTCCTGTACCTTACGCTGTCCGCCATCACGATCTGTTTCGTCAGTCGTTTGAGCTTTTGAGACTCTATTTTTTTCTAGAATTTTCTTATCTGTTGAATCAATGTTGACAACAACAGTTACATCGTTTACTCCTAACATCTCCTGGATTGCTTTTTTAAGTTGATTCTCGTACTTTTCTTCATATTCGGCTGCGGCCTTATTACCCGAGCTCTTTTTCAGACCAAATGCTGCTACATCTTCGGAATCTACTTTTTCACTTGCCGCAGCAGGTACATCCGATGGATTTGTATTTGGTTTAAATATGATATTACCTGCCACCATAAACGCTGCACCGATACAGAGAACAAGGAGCAAATACTGGTGCTTCCCTAGTTTTTTCTTCTCTGAATTCCCTTCCATCTTTAGCATTTTTTTGAGCCATGATAATGGTCCTTGGTTGTTATCCATTTTCCTTTTTAATCCCCCCTTCAATCGAAACTTCCACTGTTTTTTCAGTTACATTCCATTTTTGCGAGAGAAATGCGGCTATTTTTTCTGTTTCTTCTGTTGTTTTTTTTGATGGAAGAGGTGTTTCTGTGCCTATTGAAACTTGTTTTATTGCTTCGACTGTCTTCACTTCGTTTTCTGGCTGTTTCAGAAGAACCGTAACCATTTGGAGGTTTTCAGGGAATGCTTGGTCGCTTTTTTCATTTATTGCTAGATCAATTGTCGCTATCTCCAATCCGTATTGTTCCATCAACTCCTTCTTCACGTCCTTTTTCAGCTGGACAGTCATTTCTTCTAAAATATATGCACTTTGTGAGGCTTGTATTTCTTTTTTCTTCAAATCTATTAAATTTTTCATATTTTTCTCTCCAGGTGCTTGATAAGATGGGATTAGAGCAAGGGCTGATTCAAAATCCTTGGAGATTAGTTTAAAAATTGGGGTAAGAATAATCGCAATTAAGAGCAGTCCTGTAACCATTTTGGTATACTTTTGCATGCTTGAGTTCGGCAAGAGCATATCAATAACTGTAGCTAACAGGATAAACAGAATAATATTTGTTACCCACTCTTTTAAAAAATCCATTCTTTACTCCCCCTATCTCATCATCATCGTCAAATTTCCAGCTGCAACAATGACGGTGATACTTAAAAAGAACATAAGTGACACAATACCCAATGCTGCAAAAACATAGATGACACTCTTGCTAATAATATCCAAACATTTTATAATCGGTCCGCCCCCTAATGGCTGCAGGATAGCAGCAGCGAATTTATAGATAAAGGCAATCATTAAAATTTTTATGGCGGGAAAGGCCACAATGATAAGTAGAATCGCTACCCCGGCAATACCGACTGTATTTTTTAACAGGACTGACGCACTGACAACCGTATCAGTAGCATCGGTAAACATTCTGCCGATGACAGGAATGAAGTTTCCTGTAACAAACTTTGCAGTCCTGATGGTTACACCGTCTGTTACAGCGGCAGATGCACCCTGAACAGAAATAACACCTAAGAACACTGTTAAGAAAAGACCCATTAACCCGATGCTCCAGTTCCTTAGCAGCGCAGCTAATTGTGACACCTTGTATTGTTCGGACATCGTACTGACAATACTGAGCAGGGTGGCTAAAAAGAGGAGCGGCAGAATAATATATTGCATGAATAAACCGCTCATATTCATTAAAAACAATATCACGGGATGGAAAAAGGCTGCCGAGATAAGTCCGCCTGAAGCAGCAATTAGAGCAAGCAAAAGCGGGACAAGTGCTAGCACAAAGGAGATCATCGTCCCAATCGCTTCATTCGTGTAGCTGATTGCAATATGAAAGCTATTCAGGGCGATAATGACTAACACCATATAGACAATTGAATAAGCAACCTTACTAATAGCGCTTTTTTCAAAGGCATTTTGCATGGATTGCAGGAACATACTGAAAATAGTTAACATGATCAGTGAACCAAGTAATTTTCCATTCGCTACAAACTCTTGAAAAGCAAACTTTACTATCCCTTGTCCCCATTGTTTAAAAGAGAACTTTTTCTCACCGCTTACAAAGTCATACAAGCTTCCCTTTTGGCTTTCCGGAAGGAAGCCTCCATATTTATTGGTAATATCCTCCCAATACTGTTTAAGTTCCGTTATGTCCAATGATTTCAGTTGCGCATCCACCAATTCCTGAGCAGAAATAGGGGGAGATGGCTTTTCATTGGATTCGGCGGCAGCTTGGACACTTGGAAGTAAAAAAAAGAATACAAGAATGATAATAGGAATAATCTGCAGCCACTGTTTCATATCTACACCTCATTTTAGGGGACTGTCATTAGCTCGGAATTAGTTTGATAATCGTTTCAATTAAAACAGTTAGAATCGGTATCGCCATGGCGAGAATCATAATTTTCCCTGCCAACTCAATTTTAGAGGAGAGTGCGCCTTGACCCGCATCCTTTGTAATCTGGGCGGCAAATTCAGCTATATAGGCAATCCCGATAATTTTTAAAATGGTTTCAATATAAACCATATTTACATTTGCATTCACTGCAAGTTTCTCGAGCATTGAAATAATTTCATAAATCTTATCCACCAAAATGAGAAAAATGGTACAACCGACAAAGACGATTAAAAGGAAGGCAAAATTAGGTTTCTGCTCTTTAATAATTAAGGCAAGAAAAGTTGCAACAAGAGCTAAGCCGATTATTTTTATGATTTCAATCTTAGGGCCCCCCCTTCTATTGATACAAAAATACGGATTTTATTTTTTGGAAAAGATCATCCACAATCGAGGCCACCTGAAATAAAATATAGATAAACCCGAACAGGGTGACCCACTGGGCGTATTCTTTTTTACCTACTTGATCAAGAACCGTGTGCAAAAAGGCAACAACAATTCCCACTCCGGCTATTTTAAAAATAATATCTACCTCTAAACCCATTGTGTTTCCCCCTAAAATAATAAAATTATCAGTAGCAATCCCGATAAGAATCCCAGACTCTTTACCATCTTTTCGTATATGGCCTGGTTTTGGACTGCATCCGCTTCTTCTCTTTCAAGATGTGTCAGCGTTAGCATGATGTGTTTTTGCTGGGACATCCGATCGTGGCGGCCAAGGGTTTCCCCAAATTGCTTCATAATTTCAAATTCTCCCTGTTTAAAGGCTGTTGATTTCCAAACTTCTCTTAAACTCGCTTCCCAAGCCTCATTTACGGTTGTCTCCGTGGCCGTTAATTTCTTGGCAAAAGATTCAAAGAACGTTGAAAGCGGCTTTGAAAGCTGGGCTGCCAGCCTTCTAGCTGCCTCATGCAGCGGCGTATGCCCATACATGATTTCAGCTTCTAGCGATTGCAGTGCAGACCTTAATGCTCGTAGCTGCTTGGGACGATCACTAAAGCGCCTTGAAGCCTCAAATCCTATCCAAGTAGTCGCGACAATGATAAAAACAGCACCGATAAGCTTAATCATTTAAGTCACACTCACTTTTTGGTTCATTTCTTTTCCACTCGCATTTAATATATGTGTAATCGTTCCAGGACCAGAGGCTCTGCTAAGGACCACGAACCGTTGGAAGATTTTTTGCTCAAGAATATGCTGTAATGATGGTCGATTTCTTACCTCTTCCATGCTCGTCCCATGAGTGGTCATCATTAACTTGATCCCTGCATGAACTGCCTCCTGAATGGCCTCGGCATCTTCTTTCCGGCCGATTTCATCAACAACAAGGACATCTGGACTCATTGAGCGAATCATCATCATCATTCCTTCTGCTTTTGGACAAGCATCTAATACATCCAAGCGGTTCCCAAAAGTCAATTGCGGGATCCCATTAACACATCCAGCAATTTCACTTCGTTCATCGACAATCCCCACTTTACTGGCTTGGATGCCCCTCGCCTTGCTTCCAGAAGAGGCAATTCTTGCAATATCACGAAGCAATGTCGTTTTTCCTGTTTGCGGCGGTCCAATCACCATCGTATGCATCCAGCTGCCTTGAAATATATATGGAATAAGGGGTTCCGCTATCCCTACCTTTTCCCTTGCTATCCGGATATTAAAAGAGGAGATATCCCTTATGGCCTTAACCCTTCCGTCCTCAAGGATTACCTTACCGGCAAGTCCAATTCGATGGCCTCCAGAAACGGTAATAAAACCCCGCTTCAGCTCTTCTTCAAGCGTATAAATGGAGAAATGACTGATTTTATTCATCAGATGAAACGCATCCTCAGGCTGAATAATATACGATAAAAACTTAGGTGCTCCTTTCATCGTCATTTCAATCGGCCGATTAATGCGAATGCGGATTTCTTCCAGTTCATCTTTTTGGTTAGGAGGGATTTGGCTGATTAGGTCGGCTATATTTTTAGGTAAAAAGTTTAGAATCGTTTCCACGAAAGTTCCTCCCTGAAATTCTCTTCTCATTAATTAAAATGTATGCCTGCCTGGTCACATTATGACTTTCAAATCTGTCAATTCTTGCAAACTATATTTTCATTCTATTTTTTTACAAGCATTACTAGAACAAATTTTTATTGTGGAACATTTCTTGAGAATTTACCGTAATTTATATATAGGAACAAACGTAAAGGGGGAAAGGAAACATGTATAATTACCAGCTGCCAAACCGGGGTGGACAGCATCCTAAGGATCATTTAATAAAAGTAACTGGCGAAGGTGAATTGGCGGTACAACCTGACACGGCATCAATCAATATAGGGGTCATAACTGAAAAGAAGGAACTGGTTGCCGCTCAGCAAGAGAATTCTCTTGAAGCGACAAAGGTAATCAATTCCCTGCTAGCACTCGGAATTCTCCAAAATCATTTACAAACCTTCGATTATAGGATTGAATCCAATTATGATTTTGATCAGGGGAAACAAATTTTCCGCGGCTATAAAATAACTCATATATTACAGGTGAAAATAGAGGATTTATCAATGGTAGGCAAGGTAGTTGATACGGCAGTACAAAACGGAGTGAATTATGTCGCCAATGTTAAATTTACAGTGAAAAATGAAGATTCTTTTTACCGGCAAGCCTTGGTCCTCGCCTTAAACAATGCGACCGAAAAGGCAAAAACAATTGCCAGTACATTAAATGTGACATTACTTGCTACTCCTAGTTTGGTCGTCGAAGTAGGAAGTACTGTTCAGCCTTTTTATCATCAACCTGAAACTATGGTAAAGGGACTAAGCTCCACACAATTTGAACCTGGACAAATTGTCGTTAAGGCTAATATTGCAGCGGAATTTCACTATCGAACAGTTTAATAAAAAAGGGATTGAACCAATAATTATGGTTCAATCCCTTTTTCAATTGAATTTAGTTATCATATTTTTTAACCCAATTATACAATTGCATTTCTGTGATGGCACCGTTAAAGTGCTCCCTTATGACGCCTTGTTTATCAATCACGAATGTTTCGGGCTGACCTGTCACATTATATATTTTTGAAACCTTGGCATTATAATCGAAAAGATAGGTCATTCCATCTTTATTATTAGTAGTAACTTTATTAACCTTATCAATCGTTTCGCCGCGGTTAATCATAAGCAGAGGATATTTATCACCATAATCCTTTTGAAATGCTGCTAGTTCAGGGAACTCTTCTTTACAAGGTTTACACCAGCTTGCAAAATAATTCAAGATAATAACCTTATCCTTATACTTCGAAAGCTTGGTGTTGCTTCCATCTATATTTTGCAGCTCGAAATTATATGCCTTATCGCCAATATCCGTGTGCTTGCCTTTCGTAACTAAGCTATAAGCAAAAAAGCCGAACATACCTACAATTAGAATCAATACGAGTAATTTGATAACCCGCTTGTTCATCGTTTTTCCTCCCGACGCCTTTTATCATTACTAGTTATTTTTCTAGTTGTTTTAAGAATTCAATTTCCTTTTTAAGCTTGGTATGTCTTTTACCGATAATTAACACGTAAGCAAATATAACCACCCATGCAACTGAATAAGCACCATACATAAATTCGTAACCCATGATCAATTCCTCCTAGTTTTCTAAGTCTTCTCTTAGTTTTTCTTTATATCGCTCTACCATTATTTTCATCTTTTCAAAAGAAACGCCCTTATGAAGAAGGTAGGAATAAAGAATGGTAAAAGCGGTAATCGTTACGAGCAATGCGACTAGCATGGTATCCTCAATGCCGCCGCCTTTTTGGGAAGGACCCTCACCAAAAACGATTGGGTGAAACTTTGTTTGCCACCAACGAATCGCAAAAAATACAATTGGAACATCAGCAAATCCGATAATTCCAAAAACGGAAGCAAGTCGTGCTTTTTTATCCCAAACACCATCCATTTGCCGAATCATAATATAGGCAATATAGATAAAAAATAGAATCAACGTCGTTATTAAGCGCGGTTCCCAAACCCACCAGGTATTCCAAGCTGATTTCGCCCAAATAGGACCTGTTGTTAAAACAATGATGGTAAAAACAACACCAATTTCCGCCGAAACATAGGCATAAGTATCAAAGATTCTTTTTCGCTTGATTAAAAACAAAATACTAAATACAAATGTGACAAAGAATGCCATGAAAGCAAGCCAAGCAGAGCTTACATGAAAATAAAAGATTTTTTGTGCCGCACCCATTGTTTTTTCTTCCGCAGCAAAGATAAAGATAAAATAAAGGGATACCAGCATGGTAATGACCGCAGCACCAAATAAAATTTTTGATAAATTTGGCTTCTTCGTATCCGTCAATTGAGCTCCAGAAAGCACCGCTTTCCCTCGTTCGAGATTCATACTCATCACTTAAACCTCCAGCACATAATCAATTAGTAAGAAACAAACAACAAAGAAGATAACATCATACGCAGTGACCAATTGGATCCATGCGATGGCACTCGCAAGCTTTTCCATATTCGTTAATATGATTCTGGTTGCTTGAACAACACCGATTAAAATTGGGGTTGTGATGGGAAAAAGCAATAGCGGAAGCAGCATTTCACTGCTCTTAGAATTAGCCGCCAAAGCAGCTAAAAAAGTACCGATTGCGATAAATCCAAAGCTTCCCAAGAATACGACCAAAATAAAATAAGGTAAACTGCCAAGAAATTTGAAATCAAATAATAAGAATAAAAACGGGATTGAAACTAGTTCTACTATTAGCATCATTGTAAAATTCGCGAGGAATTTCCCTAAATAAATGCTCGCCGACTCCATTGGCGCTACCAATAATCCTTGCATCGTATCATTTCGCTGTTCCGAAATAAACGAGCGATTAAGACCTAAAATACCAGCAAACACGATAATAACCCATATGACCCCAGGAATGACCGCTTTTGTTGTATTATTTGCCGGGTCGAAAGCAAAGCTGAAAACCACAATAACAAGTCCGGCGAAGATAATTTGTGTGGTTAGAATTTGTTTAGTTTTTAACTCAGAATATAAATCTTTTTTTGCTAGAAAGAGGGCTGTTCGAAATAAGTTCATGATACACCCTCCACTTGCAGCTCATATTTTTCAGAAACAAAACCTTGATTCCTGGTTTCAATTCTAAAATCATCGACAATCTTACCGTTTTTCACAATGATAATTCGGTCGCAAATTTCAGCTGCTTGTTTGAAATCGTGGGTAACCATTAACGTTGTTGTTCCCTTTTCCTTCATCGAAAGGATGACATTATTTAGAATTGAAATCGCCCCTTGATCCAATCCTGTGTGCGGTTCATCCAAAAGAAGAACCTCCGGCTCATGGATAATTGCCCGGGCGATGGCAATTCGTTGAATCATGCCACGGGAAAAGTTCTTCACCGGTTCATTCAAAAAGAAAGATAATCCAACTTCTTTGACAAGATTAACCGCTCTTTGTTCTACATTATTCACCCCGTAAATATTCCCAAAGAAAACAAGATTTTCTAACGGGGAGTAATGGTCATAAAGCAAGCTGGAATGTGGTAAATAACCTATTACTTTTTTTATTTCGATATGGTTTTTCCTCAAATCCAGCCCATTCATCAAAACATGCCCTGCTGTGGGTTTGATCAAGGTTGCCAGCACCTTTAGAAGCGTGCTTTTACCAGCACCATTTGGCCCAAGGACGGCTACCGTTTCACCTTTATTTACCCGGAGGTCGATACCTCGCAGGATAAACTTATTATCAGCTTGCTTCGATAGCTTTTTTATTTCAATCATAAGAATCTCTCCCAACAAGCGGTTACTCAATAAAATTACGTAGATTTAATTTTACTTGGACAAGGTGTTGCTTATATGCCTCAAGCTTTGCATGATATTCTTTCTCTGAAAGCCGACCATCACCGAAGGTATCCTCTAATTCAATAATTTTATCCATAATTGCTTTTTGCTTAGCTATTAACTGCTTAAATGCTTTCTCTTCCTTATCGGATCCTAGTTTTTCCGCTTCCATTCTTGCTTTCCTTCTAAAGTAGGTATAATAGGAAATTCCGGCGATGATAATGGCCAATAAGATAATTAAGAAAACGTGTGGGTTGAAGCGATGCAGCGGCGACTGTGCCCACATCCTTAGGTGGCCAGGATTATGGAAAGCTGGAGCTGTATGCGTCACTGAACTGTTTTTTCCGCCTTCGCTTATGGTTTCCATAGTTTTCGTCTCACCCGCAGCAGGCTGGACATCTTTGTTATACCTGAGTGTGAACGTTTGGTTTACTTTAATTCCTTCAATACTGTAGCCAAAGTAATTTTGGTCATCAAATTTGAAGATCCCTTGACTAGTCGCTTCGGCGCCTTTTACTTCAATACTTCCTCTTCCTTCTGGGACGAGGATCTGCATCATTTGTACGGGATAGTCTGTTGTTAAATTAATTTCCTTTCCCTTTTCCATTCGATAACTATAAGGCAGCACAACGGTTTGATTTCCCGGAACAGGAGTTGTAGTAATAAAGCCTTTATCCACTTGTTTAAAGGCTATTTGGTTATCTAAAAAATTTAGATCCTTTGCTCCTTTAGGAAGGGTTACAGTTAAAACGGCCTCCCCTTTTCCATCACCAGCAAATTCCCTGTCAGAGGTATTTGTATAGTTCACCATATTCATCATATTCGTTGAACCGTCTTCAGCCGGGCTGACAACAAGGTAATGCATATCAATCGTAATCTTTGGATCCGATGCTGCTAATCCATGAAAAGGGATTAAAAGCATCACCCCGAGGAAGAAAACTGTGATTTTCTTGATCACTTTCCTTCCCCCTTTTTATTCTTATAGGTTTTCATTTGCGCTTCAATTTCCTTTTCCACTTCGGCCATTAAATCTTTATCAACGTCTTTTTCTATCATTTGTTCTTCTTCCTTCATAATGCTAACCACTTCTGATTCATATTGTTTCTTTAAATTTTTGTAATCAGCGTACGAAATTTTATCCATCTTGTACTCAAACTCTATTTCATTGAGGGTTGTCAAGAGGGCCTCTTTTGTCGAAACCAAATCTGGATTCTTTGTGCCGGCATGTAGGTTGGGTCCCCACTTAAAAAACGGTGACAATATTAGAAATAGACAGGATAACGCCAATACGGCCGTAAAAACCATCGAAATGACTGTAATATCATGCATTTTGTTCACATCCTAAAGATACTTTTTGCGTTCTTCATCAATCATGGAAGATAGAATTTCTTCTTCTATTTCATCTTCAGTGTTCTCGTATTCAGTGACTGGTCCTTCGGGCCCCCGTTTTTTCACCCATTTACGAATGATAAATAACACTGCAAGTGCGGCTGCGCCTAATACAACGAAAGGTAGTACCCAAGCGGTTAAGCTGAAACCACTTTTCTCTGGCGCAGTCAATATCTCTTCACCATAAATATTGACATAGTAAGCACGGATTTTATCCTTATCCCAGCCCTTATTCATCATCTCAACTAAATCTTTTTTAAAATCAGTCGTAAGGTTGCAAGTGTTTGGATCACATTCATAATGATCTTGACCACAGCCACAGGTACAGGCGAATTGAGATGCCACCGCTTTGAATTCAGCAGATTTATAGTCGTATTGTTTCGCTGCTTCCACTTGAAGGAATGATCCCAGAAAGATAAAAGCAAACATAAGGAGTCCTATATAAATTTTACTTTTCATATTAAGACACCTCCTTGCGAGCTCCTGTGTATCTCGGAGTGACATTTCCATATTTTCCGTTCCAAACCGCGAACAGCGCACCGATAACAATCATGAAGGAACCAATCCATAACCAGTTCATCATCGGATTTACTTTTACGACAAATGTGGCTTTGCCATCATCTTCCCAAGCACTTAATACAATGTATAAGTCTTCCTTAAGGGAGGAAATAATCGCCACTTCCGAAGAAGGCTGTTCCCAGTTACCATAAAATACTTTTTCCGGCTGGTAGGTGCCTAGTTTTTTACCATTTCTAAAGACTGTGACGTCAGCATAGACGATATCATTGATTCCTTCTCTTTTCTGGTCGAGACGATCATAATTGATTCGATAATCTTTTAATTCAATCGATTGTCCTAAGGAAACGGTTTTCATCGTCTCTAAATCATAATTCTGTGAGCCAATAATCCCCATAGCTATAAAGGCAATCCCAAGATGAACGATATATCCTCCATACCTGCGGCGATTTCTTATCATTAATCGGTACAAGGCAACAAGAGGGGATTCCTTCGTCATTTTTCTTCTGGCTTTTACACCTCTATAAAACTCTAAGAAGTGTGTGATTAATAATAGAATGATAACCCCATACCCGATTACTGCCCATGCCTTCTGGATTCCAAGGACCACCATCAAAACCATGCCTAGAACAGCAAGGATAGCCGGTATCATGAAGTTCTTCTTGAGGTTCTTTACTGTCGATCTCTGCCAAGCAAGCATCGGACAAACGGCCATAACAAACATCATTGATAATAGAATTGGTGCTTCAACCTTATTAAAAAATGGAAGCCCCACCGTTACTTTTGTCCCGCGGACTGCTTCAGATACGAGCGGGAAAATGGTGCCCCAGAATACGGCAAATGCTGCTCCTACAAGTAATAGATTATTAACTAAGAAGCTGCTTTCTTTGGAAACAAAGGAATTAAATTCCCCTGCACTGCGTTTTAGCATATTGTAACGGCTCATTAATACATAGAGTGCCCCGATTACAGCTACGCCCATGAAGATTAGGAAGTATAATCCTAGATTTGAATTGGCAAAGGCATGGACAGAGGTCAGTACCCCGCTTCGTACTAAGAAGGTACCAAACAATGTCAGTGCATAAGAAACAATGATTAAGCTGATATTCCATATTTTCAGCATATTTTTCCGTTCTTGAATCATCACGGAATGCAAGAACGCGGTTGCGGTTAACCATGGCATAAAGGAGGCATTTTCAACGGGGTCCCAAGCCCAGTAGCCGCCCCATCCAAGCTCCACATATGCCCATTGGCCGCCAAAAATATTGCCAAGGCTTAAAAATAACCACGCAATAATCGTCCAGCGTCTTGTCATTTTAATCCAGAAATCATCGACGTTTTTCAAGATTAGTGCTGCCATCGCAAAGGCAAACGGAATGGCTAGACCTACATATCCGAGATAAAGTGTGACTGGATGAATAATCATTCCAGGATTTTGAAGCATTGGATTTAAGCCTTTTCCCTCTATTGGAACGTTATCTAAGAGAAGGAATGGTTTTGCTACAAATCCCAGGATGAAAAAGAAGAAAACCGCATTGGCTAGTAAAATAGCTGAAACATACGGGACCATTGGGTTTCCTTTCAACTTTCTTGAAAAGGCAATCATAATCATGTAAAGCGTTAAGAAGAATGTCCACAATAACAAGGAACCTGCATTACCTGCCCATAAGGCGGTAAGTTTATAAATGATCGGAAGTTCACTGCTGGTATAATCGTGAACGTATTCGTATTGGAACGAAGATGTGGCTAAAAGATAGAACAAGGACATCATGGCCAGTGATGAACAAACTAATAAAGCAATCATCCCGCCTTTGCCACTGTTTATAAGCCTTTGATTTTTTGTACTAATCCCCAGTGTGATTATGAGGAGAGAATAAACCGCCAGTGCTAATCCAATATAAATGGTTGCGTTAGCAAATAAAAACATATCTTCACCTTCTTATGTTTGCCTATTATTTTTCTTTCGGTGGTTGATTTAACTTATCCTTATGTGTCTTAGGATCATACTCTTTGATATCTTTTCCCTCATATTTGGAAGGACATCTTGTTTTTACTGATTCGGCTTCGAATGTATTTTTCTTTGTGGGAGATCCCTGCAAAATCGTAATAACCCCCTCAGAGAAGTTATCTGGTTTTGGGCCATTATGAATGACATGCAGTACATTACCTTCGTTGTCTTTTACATCAAATTTCAATTCAATTTTGTCTGCATTCCATTTAATCGAATCTTCGACTAATAATCCTTCAACAGTAACAAAATCGTCTTTATGTTCATCTTGAGTAGCTACAAGCTCCTTCATCGTAAGTTCCACTCCGCTTGAACCTGGGGTTGCTGCCATTAGCAGGAAAACAATAGCCCCTGCAATAATAAAACCGCCCAGCATAACAATCGTATTTTTCTTCATCCCTTTCACCTCATTAAATTAATTTTTTCATTTCTTCATCGTACATTTCTTGATCGATCTTTCCGGTTAAAAGCTTTTTGCGTAATTCCTTTTTTTCTTCGGCATTGGTGGAATTGGAGCCCAACTTGTTAGTTTGTGTTTGTTTCTTTGATGGTTGTTTTTTCTGTTTTGCAACCCTTGCTGCCGCTTGCTTATTCCCTTTTAACCCCAGGTAAACAAAGATACCGGCAATAATAATTGCTATTCCGATAATCGATGAACCACCGATTCCAATAATCGGACGTTCCGAGGTTTCTGTGGTTCCTCCATTTTTTACTACTTGGTCTGTTGCATTTACACCACTATGGTTTTCATCATTGGGAGGTTGTTTTTTGTTAATCGCTTCCATCGTTGATTCGGTACCGTCTTTCTGATAGGAGAAAGAATATTTCAATCCATCTCCTGCCTTTACGTTTTTATATTCATAGTAATAAAGCTCTTCTCCATACTCATTTTTTGAATTATTATCTGATTTTGGCTCAAGCTTTATAGTCTTTGCATTCATTGGAGCATAAAAGATAACATCTAGTAATTCGATATCGGCTTTATTTGTTAGTTCGTATGTAAAGCTTTTTTTGTCTTTAATCGTAATAGATTTTGTATAGTACTCGATGACAAATTTATAGGTTTCGTTACTTTTAATTGCCTTCGCTGGCTTCCACGTAATGATTCCTTTTTCTTTATCCACATCAAAAGGACGTTGCACTTCTGGTTTATTTTCCTCTGGAAACTCTGCTACCAAAGAGGCTTCAAACCCCTTTTCCATTGCTGGAACAGGAATCTCAATTTTCCCCTCATAATCTTGACCACTCTTGTTCGTAATTGTTCCATACTGCCCCACTAGTAACGAAGGAATATCTTTAGATTCCCAGCCTTCAGGATAATCAAACTCAGGCATCACCTGCACCTGCATTTCCTTAAAAGGAAACTTTTCAGCCTGAAATACTGTTTCAGCACTAGTCTTTGGGATGATGAAATTCGATAAAAATGATAAAATTACAAATACCGCCAATAATTTATTTTTAAGCATCCTAATCCTCCATGACAAAAAACTTGGTTATAAACTACTGTTTTTCACTATAGTCCTCTTTGAAATAAATATAATCGTTATCTGCCACTATTTGTTAAGCTACTCTTGAACATTTTGTTAAAGGATATAAAACGTTTTTTTTTCGTCAAAGAAAAATCACACAAAGTTCACATCTATTAAATCAGCGATAAAAAAGCCTTGAATCCGTTCGCACGGATTCAAGGCTTAAGGTAATCATTTTGTGTTTCTTCTTTTGGATTAATTGAACGAATATAACTAACAATATCTGAAATATCGGCTTTCTTTAGCTGGCGTACCCCTTCAAGACCTTTTAATGATGGGCCCATTCGAGTTTCCTCACGTCCATATGCTGTATCCGTCCAAATTTGTTTATCAGTTGTGTATTTCAAGTATTGGGGATTTGCAAGAGCAGGCCCCATTTTAAATTTACCAGCACCAGCTTCACCATGGCAATTCATACAATAAACATTATATTGTTTCTTGCCATTTTCAGGATCACCAGCAATGGTTCTTGGAACTTCCATTTCAATTTCTTTCGTTTGCCAGTTTCTAATAAACGCTACTAAATTATTCAAATCTTTTTCTGATAATCTTGGTCCATAAGCCGGCATGGCTGTCCCAATTCTACCGTGTTTTATATAATTGTAGAGGTCTTTATTGGAAACAGTGTTTAAAAAATGCTGATTGTTTAGGGCTGTCCCAGCATTCGCCCCTTCACCTTTTCCGGTTTCACCATGACATAGTAGACACTGTTTATTGTAAACCTTTTCACCGGCTGTAGCAGCCTTAGAATCCTTACCATTGATGATGATACTATTACTAATGACAGCAATTATACCAATAATAATCAAAATGTAACTTCCGATTAATATTTTTTTCATGGGTTACTCCTTACTTTGGTTCAGGTGTTGGAGTTGGATCCCCAAAATCTTCATATTTCTTCGTAATTAGATCGTAGATTTTCTTAGGGCTTTTACCGTCAAGATGCATATCTACCGCCTCCCGGGCGATATCGACACAGACATCTCACGCTATACCCATTGAATCCCATTCTGCAACAGCATTATCGTCACCAAAATGATCAATAAAGCAATCCAGATTACTTTTATGTCCGTCCGAGACACCACAACCACAATAGCATGGAACTTGGGCTACTACCTCCGGATATTGTGAAGCCATAATATATGTTTGTTGTACTTTTTCAGAAGTATTCAAAACATAATCAGGCAGTGGCTGATGTTTTTTTTCTAGAGAAAACTTTTTACTATCGACTTTTGAACCACACCCTGCGACGATTAGCACGACTGAAAAGATAAGAAATAATAGAGTGGTCATTCGTTTCATTGTATTTTCACCCCTTTTCATTTTCTTTATTCTCATTCATTTTAGCAAAAAGGACTTGCCCCCACGGCTGCAAATTCTTACTATTTAGTGAAGTTTTTAAGATAATGAAAGTAATAATAGAATATTTTTTATATTTATCCAGAATTGTAATAGAAAAAAAACCATAGCCCGTTAACTAACGGGCTATGGCTTTTGACTCTATGCTCTTGATACATAAGAGGAATCAGTTGTATTAATAATTAACTTATCCCCTTGGTTAATGAAAAAGGGAACCTGAACGGAAAGACCAGTTTCAAGGGTAGCAGACTTGGTTCCGCCAGAAGATGTATCGCCTTTAATGCCGGGTTCTGTTTCGGCAACTTCTAAAACAACATTGTTTGGCAATTCGACGCCAAGAGTTTCGAAATTATACATCATAATCTGTACTTCCATGTTTTCTTTTAAAAACTTTAATTCATATTCAATCGTTGCAGCAGGAAGTTCCACCTGTTCGTACGATTCCATATCCATAAATACATGCGCATCACCGCTAGCATACAAATATTGCATTTTACGGTTATCAATTTGTGCCTTTTCCACTTTTTCACCAGCACGGAACGTTTTTTCTTGGATCGCTCCATTACGAAGATTACGTAGCTTGGAACGAACAAAAGCTGCCCCTTTACCTGGCTTTACATGCTGGAAATCTAGGACGCGCCAAAGGCCGCCATCCACTTCAATTGTTAATCCTGTTTTAAAATCGTTAACAGAAATCATTTTTAAATCCTCCTATGTTCCTTACAAAATTATTAAATCTTTTGTTGAATGGGTTAGAGCTTCGTTATGGACCTTCGTAATCAAGGTATCATCTTCAATTCGCACGCCGCCAAGTCCTGGTATATAGATACCGGGTTCACATGTGACAACCATACCTGGTTCTAAGATGATATCCGACTTCATGGAAAGGCCAGGACCTTCATGAACCTCAAGTCCGATCCCATGTCCAGTCGAATGACCAAAGTATTCTCCATAACCTTTTTCTGTTATGTAGTCTCTCGTTAACGCGTCTGCTTCCTTCCCCGTTATGCCGGGTTTGAATCCAGCCATGCCTTGAAGCTGTGCTTCCAGAACAATATCATAAATTTCTTTCAGCTTAGGATCAGGATTACCAACAGCGACAGTCCTCGTAATATCAGAGACATACCCGTTGTAGTAGGCACCATAATCCATTGTTACCATATCTCCAGATTCGATTACTTTATTACTTGCTACACCATGTGGAAGTGCAGAACGACTTCCTGAAGCAACAATCGTATCAAAAGAAGAAGAAGTTGCCCCAGCCCTTCTCATAAAGAACTCTAATTCATTCGATACTTCTAATTCAGTTTTTCCAGGACGAATAAATTCCAAGATATGCTTAAATGCCGCATCAGCAATATCCGCTGCTACCTTTAATATCTTAAGCTCTGCATCGGTCTTTATCAAGCGTAATTTTTCAATGACACCTGTTATCGGGACAAGTTCAACTTCAACTTCTTTGTCATATACTTTAAAGGAAGAGTATGTTATATAATCTTCTTCAAATCCAAGCTTTTGAATACCTAACTTTTTTGCTAACAAAGCAACTTCCTGGGGAATAGAACCGGAAAACTTTACAATTTCAAAACCTTCACATTGTTTTGAGGCTTGTTCAATATAGCGAAAATCAGTAATAAACAATGCCTTGTCGGCGCTAATTAAAACAACACCAGCTGAACCTGTAAAGTTAGATATGTAGCGGCGGTTATATGGACTTGTAATTAACATCCCATCAATTCCATTTGCTGAAAGTTCTGACCTTAGTATTTCTATTTTTTCCATTAGTCTCCACTCTCCTTTACTAATCCATGGCGGACAAAAATATTTTATCACAACCAGCCAATTACGACTAACCTAAAACTTAGCTGGATGTCTCTTTCTTTTGATCTTTATTATTTTGATATTCATAATTTATGGAATAACCTATGAAGATTCCATATACGATATATAAACAAATAGAAGTAATAATGGTATCCCTGCTTAAGTCGAAAAAGGGCTTAATTCCTGGAAAAAGAGGATTAAGTACAAAGAACACCAGCAGGAACAAGACAAGGCCATAGCCTAAACCAAACCAGATACTTTTGAATTTTTTTAACAAGGCATAGTAAACAAAAGCTACCCCAATAGAAAGTAATCCAATTAATATGATCGAAATTACTGTTCCAAGCCAGCCACTTTTCCAATGTCCAAGGGCCCATGGTTCTAGTATGACATTGGGGCGAATCTCTGTAAAACTTAAATAGCTTGCAATAAACCCAATCGTCCCCAAAAAAATACCTCCAAATAATCCAGTCCAAAAGACCATTACCGGGAATGACATGGGGCCAGGGTAATTACCTGTTTTCTGCACATTAGCCATTATTACTACCTCCGTTTTCTCTCTGATAAGTCAGGAAGATCCTTATGCATTTAGAATCTGCTTGTTTCCATGCTTTACAACTAAAAACATGGAGGGCAATAATAAATTCCACTTTATTATGCCCTCATGTCTTCAAACCCTTACATGTAAAAAGTCTTTTTCCAATTTTAATATGGAATTATTATGTCATTCCTAGAGGTTTTTTCGTTTTTCTAGTAGAATAAATATAAGTACATACAGATTTACTTTTTCTGCTGGTGTGCAACTTTTGATTAGGCTGGTGTTTATGATATGTCCAATTCTCAAAAACCTGTGTATGGTGGCCAAGCGGTTGTCGAAGGAGTAATGTTTGGCGGAAAACATCATTATGTTACCGCAGTTCGCAGAAAAGATCGTTCTGTTGAATACTTTCATTTACCCCGCAAGGTAAATCCTACGTTGGCAAAATTAAAAAAAGTTCCATTTCTCCGTGGGATCATTGCGATTATTGAAGCAAGTGCCAATGGATCAAAACATTTAAACTTCTCTACAGAAAGATTCGATGTTGATCCAAAAGATGACGATACGATAAAAGAAAAAGAAGTTTCTAAATTTGCGATGTACCTAGGGGTAGCAGCAATAGGCATCATTTCGTTTTTATTTGGAAAATTTGCTTTTACATTAATTCCTGTTTTCCTGGCAGTATTGACGAAACCGATTTTCCCTTCAGATGTTGCTCAAGTGTTAGTGGAAGGTTTCTTTAAGCTGCTGCTGCTGCTAGGCTATATTTACTTTGTATCACTTACTCCCCTTATTAAAAGGGTATTCCAATATCACGGAGCGGAGCATAAAGTAATAAATACATTTGAAGCAGGGGTTGAACTAACCGTTGAGAATGTGCAGGCACATTCACGCCTCCATTACCGCTGTGGCAGCAGTTTCATCCTATTTACAGTCGTCGTTGGGGTTTTCGTTTATTTGCTAGTACCCACCTCTCCACTCTGGTTACGGATTGTGGACCGTATTCTCTTAATTCCAGTCGTGCTTGGAATTGCTTTTGAAGTTTTGCAAGTCACCAATAAACTTCGAGATATTCCAGTATTGAAGTATTTAGGTCTTCCGGGACTATGGCTCCAACTATTAACAACGAAGGAACCTTATAATGACCAAGTGGAAGTGGCAATTCTCTCCTTTAATGAATTATTAAAAAGAGAAAAGGAAACAGAGTTCGGAATGAAAAGTGAGGAAATTGTCTAAATCTTTGTTTTAGGTGTTTAAAAGATTTAAAAAATGCTTAAGATGCTCTTAGGGAGGTGGCTTTATTGAAAAATCGGACTTCTGTTTTTATTGTTGGGGGACTTATCATTCTTGCACTAATTGGCCTTGTTGGCTCGTTTACAGCAAATCCTGCCGGTTTCATTCAGAGAATAGCTGTCATCGCAGTGATTGGTTTTATTATTTATCTTGTTGTTCGAAAGTTTTCAAACTCCAGCCCTCAGAAAAAAGAGCAGCGGGCATTTCTTAAAGCAGCCAAAAGATCAAAAAAACGATTTCATCAAAAGAGTGGGGATTCAACTGTAAAGACCTCCTCTCTGGGATCGTTAACCTCATTAAAGAAAAGCAGCAAGACAAAAAAGAAATCTCCTGCTCACTTGACCGTCATCGACGGCAAAAAGGGGAAAAAGAAAAATCGAGCATCCTTATAGATGCTCGATTTTTCTTTTGGTTGTTTGCAGTTTTCAATTAATAAACCCATTTTTCCAAAAACTGTTTTGCCTGCTTCTTACCCTCCTCAAATAATTCCCGTTTCTTTTCCACAGATAAGTGAAATTCGGTGAATAAAACACCTTTAGTAGGGATAAAGATAATATCCTTTACATGTTTTTTGGAAATATACCGTGCATCATGGGCATCCTTCATCGTTTCAAAAAGGGCCCCAAACAGTTGAATCCCATTTTTTATTTTATGCTTTTCATGTTCATACTCACTCGAACTTAATTTAATACCAAGCACAGGTCTTATTTTTTTGACATTTTCCTGATCAAAAAGCCAAATTGGAAAGTTGCTTAAGACCCCGCCATCAACTAAAATATTGATACCTTCAACGGAACGAAGTTTAACAGGTTCAAAGAAATATGGGATGCTGCAGCTCATTCTTATTGCCTTAGCGATTGAGAACGCCCCTGGTGAAATCCCGTATTTCTGTAAATCATCTGGCAATACGACCATTTTTCCATTCGAAAGATCTGAAGCTACGACACGAAGTGCTTGGGGTGGTAAATCTGAAAAAGTCCTGATCCCTTTTGCTTCAAGTTTCTCCTTTATCCACTTTTCAAACTCATCCCCTTTATAAAGCCCGAGCTTCCAATACAGAAACAGCCATTTTGCTAAAGGAAAAGGGACGATGGTTTTGCGGGCATCCAACAGTTTGGATATATCTAATTCATCAATCATCTTGTAAACTTCTTTACTCGTATAGCCGGCAGCGATGAGCGCGGCGAGGATTGAACCTGCACTTGTTCCAGCTACCCTTACAAACTGCAAACCCCTGCTTTCAATTTCCTCATAGGCCCCAATTAATGCAAACCCTTTGATTCCTCCTCCGGAAAATACACCGTCTATTTTCATGGCAGTCACTCCCAATGATAACCTCATTGTTACATCTTTAAGCGGCTGCCATCAAAAATAGTACGGAAGACAAGAAGAATATTTTTTGTATCATTCCGGACGAAAAATACTGCTTCATTAATTGTTAATTTTTTATCCACAATTTGTTCACTACAATCCTTTCTTTCTTCATATCATCAACATATCTATTTCATAAACTTTATACATCAATTAATGTTTCTTATTAACATGTGAAGGTTGGGAACCTTATGGGCAAAAAAAAAGAAAGACTTAAGGTGTACGATATGACCTGTACATCTTGCGAAAAGAGAATTGAAAGAACAGTCAAAGAGTTAAATGGGGTAATTGATGTAAAGGCAAATTTTAGCGGTCAATTCGTAAATATTGAGTTTGATGACGAGTTATGCACCATAAACCAAATAAAGGCTGCTATTAATCGTGTTGGATACAGTACAGAAAACGGGAAGGGCATTAAGTTTATAGGTATTCTCATCGTGGCAGCGGCGATTGTGCTGTTAGGAATAAATACAGGCAGCTTTAATATGGAAGATAAACTTAAAAATGCTTCTTATGCTGTTTTATTTATTGTCGGCATCATATCCTCCCTCCATTGCGTAGGCATGTGTGGTGGAATCATGCTTTCCCAAACGATCGGAAAAGAAAGTAAAAACAAGTTTGATGCCATGAAACCTGCCATTTTATATAACCTAGGAAGAGTAACATCATATACCATTCTGGGTGGAATGATTGGAGCGGTTGGTTCTGTTTTTGCCCTTTCACTGACAACCAAAGCGGTGCTGCAAATATTCGCTGGAGTATTCATGATTATGATGGGCTTTAATAGGGCAGGATTTAAAACCTTTAGAAAGATTCAAATTAAAATACCGACTCCATCGTGCAAAGTGATGGGGACAAATAAACCGAAAACCCCCTTTCTTGTTGGGCTAGTAAATGGGTTTATGCCATGCGGACCGCTGCAGACAATGCAATTATATGCTTTAGGAACAGGCAGTGCGGTAAGTGGTGCATTATCTATGTTCATGTTTTCAACTGGAACC
Organism: Neobacillus soli NBRC 102451; assembly: GCF_001591665.1. Lineage (GTDB taxonomy): Bacteria > Bacillota > Bacilli > Bacillales > Cytobacillaceae > Neobacillus > Neobacillus soli. The sequence goes on along the minus strand of NZ_BCVI01000001.1, from coordinate 16,719 downwards.
GTGCCACTAATGCTAACCTTTGGAGCTTTATCAAGCATGTTAAGTAAAGGCTACACAAAGAAAATTCTTAAATTTAGCGGAATCCTAATTGTCGTTCTTGGCCTGATAATGAGTAATTGAGGTATGGCGCTGGCAGGGATGAATTTAAGTCCAACTACTATGCTGGCTTATATTGGGGTCTTGGGTGAGAGTCGAGCGTCTGCATCAAAGGCAACAATGAAGGATGGGGTGCAGGTTGTCAATATGACAGCTAATGTTACCAGCTATACCCCGAATACACTATATGTAAAGAAGGGGATACCCGTTAAGTTGGTAGTAAATGCGGAGCAGCTAACCGGCTGCAATAGTACCATTGTAATCCCAGATATGAATATAGAACAGAAGCTTCAAGCTGGTAAAAATATCATTGAATTCACTCCAGTTAATGAGGAAATTCCGTTTAGCTGTTGGATGGGAATGAAACGTGGAATCATTAAGGCTATAAATGAATGACTATATTTGTAATGAGCTTTGAAATAACAACATTATTTTCAAAGCTCTTTTTTTTTTACTATAATCTTGAAGCATGCTAAAAGGCTGACAATTATGTGTCAGCCCCTTTACAACTTAGTTATATTGTTTTCGTTATCCAATTATAATTTAACTTTTTGTAATCGTAGTGCATTAAGAACAACTGAAACGGAGCTGAATGCCATGGCAGCACCGGCAAGCCATGGGGCCAAAAATCCAAGGGCCGCAACTGGAATGCCCAGCGAATTATAACCAAGCGCCCAGAAAAGATTTTGTTTAATATTTGTTATGGTCTTCTTACTCATGAAGATGGCATCAGCTATACTAGTTAAGTCTCCACGAATGAGTGTAATATCTGCAGCTTCCATTGCGACATCTGTACCCGTTCCGATAGCCATGCCAATATCAGCAACGGCTAGGGCTGGAGCATCATTAATTCCATCACCGACCATAGCTACTTTCTTCCCTTGTGCTTGCAGTTTCTTAATTTCTTCAGCCTTGCCCTCTGGAAGAACCTCGGCAATTACATGTTCAATACCTGCCTGACTAGCAATCGCTTTGGCCGTCTGCTGATTATCACCTGTAATCATTATGACATCTAGACCCATCTGTTTAAGGCGGCTAATCGCCATCTTTGACGTTTCCTTAATGGTATCCGCAACAGCTACGGTGCCAGCGTACTGACCATTTATAGCTACGAGCATGGCTGTTTTTCCTACCCTTTCCATTTCATTCATTTTCTCAAGGGCGTGGGCAACATCCACGTTATGCTTACTCATTAATTTTCTTGTACCAACTAATAATTCATTACCATCAACGATTGCTTTAATACCAAACCCAGGTATAGCTTCAAATTCTGTAACAACTTTCAAAGAAATGCCTTTATCTTTTATTCCTTGGACAATCGCCTCAGCAAGTGGATGTTCTGATTGCTTTTCAGCTGCCCCAACAAATGCTAGAAATTCTTCCTCTGGATGCGAACAGTCAGTGAAAACATCCGTTAACACGGGTTTTCCATTGGTAACTGTACCGGTCTTATCTAAAACAACCGTGGATATCCGGTGAGTCATTTCTAAATGTTCCCCACCTTTAAACAAAATACCAAATTCTGCTGCACGACCTGAACCAGCCATGATTGATGTTGGTGTTGCTAGACCCAGTGCACATGGGCAGGCAATAACAAGCACCGCAATTAACTTCTCTAATGCCTTAGCAAAATCTCCCGGTGTGACCCAGACATACCATACAATAAATGTTATGACAGCGAAGGCAACGACAATCGGAACAAACACTCCGGAAATTTGGTCGGCAAGACGCTGGATAGGCGCTTTTGAACCTTGAGCCTCTTCCACGACTTTAATAATCTGTGCCAAAGCAGTGTCCCGGCCCACTTTTGTCGCTTCAACTTTTAAGAAACCATTTTTGTTCAGAGTAGCACCAATTACATCATCACCTATCTTTTTATCAATAGGGACACTTTCTCCGGTTAGCATTGACTCATCAATAGCTGATTGCCCTTCCGTAATCATTCCGTCTACAGAAATCTTTTCTCCTGGCTTAATATAAAGGATATCGCCAACAACAACTTCTTCGATTGGAATCTCCATTTCTATGCCATTACGTTCGATTGTTGCCGTCTTAGCTTGAAGGCCCATTAATTTCTTAATTGCTTCTGAGGAACGTCCTTTAGCTTTTGCTTCAAACAGCTTTCCTAAAATGATTAATGTGATTAATATGGAACTTGTTTCATAATAAAGCTCTACTTCATGAGCACTATTTCCCATTAGGGACATGATTGATAAATATAAACTATAGAAATAAGCTGCTGACGTACCTAAGGCAACAAGTACATCCATATTGGCACTTTTATTTTTCAGGGCTTTATAAGCACCCATATAAAACTGGCCTCCAATAATGAACTGAACTGGAGTGGCTAAAACCAACTGGAACCAAGGATTCATAAATATCTTCGGAACCCATATAAAGGATGTAAACGAAAAGTGACCAACCATGGCCCATAAAAGTGGGAATGATAGAATCGCTGCAAAAATGAATTTTTTCGTTTGTTTGGCAATTTCCTTCTGGCGATAGTCACTTGTGTCTTTCGACTCTTCTTTTGTTTGAGCCCCATAACCAAGGCCTTCCACTTTTTTGAGTATATCATTAGTAGTTAAGACGGACCCGTTGAACTCGACTGTTGCTTTTTCAAGTGCCAAGTTCACATTCGCCTTCATGACGCCATCTAACTTATTTAGGCCTTTTTCAATTCTTGTCGCACAAGCTGCACAAGTCATTCCTGTAATATCAAACTCTGCCTTTTCAGTGACTACTTCATAGCCTAAATCCCTAATTTTTTTTTCAATATCTTCGACTTTGATTGTTGCTGGGTCATACTTTATTGCCGACTTTTCCAAAGCAAGATTAACAGTGGCTGCCTCCACTCCCGTTAATTTATTTAGACCCTTTTCAATTCTAGTTGCACATGCTGCACATGTCATCCCAGATATTTGCAAACTGGTTTCCCTTATACTTTGACTCATAAAAGTCAACTCCTTATACCCTGCATAGGTTAGGTATATAATTTTGAGAAAAGAACGTGCTATGTACTAGCACGTCTTTTGGTTATTTTATTTCACATCGTATCCTTGTTCCTCAATCTCTTCCTTAATTTTATCTAATGAAAGCTTTTGTGGGCTAAATTCTACATCTACTGTAGATGCTTTCAGATTAACCTTTACGGAAGAAATACCGTTAAGCGCACCAACACTTCCTTCTATTGCTTTAACACAATGATTACATGACATTCCTTCAACGTTTAATGTTACTTTTTCCATCAAAAATCTCTCCTTTAGATATTTTATGTTATTTATACACTTATATTACTATACCCCCCTACCCTATGTAAAGAGGTTTGGTTTTATTTTTCAAATAAACTTTTTCAATTTCAAAATTTGTTCACATATTGCTTCAAATGGGTTTCCCGGACCATAATCATAATTATTCTATTTCATTAGTGGTCTTATTCACAATGACCAATAGGTTAAAGTATCAAATATTCCTAAAATAAGCATAAAAATACCAGCAATCCGCTGTACAAATGTTCCAAATTTCCGCCCTTTTTTCATTAACATTCCACTTCCGCCAAGATACCAAATGATGAAAATAACAAATAAAAGTGGTAAGGCAGTTCCTAAAGCAAAGATAGATGGGAGAATAAACCCATACGGACTTGACAATACAACTGGCATTAAGGTTACAAAAAACAGGATAAACATTGTCGGACAAAAAGCTAAAGAAAAACTAAGTCCAAGCATGAACGATCCAAATCTACTTCCCCTCTTGTATTCATCGGTCTGCTTAAACAACTTTATAGTCCCCTTCAATTTTATAAAGCCCAACATATATATTCCCACAATAATTAAAATTGGACCCATAATTTTCCGCAGCCACGGAAAATACAGCGTTAGATTTTGTTCAATTCCTTTGCCTAGGAGCCATACTATTCCACCTAATAGAGAGAAAGCAACTATTTTACCCAAAGTGAAGCTGAAAACATCCTTCCATATAATCTTCTTTTGGATGGAACTGTTCCCATACAACATAATTGCACTTATATTGCCCGTAAGCTGGCATGGTGCGAGTGCCCCGACAAGACCTAATATTAATGCAAATACAATCGGCCAGGTTTCCAAACTATTGGCCATAGTAAAAAATGGTTGACTTAGGAGAGAACTTATTTGGCTAATTAAATTATACATAAAATCACCCTAAACTTTGTTGTAATAGAATTACGATAACATAATAGTCTGTTGATAGTATTGAGCTTATTGATTGTTCAAATAATATTCATTTTTTACGATCGTTTGAAGAAGTGTAACTTAATTCAAGGGGAGATTATTACTCATTTTAGTAGCAAAAAAAAGAAGCTGGCAAACTTTGATGGCTGCCAGCCTCTTTCTTACATAAGTATTATTCTTAAAGAATGCATATATTCCTCAGAATATGAAGTATTATTAGAGTTACTTTTCAATGCCTCCTGCTTTGTATATTCATTCTATTTCGTCTTATTTGCTAATTCTTTAAGGGCATCCGTAAGTTTATCATTCAAAGTACCTAAAGCTTCTTTATCAAGTGTAGATGCTTCCGAGCCTGCAATTGTTGGATCAAGATATTGTTCGATTGTTCCATAAAGCTCTTTGTTATCCTTTTTTACATCGTCTTCAAATGTTGCCCATTGATCTTCTAATTTCGGTCCCACTTCTTTTACCTTTGCCTGGTCGCCGCTATCAATTGCTTTTGACAATTGCTCTGTTGTATCCAGCATTTTATTAACTCCATCAGAAACCTTACTATTATTTGAACTACAACCAGCTAATACTAGTGCACTTCCAAGACCAATTGCTAAAACCATTGAGCTAAACTTTTTCATAAAAAGTTCCTACTTTCTCTATTAATTATTGTTTGCTGCTATCAGCTTTTTACTTTTCATTTTCTTCGATAAAATAATAATCACAGCACCAAGAACCAGAATTACTTGCGGAATGGTGCTTTCCCAAGAAGGGTATAAGGCGAAAAATTCGATGCTTGGGATACTTTGAGCGTTAGTTGTTGGAATAAAACCGGCTAGTTGCAGGCTGTGAATCCCCATTCCTGTAAACTTAATACATAGATAAAAGACAATCACACTCGATACCATAAAAAACGGTCGCAGCGGTAATTTTAAACCTACAAATACCATCAAATAGGCAAGGATTCCAAGTATAGCCGCGCCGATGAGAAAACCAATGAATAAAGACTGGAGTTTAATTTGGCTTGCCATACCGATATAAAACAATACCGTTTCTGTTCCTTCGCGAAATACCGCAAGAAAGGCAAGTACCCCTAGCGAAACGAGTTTACCAGTTGTTAATGCGGTTTGACTTTTCTCACGAATATACCGATTCCAATCAGCGATATTGGATTGACTGTGCAGCCAATAGCTCATATACAATAACATTACAGCTGCAAAAACCCCTGTCCATCCAGCAATCAGTGCATTATTATTTCCAAAGGCACCAGATGAAATCACAAATTTCACAACAAGGGCAAGTATCAAACTAACCCCTAGCCCCCCTAATACTCCAGTCCAGATCCAGCCTTTTCCCTTTGTTTCGCCTGATTTTTTAACAAATGACATAAGTGCGATTACAACAAGTAAAGCTTCTAAACCTTCACGAATCAGAATCATTGCTGCATCCCAATAAGTGTACTCGGATTTGTTAGCTAAAGGGGTTAGGTATTTTACCATGGTGTCGATTGTTTGATTAGCTTCTTTATTATTCGGCGGGTTGGCAGCAAGCATGGCTTGGACGGTAACCAAATCCCTTTCAGTATCACTATAAACGGAAGCAGATTGCGCAACAACTACTCCCTCTACGCTTAACCAGCTACCACTCGCCTGCTTTATACTTGCCAAAGCCCCAGTTTGATTTTGCTCACTAACTTCCTTCTTTGTATCTTGAAGGAGTAGGATAAAATCATCTAAAGAAATATCTTCTTTCTTAAAACCCGGTTCTTTTGGGTAACCGCCACTAGCTACCTTTTCATTCACAGCTTTTAGATCTTGTAAGGCCCGTAAAACTTGATCCTGCTTTTTTAATGTGAAGGCATAAACCACTTTTCCCATGTTTGATTCAATGTCTCGATAAGCAGTTGCTGAATTAGCTTTAATCCCTTCTTCAATTTGTCTCCAGATTTTATTAAATTGACTGTAAGCCTTTTCTGCGTCCGAAAGGTTCCCTTTGGAAGCAAAATCGATGGCTTGATCAATAGATACTTCAGCTTTTTTTATATCTTCACTAGGACTTCCAGCCGCCATTGCGGAGTTATGTATTCCAAATCCGATGATTAATAGAAGGATAGATATCTTAAATAATAGATTCTTGCCCATTAGTTCCTCCTTGTAGAAACTTTATCTTTAATTGATAACGATTTTCAATATCAATTCCTCATTTATTATCTTAATTCAAATGATAACGATTGTCAATTAGCGATTTTCAATATTTGTTACATCTATGAGTACTCTTTATTTAAAAATGTAACCAATTAAAATTTTATATTTAGTAAAAAACTCGTCATAGTTATTATTTTGGGTCCATTTTCATAAAGTGTACTAAAAGAATAATAAAGGTGGTAAAACATATGAATATATCGGTTACTGGGTTTGTTGTTCATTCAGATGGTTCAAATATGGATTCTGAGCATTCTCATACATTATTTCTAACTTCATGGGACGGTAGACCACTACATAGACATCATTTTTCAGGTGTAACCTCTTTTAATGATGGGCATGATCATCGATATGCCGGTACAACTGAACCCGCTCCCACTGGAGTGCCCCATAACCATAAATACTTTACCGTCACTTTCTTGAATGATGGGCATAAACATGAAATTCGAGGCGTTACTGGGCCAGCAATTCCTTTGCCCAATGGAGGGCATTTTCATAATTTTCAAGGCGTCACGACAGTTAATGGACACCATCCTCATTCTCATAAATATAGCGGCAAAACTAGTCCTAGCGATTAAGAGCATCCGTTGAAATGTCATCCTTACTCACTAAAATATTATTACCTCTGAAGAGGCATTTGCATGAATTGCAGATGCTTCTTTTCATTTTTAAAAACTGTTTAAACAATTAGCTGATTTTTTCCTTGCCGATGATGCTAGTCCAATCATCCTTTGACGTAAGAAATATATATAAATAGTGGAGTTTTTTTCCACTTAAATTCCAAACATTTGCAGGGAGGTGTTATACATGGGTGATGGAATGGTTAGCGGTTTTGCGTTAATTGTTGTATTGTTCATCCTACTTATCATTGTAGGAACTTCTTTCATGGGCTACTAAAAATTTTGAAAAACGGGGCAGATTGCTTTAATCTGTCCTGTTTAATTTAAAATTCTGAAATGAAAGGAGGTTGAATTAAATGACATTTATGGGATTTAATCGAAGAGACATGTTTTTTCGTGATGGCTTTAGAAGAAGACGGTTTGTCCCCATTGAAATTGAAATCGAAATTGAGAGAAGAAGACGGTTTGAAATTGAAATTGAAAGAAGAAGACGGTTTGAAATCGAAATTGAAAGAAGAAGACGCAGATTCTAAAAACCAAATGATTTGACAGTATTTCCAACAGCCTACAGGCTCATTGTTGTGAAAATAAATAATTCTATTCAATAAAATTAAACAGGGATGCTTTTTTACAGGTACCTCTGTTTTTTTATTGGCTTTTCAACTAGTAGGTGTTAACTCGTTTTAATAAGGGAAATTAGGAGAATCCTTTTCCCTAATACAACTTACTTGTATATCGCCTACTTATATAAAACGATACAAAAAGGTTGCTCTAGACCCACCCATATTTTTAGTTGTATCATAGTTAAGTGCTTATGGGGGGCAAGTAGAATGGAAGAGCAAAAATATAAAGATCTTAAATTAGGAGAACGTGGCGCAATAATTAGTATTATTGCTTACATATGTCTTTCTATCATAAAATTAGTTTTTGGATTTATAAGTAACTCCGCTGCATTAAAAGCAGATGGCCTAAATAATACAACCGATATCATTGCATCTATTGCCGTACTCATCGGACTCAAGTTATCACAAAGACCACCTGATAAAGACCATGGGTATGGACATTGGAAAAGTGAAACCATTGCATCAATGGTCGCTTCTTTTATTATGGCAGCAGTGGGCCTTCAAGTGTTGGTTGATGCTATCACCTCTATGTTTCAAGGAGAAAAAGAGTCTCCTGATATTATGGCGGCTTATGTAGGTGTTTTTTCTGCACTAGCCATGTATTTTGTTTATCGTTACAACAAAAAATTAGCTATTAAAATTAATAGCAAATCCGTAATGGCAGCAGCAAAAGATAACATTTCAGATGCTTGGGTGAGTATAGGAACAGCAGTAGGTATATTCGCTTCTCAATTAAATATGGCTTGGCTTGATACGGTAACTGCCATTATTGTAGGGCTATTAATCTGTAAAACAGCTTGGGATATCTTTAAACAAGCTTCCCATGAACTTTCAGATGGTTTTGATGAAAGTAAAATTCAACTTTATCACGATGAAATCACAAAAGTAGATGGAGTTAAAGGAATAAAGGAAATTAAAGGTAGAAACTACGGCAATAATGAAGTAATTGATGTTGTGATTCTTGTTAATTCTACGTTGGATATTAAAGAAGCCCATGATATATCTACCCATGTTGAAAAAGTCATGATAAAAAATTATGGAGTATATGATGTTCATGTCCATGTAGAGCCAAATTAATATAGATGCTAACAATTTATTGCTAGCTTCTTTTTCTTTTAATGGTTGATTTTCCCTTACCCTGTATGGGCAACAAAAGTCTTTCTCTCCAAGGTGCAAAATTATTAATATATAAAAAAAAGCCCTGCTTGTAAAGGCTGTTTTCATCATTTATACTCATTCAATTCAACGTTCGTTTACATATTGGTCCAACTAAATATATTGCACCTTTTAGTTTGTGTTTTTTGTGTAATTCATGAATACCTTTAGAAAAAAGAGGGTGTCCAAAATGCATTTATATTGGACACCCTCTTTTTCCCCGTTGAAAGTAAAAAACAAAGTTTTACAAAAATCTTATTTCCATGTCTCGCAGGTTTATCGCAAATTTTTTAGTGCGCCTCTCCAAGCATTCACTTGGTCAAGCATTGCATTCACATTTGTGATGATTCGTTTTTACTAAAAATTTGACCTAATGAAAAATGTTTACTTCCATTTATAGCTAGGAATAGTGCCATTGCTAAATACGCTAGTTCTAATTCATATCCCGCCATATTAGCATTGCCTAAGAAACCAGCTGCTAGCTTTACTTTTATTATTGCCCCAATCATTAAAAATACAAACAACGCTGATACAATACGGGTTCCAAATCCTACAATTAATGCAATCCCACCAAGCACTTCAATACCAGCAACTAGGTAAGCCAAAAACCCTGGTAATCCAATACTTCCAAACCAACCTGCTATATTCTCAATTCCTCCTTGAAATTTTACTAATCCATGAATGAAAAATATTACACCTAGCATGATACGTAAAATAACTGCGCCAACTTCACTTTTTAATTGCATTGTTTATTCCTCCAAAATATTATTTCGCCATTACTTTTTAAATCATTAACTCTCTAATTCAGATATTTATAATTAGAGATAAGCGGGTGAATTAACCCAATTTTCTTAGAATCACTCAAACTGCCAAATACTGTGACTAAGATTTCCATACCGAAAGCTGCGATGTAGTAAAGTAGCTTTTTGATGATTGTCTGCAGCACCCATTGCATAAAAAATGGGAATAAAGTGTTCTTTCCCATATGGCGGAACCGCCAATTTTGCATTCGGTGCCAGTGACTCGTATTTAAATAGCGATGGAAGGTCCCATTTGTTCAAATGATGTGCTAACCAATCATCAAATTCTAGTGCCCACTGATCAACCTGACCATTATCTGACCACTTTAATCCTCCAAGGTTGTGCACTGTTCCTCCACTCGCAATAATTAACATGTCACTAGCTCTTAATTCCGATAATGCTTTACCAATTTTATATTGCTCCTCTGGAGAAAGTTTAGAATTGACAGACATAGCGATGACCGGAATATCCGCATTAGGATAAAGCATTCGAAGGACAACCCATGCCCCATGATCCAAGCCACGATCTGATTCAAGTTCAAATGGAACTCCATTTATTGTGAATAAATCCTCTATTTGTTTTGAAATCTCTTGATTTCCGTGGGCGGGATATTGAATACGATATAGAGCTGGGTCAAATCCACCGAAATCATAAATCGTACTATAGTGGTCGACCTTGCTTACCTTTTGGATTCTAGACTCCCAATGAGCCGAAAACAAGACAATTGCCTTTGGGCGGGGCAACGTTTGCCCTAATTGATTTAAAAACTTTGTATACTCATTATTCTCAATTGCAAGTAACGGTGCACCATGTGCGATAAAAAAAGATGGCAGCATCTTTGTACCCTCCATATTATTTTATTTGCTTTCGGGATTTCTTATCTTTGTAAATCATTCAAAATCCATGCTTGGAAATCATGTAGATTCTCCCTTGAAACTGTATGTCCTTCAGGATAAGTTTTAAAAGTCACAGGAGTGCCTAACTTTGTAAAATACTCGACATTTTCTTTACCCCATTCCAATGGCAAGACCTGATCGAATTCCCCATGTGAGATAAACACAGATAAATTATTGCCAGGATTTATGTTGTATTCTTCTTTAACAAACATAGGAATATATCCACTTAGAGCGACAACACCCTTTATTTTTTTTCCAAGTGTTAGCGCTAATGTCATCGAAACAATCGCACCCTGGCTAAAACCTAGCAAGTATAATTGGCTTAAATCTAGTGGATACTTTTCAGTGGCATAATCAATAAAGTTCGTTAATTTATTGATTCCCTCATCGAAAACTTCACGATGTGGTTTGCCATATCCTTGAATTGTAAAGTATGCAAATCCTGGTCCCTGAGGTAAATGCCCTCTAACACTAAAGATATAAAAGAAATCCCCTAATCCATCAACCAATGACAGCATATTTTGTTCATTACTACCAATACCATGCATGACAAACAATGCAGGATATTTCTTATCTGGAACAATATTCTTTGGACGGCGAAGCTCATAAATCATTGAGGCTTCCATACAGTAATCCCCCTAAAACAAGCGTATTTTTAGTTAAAAGCAATATTTTATTTTAAAACAAATGTTTCATATTAGAAATATGAATATTTAAAATTAGCGTTTAACTTTTATTTATTGTTTCCCTATATGAATATTTGTTTCCTAAATAATATCAACAATAAGTATAGCAAGTCAACTATTTTTTTGTTAATATGTAATTAAGTTCACTATAAAGAAACTTTTGAGGTGATGAAAGTGGATATTGGTTCTAAAATTCGTACCATTAGAAATAGAAAAAAAATAACGATTGCAAAAATGTGTGAAGAAACGGGTCTTTCAAAGGGTTTTATAAGCAATGTTGAAAACAACAACACATCCCCATCAATTAGTACGCTACAAACCATTGCAAATTTCTTAAAGGTTCCTTTACCATATCTGCTTTTAGAAAAAGACCAGCATATGAGTGTCATTAGAAAAGACGAAAGAGAATTCACTATTTCTAAGGATTCAAATTTAAAGGTGGAGCATTTAGCTGCTAGAGGCGGTTTAAGTATACGACTGGTTGAATTTCCCCCTGGGGCTTCGACAGGAGAAAAAAAAGCACATGAAGGTGAAGAATGCCATTTAGTCCTCAAGGGAAAAATTCTTGCAGAACAAGGAGAAGACTCATTTATCCTTGAAGCAGGAGATACTTTTAGTTGGTGTGCAAGTGTCCCTCACTTTGTTAAAAATATCGGAGATGATGTTGCAGTTGTTTTAATTGCCGTTTACACTGAAGGTTTGGAATAAGAATCTCTTAAAAATATATGAAAAAGGGTATCCAAGTCGAAACCTTAGGATACCCTTACATAGCTAAATATATGAAAGTATTATGGACTTACTAAAATAGACTTTACCATTCCTTTTGAAAGGCATAAAAAAGAGCACCGGCATACCGTAACGGGTTCCATTTCCTATCGCAAAACCTGAAATCACACGCCAAAATGTAACTAAATTTGTAGGACAATTTGGAAAATCGGCCATATTTATGTAATGATTGGCGTTGGATCGGTAACTATCAATTGTAAGTATGCACGACCGATAAAGTTGGCTTCAATTTTTTGTCCCAATGGAAAGATTGTAAGACACCGCTCTGGTAACCACTGGAGCGGTGTTACTAATTAAATCTGGACGTATTCAGCAATTACATTATTTCGATATACCCTTCTGTCCCATGCACGCGAATTCGTTGCCCATCTTTTATGAGTTTGGTGGCATTTTCCACCCCAACAACTGCTGGTAACCCATATTCACGCGCGATAACTGCTCCATGGGTCATTAGTCCACCAACTTCGGTGACTAGGCCTTTTATCGATACAAACACTGGTGTCCAGCTAGGGTCAGTAAAGGTCGTGACTAATATATCTCCATCTTCTAAATCAGCATCTTCCATGTTTAAAATGACACGAGCGCGTCCCTCTATAAATCCGGAAGAAACAGGTAGACCCGCAATAGCTTTAACTGGGAGATTTTCTCGTTTGTACTTACCGGAGAGCGTTTCACCCTCAGACGTGATAACACGTGGCGGAGTTAATTTTTCATATAATTTGTACTCGTATGCTCGTTTGCTGATGATCTTGTAATCCAGTTTATTTGTACGTATGACTTCGCCAAGTTCTTCAAAAGTGAGATAGTATATATCTTCTTTTTCAAGAATAACGCCCTCTTGTACGAGTTTTTCAGCTTCTTTCAGTAAAGCCTGCTTATAAACAAAGTAGCGATTGATCATGCCGTATTTTGGATATTCCCGATACCCGATGAAATTCCGGATTCGGTCAATCATACGTTTGGTTTCTTTGGATTTTTGTTCACCATCCGGTAATTGCTTCAATCGGTCTAATAACTCTTGTTCTTTTTTCAAAGCAAAACAAAGCCCTTGCTCAAATTTCCGATGGCTGGCATTCGGCTCAAAGTTTTTGATGTTACTGAGAATCAAGGGGACAAGTGTAGTTGGTTTTTCGCTCCAGCGAGTTTTCGTAATATCGATTTCTCCGGCACATCGCATACCATATTTGTTGAGAAAGGCATTGAAAGCGTCTTTAGCTTCCAGTCCGCCATCAAACTTAACCAGTTCATCCAAAAAGTTATCATCTTTTACATGTTGTAAATAATCAATGACTTCTGGATAAGGACGAATCACATCTGCGACATCCAATAGTGCTAGACCCATTTCCGAAGTAATATTGTTTGGTACAGATTGAGAAAGCGTGTCTGCTGCGTTTTTTTCACCTAACCACTCGTTCATTTTTTCATTAATCCATGATGAAGCATTTATAGCAGCCATAAATACAGCTGAACTTTGTGGGTCAAATAAAATCTTCTTTAATTGCTGGATATCTTCTAGAATAAAATCAATTAAATCTGATCCTGATTTCGTTTGGATGTTTTGTTTTAGCTCCTCTATGGATGTTTGACTGCGCTTAATCAAATCAGAAACGATTGATGGATTGTTTTCGATTTGTTCCAGCATTTCTGTATTGCCTTTGGTGGGACTCGGTGCTTTATTATCATTTGGTAACGATTTTATAAAATCTCCTCGCTTAAGTGTGTTCATAAGGGCATCTTTCATGAGCGGATCGTGTTGTCCCATTGCATTTAATAAAATGTTTCTACTGACAGGTGAAGCCAGTTGATGTGTGACATCTACAAACAACCTTCCACCAGCTTTACGCATTGGTGCAGGAGTCGTTAACAGGAAAAAAGACAATCCCAATGGTTTCATGGGGTCGGTCATCATTTGTTGATGACCAACAGATACGTAAACGTGATTTTCTTGATCATTCGCTTCCGGGATGGGGAAAAGAGTAGTGATTGGACGACTCTGGACAATATAAAAAGTATCATCAACCAAACACCATTCAATATCTTGCGGGCAGCCAAAATGAGCTTCGATCTGTCTTCCGATGAGTGCTAGTTGTAAAATTTGTTGATCAGTAAGTGTTTGAGTCTTTTGCTGATCAGGACCGATTTCGTGTGTCTCTGTTCCGCCTTCTTTTCTTCCGTAGATAGCCAATTTTTTGGTTGCTATCATCTTATCAACGATGTTTTGTTCCTTTACTTTGTAACAATCGGCAGATACCAAACCAGAGACCAGTGCTTCTCCAAGTCCAAAACTGGCATCGATCGATAGTAACTTTCGGTTGGAAGTAATCGGATCAGCGGTAAATAAAATCCCTGAAGCCTGGGGGAAAACCATCCTTTGAATGATAACGGATAAAGACACTTGTCTGTGGTCAAATCCGTTTTGCATACGGTAAATCACGGCCCGATCCGTAAACAAGGAAGCCCAACATTTGCTGATATGCTTTAAAATGGCTTCTTTGCCGATGATATTTAAATAGGTGTCTTGTTGACCAGCAAAAGAGGCATGTGGTAAATCTTCAGCAGTTGCACTAGAACGCACTGCATAAGCATGTTCCTCGCCAAACTGGGGGAGATAGTCAACAACTGCGCGCGCAACATCGGAAGGAATTTCTACTTCCATAATAATTTGTCGAATCTTCCTGCTGATTTCACCAATTTGATCTCGATCTTCTACTTTTAGCATTGTTAGTCGATCCAACAAAGCATGAAACGTTTCGTTTTGTTCGATGGCTTTTTGATATCCTACTGTTGTAATACAAAATCCCTTTGGTACTTGTAATCCTTGAATTTTTGATAATTCCCCTAAATTCAACCCTTTTCCGCCTACGAGCAAAAGCTGTGTTTTTTCCATTTCCTGAAAACCGAGAGCCAAAGAACCCATTCTACATCTCTCCCAACCATTAATGTTCTATTGATTTTACCAGTAGTACATGGGAAAAAACAGTCTATATTATCCATTTTTTGTATGATATAATTAAAATAGGAAGAGTACAAAAAAATAGCCAGACCTTACCATACAGTAAACTGATGCCCCGGTTCATCCCCTCGAAAGCAGCTCATATACCTTTTAACCCACAATATAAATATGACAAAATTAACCTTTTTTCATTTAATCAGTTTATTTAATAAATTAGGGGAGTGGAATATGGAAAATAATGTTTTTGAACAGATGGCAAAAAGATATGATACAGAAGAAAGAATTGAATTAGCTAAGGTTATAGTTAAGGAAGTAAGATCAGGATTACAAAATAGTAAATCAAAATCTTTAATAGACTATGGGAGTGGTACTGGTCTAATTAGTTTGGAAATATCAGATTTGGTTGATTCGATTTTGTTGGTAGATTCATCAAAACAAATGTTGGAGGTTGCGAAAGCTAAAATTTCTCACAAAGGAATTTCCAATTCAAAAGTGCTCTATTCAGATTTTACTCTAGAAACTCCTGAACTTAAGGCAGACATAGTTTTAATGTCACTAGTCCTTCTACATATTCCGGATACTAAAAAAATTTTACAAGAATTGTTCAACATTTTAAATAATGGTGGCAAGCTAATTATTATTGATTTTGACAAAAACGATAAAATACATCATCCGAAAGTTCATAACGGTTTTTCGCATGAAGAACTGAAAAAAAGGTTATCCGAAGTAGGATTTAAATCAATTGAAATGAAGATATTTTATCATGGTAATCGTATTTTTATGAATCAAGATGCCTCAATGTTTATATCCAGTAGTATAAAGTGAATCCTTGCTTTTTTATTACTCAGTTCACATAATCTCTAAAAAAGAACGATTCATATCAACCCTGACAATTTATTATACAATTTCATATACAAATTTAAAGAGAAATTACAAAGGAATCGCTATATACAAAAAAATGACTATCAAATTAACATACATTTTGATAGTCATTTTCCTTAATATTTATAATGTTTGCAATAGGTTACGGAACTCGTTAAGCATACCGATGCTCTATTCTTTCAATATTATAACCCACTGTTTATATACGTTTTGCCCCAATATATCTTGCTTTCCAATAGCTGTTGTTTGTATAGGTGATTGATACGCCCTTTGAAGATGAAGCCTGGATCATCTTGCCGGATCCGATGTAAATGGCTACATGGGTAGGTTTACTTGCCTTATTTGGTCCAAAGAACATCAAGTCTCCTACCTTTAAAGAACTTACACGGTATCCTTTTTTGTAGAACATATCAGATGCTGTTCTCGGCATTGTTTTTCCAGCCTTACCGAAGGAATACTTAACAAGACCTGAACAGTCAAAACCACGTGGTGTCAAACCGCCCCATCTATATGGAACACCAAGATTTGCTTTAGCAACCGAAATTGCTTTTGTATGATAATATGCCGCTTCTGCTTTATCACCCATAGTGGTAAACAATGCGCCAAAAGTAATTGTCATAATAAAGACCACGATGATTTTCTTTAACATATTGTTTAATCCCCCTAGTGTGCTTTGTTATTCCTAATATACAAAATTAAAATAACATGGTCATAACAGGCGGATTACAGTTTTATTACAAATTTCGACTTTTTGTTTTAATATTCGCAAAAGTATTCATTTTCAGTCCAATTACTAGGGTTACTAGTTTTAGGAATCT